>CALLYM010000053.1 GCA_937858155.1 uncultured Phycisphaerales bacterium | reverse complement strand
GTGTTGATGTTCCAGCTCGTGCGATCCCAGCGGGCAAGCGTGCTGGTGAGGCCCTGCCCGAACAGACCGCCTACGCCAGTCCTATATCATGTTGCCGGACCGCCCCGACAGGGCTGGCCGGAACCGGGCGACCGCACGGACGACAAAGAACCGTCGTAGTCCCCGCTGGCTGAGTGTGATCCTTCCCCGGAAAGGTTGTACATGCTGCACCCCTCGCGCCGCGCCCTGACGTCCGCACTCCTTGCCGCGGCGTTTGCCTTCGCCGGCGTGTCGCACGCCCAGATGTCCGTCGCCCCTCCGCCGACTCAGCAGGCCGCCAAGCAGCCTGGGCAGCAGGTAGTCACGCCGTCGACCGGCGCGACCGCGCAGTGGGGCACAGACCTGTGGGCCGCCGCCCGCGCAGGCCAGGAAGGTACATTCCGCAACCTCTTGGCGCAGATGCGCGACGGGCAGATCACCGGCGCGCCCGATTCGCTGAAGGCGTCGGCGGACGCGATGCTCAAGAACCTCGCCGCCCGTGAGGTGGACCGCGCGAAAGAACTTGAAACCGCCAACGCCGAACTCGACAAGTACATTCAGACCTCCGACCAGGCGGGCGGCCTCATCAAGGCCCTGCGCCACGCCGTCGAGATCCAGATGCTCACCCCCGAGGGCGAGCGCGAGGCGCTCGTGAAGGAGCCGCGCTTCGCCGGCCTCATCACCAAGGCCGACGCCCGCGCCCGCGAGGCGGAAACCCAGAACCGCACGCTCGAAGCGATGACCCTCTTCCTGTGGCTGGACCAGCTGAACGACTTCTCCGGCGTCTACCGCCCGGACGTGAAGCGCCTGGGCCAGCGCCAGGAAATGATCCGCATGTACGCCCCACACCGCCTGTTCGATCTTTCGCAGGCGTGGCGGAAGGAACTCGAGGAGAAGGCGCTCCCGCCGTACAACCCGCTCAACGACGACTTCCGCGACAAGCTCGCGGGCATTGACCAGCGCACCATCGAGGTCGCGATCCAGAAGGCCCGCGAGCACGTCGAGCAGACGCCCGTGAACACCATGGTCGCCGGCGGGCTGGACAACCTCCGCACGCTCGTCCTGACCGACGACCTTGCCGAGACGTTCCCTGGGCTCAAGGACGACGCGGCCCGCAAGACATTCCTCGAGACCCTCGCCCGCGAGCAGGAGTCCGTCAAGGCCCTGCCCCGCCAGATGGACCAGTTCCAGGTGAGCTCCATGCTCGACCGCTTGCTCGGCGCCAATGCCGGCTCGATCGCGGTGCCCAACGAAGCGTTGCTCCACGAGTTCGGCAACGGCTGCGTGAGCAAGCTGGACGACTACACACAGATCATCTGGCCCGACGAGGTGCGTCGGTTCGAGAAGAACACGCAGGGCCGGTTCGTCGGCATCGGCGTGCAGATCGAGAACACCGAGGACCTCGCCGTCCGTGTGGTGACGCCCATCGAGGGCACGCCCGCCCAGCGCGCGGGCGTCCACCCCAGCGACATCATCACCAAGGTCAACGGCAAGTCCGTCTTCGGGCTGTCGCTGGACCAGGTCGTGGACATCATCACCGGCCGCGAAGGCACGGCCGTCGTGCTGACCGTCGAGCGTGCGGGCAAGGAGCCCACCGACGAGGAGAAGAAGGTCGCGCTCGACGCGGGCAAGGCCCCGCCCGAGGCGCCCAAGGAAGAGATCGAGTTCCGCATTACCCGCGCCCCGATCAGCGTCGCCACCGTCAAGGGCTGGAAGCGCGATGGCGCCCGCGAGGACGCCTGGGACTGGTTCGTGGACAAGGACTCGGGCGTGGGGTACCTGCGCCTCACGCAGTTCGCGGATGAATCCACCCAGGAGCTCGACCGCGCGATCGCTGTCATGAAGCGCCAGGGCCTCAAGGCGATGATCCTCGATCTGCGGTACAACCCGGGCGGCCTGCTCGACCAGGCCGTGAACATCGCGCAGCGGTTCCTGCCCTATGAGAACCTCCCCATCGTGAAGGCCAAGGCCGCGGGTGATTACGTGGAGGTCGTGGGCTACACCAACCCCGCCCGCGCGTCGCTCGCGCGCATCCCTGTCGTGGTCCTGACCAACGAAGGCTCCGCGAGCGCGAGCGAAATCGTCTCGGGCGCGGTGTCCTGCTATTCGCAGGGATACACCGACGAAGACGGCCGCAAGTACGAGCCCATCGACGCGATGGTGCTCGGCTGGCGCACCTTCGGCAAGGGCAGTGTCCAGAACGTCTGGTCGCTCACGCAGGCGACCAAGATGAAGGTGACGACCAACTACTACATGCTGCCCGACAACAGCATCATCCACCGCCGTCCGGGCAAGCCCATCTGGGGCGTCGAGCCTGCCATGCGCATCGAGATGCTGCCCGAGCAGCTCAGCAAGTCCCTCAACATCCGCCGCGACGCGGACATCCTGCGCCTCGACGAGCACGGCGTGTCGCACACCCCAAGCAAGGACGCCGACGCCAACCCCGACGACCTCCTCGCCAAGGGAATCGACCTGCAGCTCGAGGCAGCCAAGGTGCTGCTCGAGGCACGCGTCGCGTCGCTCAACGCCGCCGAGGCGGGCAAGGTGGCCGAGAAGCACGGCGACGCGCCGACGCGGGACCGCTAAGCGCAACCCCCGCCCGCGGTTCCCCGGTGGGCACAGGTTCGCGTACCACGGGACCACGGTGCGAGCCGCCACCCCCGGGCGTGCACTGAGCGGGGATCGTGTCAAAGTGGGAGGACAACGCGACGTTTTGAGCCCGGGCCGTGTGCACCAGCAGGGCGACCGGATGGACGCCGCGAAGTGCCTTCTGTTCGTGGGAACACTGCTGCGGGATGAAACACCATCCCAAACAGCGCAATGCCAATGTCACGGCCGACTTGAATCCGCCCATCAGCTCACGATCGCGCCGGGCCCGATATCCGTGAGTGTGGTCAGGATCACGACCTGCCGCTGAGCATCCGCCGCGGCGTCCTTGGGAACGTTGCTGGCGGCCAGGAGCATGCCGCGGGACTCCTCGCCCCGGAGCATGCGTGGCGCGAGGTTGGCCACGATCACGATGCGCTGGCCCAGCAATTCCTCGGGCTGGTAGTTGGCACGGATGCCAGCGCAGATCTGCCGCGGCGTGCCGCTGCCGTCGTCCAACTGAAGCTTGTACAGCTTGTCGGCGTTGGGGTGGGGCTCGACCTTCGTGACCTTCGCCACGCGGAGGTCGAGCTTCGCAAAGTCTTCGAACGAGATAACAGGTTTGCTGCCCACCTGACCCGGTGCTGGGGCAGGAGTGGGGGAGGCGGGAGCGGGGGTGGGCGTCGCAGGGGTCGTCATGGGGCACTATACGCGAACCTCTTGGGGCCTCTGACGTGCAAAAACAACCCGAACTGAGAGCAACCGATGCACGACTTTGAAGGTACAGAGAGCGGCTGCAATACTCTGGCCGAACGCTCGTTCACCGGACAGTCCCACGGAATCGATGATTGCCATGAATTCCAAAGTTATTCTTGCGTTTGTGCTCGCCGCCGCGGCGTCCACCCTCCGTGCACAGGTGTCGTCCGCGCCGATCGAGCACGAGGACCACATCGAGCCCTGCAACCTGCCGTTCCAGTTTGAGGACCGCAGCACGTGGGCCGCGAACCTTTGGCCCAGCGGCATCGTGCCCTACACCGTCAACGCGAACGTGACGTCGGGCAACGCGGCCCTGCTCCGGGCGGCGATGGACGAGCTGGAGTCGTACGCGAACATCCAGTTCGTGCCCCGCACGAACCAGTCGGCCTACATCATGGTGCAGAACTCCACGGGCAACAACTCGTCCGTGGGCCGCACCGGCGGCCAGCAGACCGTGAACCTGTTCAACTGGACGTACAACTACATCATCTGCCACGAGCTGATGCACGCCCTGGGCGTGTGGCATGAGCAGCAGCGCCCGGACCGCGGGTCGTACGTCACCATCAACACGGGCAATATCCAGGCGGGGTACTCGGGCAACTTCAGCATCCGAAACACCGCCACGACGGTGGGCCCATTCGACTTTGAGAGCATCATGCTCTACGACGGCTGCGCGTTCAGTAACTGCTGCGGCGCCGGTTCGTCGTGCGGCTGCGCGCTCTCGTGCAGCACCATGCAGTGCCTGCCCGCGTACGCCCAGTACCAGAACACCATGGGCAACCGCCTCTACATCAGCGAGGGCGACAAGGCCGGGCTCGTGGCCCGCTACGGAGCGCCACCCGACGATCAGTACGAGAACAACGACACGCAGGCTACCGCGAGCAACCTCTGGGCGGGCCCTTCCGAAAACCTCATCCTGGGCGACGACGACGACTGGTTCCGCGTGCCCGTCAGCGCGACCACCACCCTCTCCGCGACCTACTCGGGCGCGTCCTGGTCGTACCTTAATGTCGTGCTCACGCTGCACAACGCCTCGGGCGCTGTGATCCAGACAGCGTACCCGTCCGATTCAGACTTTGACGGGAACTACACCGCCACCGCCACCCGCGTGGTCGCGGCCGGGACGTACTACATCCACGTCCACCGTGGCGCAACGCTGGGCGGGCCTTACACCCTCACGGTGTCGCCCAACTGCGACTCCATCGACTTCAATAACGACGGGCTGTACCCGGACACGGCCGACATCGACGACATGCTGAGCGTGTTCAGCGGTGGGTCGTGCTCCAACGCGCCAAACTGCCACGACATCGACTTCAATAACGATGGGTTGTACCCGGACACGGCGGACATCGACCAGTTGCTACTGGCGTTCTCGGGGGGCGGGTGCCTCTAGAAGTCACCCATCACGGAAAGCACTGATCGCAAAGAAGGCGGTGGCCACGCCCAGAAACGCGGTGGGGGGCCAGATCCAGTAGACAATGGAAGTCACCGTGAACGCCGCGCACGCGCCGACCAAAACCAAGGCGGTGCGCCGCAGCACGGCCCCGGGCTGATCGCGGAGCGAACGCCACAACACCAGGGTGAGGGCCGCGATGGTCCAGGACGCGGCCGTGAAGAACAGGCTGAAGCCCTGCAGGATTTCCAGCGTGGTCCTGCCGTGGTCGGGGTCGTGGTACTCGCGCATGAGCCGGAGGAGCGTGGCCTCGTCGCTGTCTCGCGGGGTAGGCAGGCCGGCGAAGTGTGCGGCCAGGTGCGTCGCGCCCATCAGGATGAGCACGACACACCCGGCCACGAGCCACCGCCAGCGTCTTGGCGTGCGTTGCATCTCGGCTACTTCTTCATCATGGGCGTCCACAGGCCCAGGCAGTTGCCCTCTGGGTCCTTGAACCATGCGAAGTGGCCCATGCCGGGGACCTCGGTCTTGGGGATGAGCGTGGAGCCACCGGCCTTGCCGATGTGGGCGAGCGTCGCCGTGATGTCGTCCACCTGCAGGTACACCGTGACGTACTGATGCGGCTCGTGCCCGAGGCTGTTGATGTGGCCGCCGATGCCGGGCGTGGGGGTCTGGCTGAAGGGGCCGATGTTGGCGAGCATGCCCATGTTGGGCATCTGGGGCATGTACTCCCAGCCGAAGACGGTGGCGTAGAACTTCTTGGTGGGCTCAAGGTTTTTGCAGCCGATTTCAAAGTGAACGACGGGCGCGGCCATAGGAAAACTCCTTCACCAAAGCCCCACGTGGTTGGTGGTTGTACGCGTGCGGCGGTGCATTGTTGCGGATTCCGCTACCGACGTCGACGGCCGGACTTGCGTGCTTCCCCGAGGGCTTTCTCGAGCGCGTCTGAGCTGGGAGTCGCAATGTCCGGGGTGATCCCCACACCCTCCCAGTTCTTCTTGGATATGGGATTGCAGGCGCGCATGAAGGGGACGCGGAGCGCGACGGTGCCGCGCACGCCCACCACTTTCACTGGGTGCGCACCCCCTCCGGTGGTTTCGCCCACGATGGTCGCGCGGTGCAAGTTCTGGAGGTTGTAGCAGAATTCCTCGGCGCCGGAGAAGGTGAAGCCGCTGGTGAGGACGTAGATCGGGGTGTCCGCCGCGAGCCGACGCCCGGGCACGTCGCTCTCGGTCCAGTATTCCTCCACGACCTTGCCGTCACGGTCCACCATATCGTTGAGGTGAGTCTTTGAGTCGAAGAGAAAGCTGGTCAGGAACGCGATCATGTGCGGGTCTCCGCCGCCGTTCTCGCGGAGGTCCACGATGAGCGCGTCGGAGTGGGAGAGGAAGGTCATGGCGGCGGCGGCGGTCTGGCGGGCCTCCGGTGAGTCGACGAAGTTGTCGAACTTGAGGTAGCCGATGTTTCCCTCGAGGCGTTTGACCTCGCGGAAGGCGTAGTTTTCGCGTGCCATCATCGCGGCCATGTCGGGGTCCGGCTGGGGGTCGTCCGTGGCGCGTTGCTGCTCGGCGGTGGGCATGGGCTCACGGGTCGTGCGGACGTCCAGGTGCTTGTCGTGGCTGACGGAGCGGAGGTCGCTGGCGAGCGCAGCGGCGAGGGCGCGCTCGTTGAGGGCATCCTGGTATGCTCCGTCCTTCAGGCGCTGGCGGGCGTGGTCGGCCATCTTTTTCGCGACGTCGGGGTAGACGTATTCCTTCTCCAGCGTGGCGCAGACGGCGTTCACGATCTCCGTGCGCGCCGCGGCGTCGATGCGCGTGGGCGCCTGGTATTCCTTCGCGGGCATGATCTCGATGCCGTCCACGGCTCCTTGCTGCTGGGGCGACATCTGGAACAGCATGGCGATGTCGTCGCCCTTGCCGGTTGTGGCGAAGACCACGAATTCATCGGTGGTCGCGACCCGGGTGACGGTCAGCGGCGCGAAGTCATTGCGCACGCCCTCCACCCGCGGGATGCGCTGGTCGATGGGCACTTTCTTCTTCTGGGCGTCGGAACGGAACTCGCTCTCGAAGGTGCGGATCAGGTCGTCGCCCTTGCCGTTCACCATTTCCACGAATGCGCGGGCGCAGCGGCCTTCCCTGGAGTCTGGGTAGAGGTCGGCGGCGGGTCGCTCCGCCCATGCGGGCATCGCGAGCGGTGCGGCGATCGCGGCCCCGGTCAGCAGGAGCGCGGAGCCGGAGACAACGAGCAGGCGGAAGGGTGCGCGGTTCATGGTGAGTGTCCTTTCCGGATATAGTGCGAATCGTACTATAGTACGGGGTTTCGGGGGCTGGGTTTCACGGTGGCGGCGGTCCCACGCGGTTTTTTCTTCGTGCTGATATCCCCAAGCCCTTCTCCGGTCCCCTGCCCCCTCGTACCGTGCACCTATGGGTGATCGTTCCGCAGCAGCCTCGGGCTCCGCGAGCCGGTTCAGCGACCTGGAAGGGTTCGTCCTGGGCTTGTTCTGGCAGAGCGGCCCGGCGAGCCCGTATCACATCCGGCGGATGATGCTGGACTCGCCTTCCACGCAGTGGTCGGCGAGCACGGGGGCCATTTACCCGCTGGTGCGAAAGCTGGAACGGATGGGGATGATCAAGAGCCGGAGTGAGCGGACGGGGCGGCGCGTGCGGCGGTCGTACGCGGTGACGCCGGCGGGGACTCGGGCGCTGCGGGAGTGGCTGGGCCCGCCGCTTTCGCGGGAAGCGGTCTCGGTCGTGTACGACCCGTTGCGGACGCGCGCGAGGTTCCTTGGTCTGCTGAAGCCTGAGCAGCGCCGGGAGTGGATCGATGGGGCGATCGCGGCGCTCGAAGAGGTGGAGGCGCGGGTGCGGCGGTGGGAAGAGATTTACAACGCATCGGCGGCTGCGGCGCCGTCGGACGAGCAGAGGGTGGGGATGTCCCTGCTCACGCGTCACGCGGAGCTGGACTTGTCCGGGCGTCGGAAGTGGCTGGCGGAGGCGCGGGAGGCGATGGGCGGGGGTGGGGACGATTCGCCGGTGAAGTTGCGGGGCAAGGGAAGGGCGGGTCCATGAATCGTTCAGCTCGTGGCGTGGGAGGCCTCGTTGCGTGTGCGATCGCCTCTTTGTGCGGCGCCGGGGCGGCGTGCGCGTCGGATGGCGCGGCCTTGGGCCGGGTGCGTACGGTCGCGGAGTCCTCGGGGTACGCGCGCACGTCGTCGCATGCGGAGGTGGTGCGGGCGGTGGAGGAGATTGCGCGTGCGGCTCCCGATCGGGTGCGCCGGGCGAGCATGGGCATGACTGTGGAGGGGCGAGACCTGCCGGTGATGATCGTGAGCGACCCGCCGGTCGCGACGCCGGCGGAGGCCGCGGAACTGGCGACGCGGGAGGGGCGTGTCGTGTGCCTGGTGTTCGCGAACATCCACGCGGGCGAGGTGGACGGCAAGGAAGCGGTGCTGATGCTGACGCGCGACCTGCTGATCGCGGACCAGGGTGGACTGCTCAAGAAGCTTGTGCTGGTGGTGGTGCCGGACTACAACGCGGACGGGAACGACCGGTTCGGGCCGATCGACATCAACCGTCCGGGGCAGAACGGCCCGAGCGAGGGCGCGGGTCAGCGGCATAATGCCATGGACCTGGACCTCAACCGTGACTTTGTCAAGCTTGAGTCTCCGGAGGCGCGGGCGCTGGTGAAGGCGTTCAACGACTGGAATCCGGGCATCGTCATCGACTGCCATACCACCAACGGGTCGTATCACCGGTACCCGCTGACGTACGCGGGTCCGAAAGTGCCGGCGGGCGGGCCGGGCCTCATAGCGTTCGCGCGGGACAGCATGTTCCCGGTCGTCACGGACGCGATGAAGCGGGACCATGCGACGGACATCTTCATTTATGGCGACTTCGAGGGGTTGCGGACGGATAATCCGCGTGGGCACACGCGGTGGGAGACGTTTCCGGCGCTGGCCCGGTACTCGACCGGGTACGTCGGTCTGCGTGGGCGCATCGGTGTGCTCAGTGAGTCGTATTCGTACGCCACATTCCAGGAGCGCGTGTGGGCGACATACCACTTCTGTTCGGAGGTGCTTGGGTACGCGGCGACGCATCAGCGGGAGGTGAACGATGCGCTCCGCGAGGCCGGGGAGTGGGGGGCTGGCACGTCGCCGGGGAGCGGCACGCTGGCCCTTCGGACCAAGGCGGCGGCGGGGAAGGACAAGGTCACCGTGAAGGGCTGGGTGGAGGAGACCTGGAATGGGCGCACCATCGCGACGCAGCGTCCCCAGGACTATGAATGCGATCTGATGAACTTCTTTGAACCCACGCTGACGGTGTCACGGCCCGTGGCGTACGCCGTTCCGGCTTCATGGACGAAGGTCCTCGAGAACCTCCGGATGCACGGGGTTCGCACGCGGACGCTGGACACTGATGTCGCTTTCGATATAGAGACTTACACGATTACCAGGGCAACGCCCGACGAGAAGCCCTTCCAGGGCCACCGGCTGATGACGGTGGAGGCGACGTCTGCGACATCGCACACGCAGTTGCCGGCGGGCACAGTTCTCGTGGGCACGGACCAGCCGCTGGGCGCGTTCGTGGTGTACCTGCTGGAGCCTCAGAGCGAAGACGGCCTGACGACCTGGAACTTCTTTGACGACGCGCTCAGGCCGGGTGGTGCGTTCCCGGTCGTGCGGATCGTGCGGTAGGGTCTGGCGGTACTTCTCCTTGCGCGGAATCGCCCTGAGCTCCACGGACCAACGATGCACTCGACGCAGTTATGACCGTGACCCCAGCCAGCCCTACGACTTCTACCCAGCCCCTTCGGGCGATGGTCGGCTTTGACGGGTTCATCGACGTGATCAGCACGGCGGTCGATGCGCGGGCGAGCATGGAGCCCGCCGACTACCGGGCGTTTACGGACATTCGTGCCTTCGCCGGGCGCGTGGAAGCGGCGGCGGGCAAGAGCACGAATATCGAGCTGGTGGTGCATGAGGAGCGGTTCGGCGGGAACGGGCCGCTGCTGGCGGGTGGGCTTGCGGCGCTGGGGGTGGAGACCACGTTTGTCGGCTGTGTGAAGGGGGACACGGTGGGAACGGTCCATCCGGTGTTTCGGTCCTTTGCACAGCGGTGCGCACGCGTGGTGCCGCTCGCGAGCCCGGGGCGCACCGAGTGCCTGGAATTCAGCGACGGCAAGGTGATGTTCAACAAGGTGTTCACGCAGGGGCGCGAGGGCGAGTCCATGCAGTCGGTCCGGTGGGGGGGCGTGGTAGAGGCGTGCGGGGGGGTTGGGGCGCTCCGGGCGATGGTGGCTTCGTGCTCGCTGCTGGCGATCGTGAACTGGTCGATCATGGCGGGGGTGGAGGACATCTGGGCGGGTCTCGCGCGGGATGTACTGGCGCAGATCCCCGCGGAAGCGCCTGGGGCCGGGACGCCGCGGCGCATCCTGATCGACATTTCCGATCCCGCGAAGCGCACGCGGGAGGACATTCAGCGGGCGGTGCGGGCGGTAGCCGAGCTGCACAAGGCGTGCCCGGTTACTTTGGGTCTGAACCTGTCGGAGGCGGAACAGGTGTGCGCTGCGGTGGTTGGGGACGGTGCGGTCCAGCGCGTTGCATCGGCACCTTTAAGCGATCGGTGCGTTGCGTTCGCAACCGCGATCCGCGAGGCGGCGGGGATCGAGGGGGTGGTGGTTCATCCGCGGGAGGGTGCGGGCGGCGTGTTTGTGCGGGCTGGCGTGGTGGAGTCAGCGTGGGTGGATGGTCCGTTCACGCCCACGCCCAAGCTCTCGACCGGCGCGGGCGATCACTTCAATGCGGGGCTTGGTCTGGGGCTCATGCTCGGTCTTCCGTTGCGGGAGTTGCTTGGCTTTGCCACGGCGACGAGTGGGGCGTATGTACGCGATGGTGAGAGCCCGGCGCGGGCGAGGGTGGAGTCGATGTTGGTCCACGAGCGGCGTGGTTAGGCGTGGCGTTCGGGCGCTGGCCGCGGGTGGTATGCGATTGTGGCGGGCCTACCGTTCTGGCGATGTTCCAGCAACTCGCCCAGCAGATTGGTATTTCCAGCGATCCGCGTCTCTCGCCCAAGCCTGGGCAGCCGACCGCGCAGAGCGTGAGCCCGATTGACGGACGCGTGATCGCGACGTACGGGCTTGATACCGCGGAGTCGTACGAGCGGACCATCTCGGCAAGCGTGGGGGCGTTCAAGAAGTGGCGGGCGGTGCCGGCGCCCGAGCGCGGGCTGGTGGTGCGGGCCATCGGCGAAGAGGTTCGACGGCTGAAGGAGCCGCTCGGCAAGCTGGTGGCGCTGGAAGTCGGCAAGATCCTGCAGGAAGGCCTGGGCGAGGTGCAGGAAACGATCGACATCGCGGACTTTGCGGTGGGGCTGTCCCGGCAGTGCTACGGCCTCACCATGCCCAGCGAGCGGGCGAACCACCGGTTGATGGAGCAGTGGCACCCCCTGGGGCCCATCGGCGTGATCAGCGCGTTCAACTTTCCCAACGCGGTGTGGGCGTGGAACGCGATGGTGGCGGCGACGTGCGGTGACACGGTGGTGTGGAAGCCCAGCATGCTTGCGCCGCTGACGGCGATCGCGAGCAACGCCATCGCGGAGCGCGTGGCGCGGGCGATGGGGCACGAGAACGTGTTCACTCTGCTCATCGGTCCGGACGACGTGATCGGCGAGCGGTTCATCGCGGACAAACGTCTCCCACTTATTTCGGCCACGGGGTCCTGCCGCATGGGCAAGCGCGTGGGGCAGGTGGTGGCGGACCGCCTGGGACGGTCGCTGCTGGAACTGGGCGGGAACAACGCGGCGATTGTGCACAAGGACGCGGACCTGAAGCTGGCGATCCCGGCGATTGTGTTCGCGGCGGTGGGGACGGCGGGGCAGCGGTGCACGACGACGCGGCGGCTCATCGCGCACGCGGACGTGGTGGAGCAGGTGGTGGAGCGGCTGTGCGGGGCGTACAAGACCATCCGCATCGGGAACCCGCTTGCGGAAGGGACGCTTGTGGGTCCGCTCATCAACCAGAAGGCGGTGGATGGGTTCCTGCACGCGGTCGCGAAGGCGAAGGAGCAGGGCGGGACGGTGGTGGCGGGCGGGCAGGCGGTGAAGGTGGCTGGCAGCGAGGGCGGGTATTACGTGCAGCCCACGATCATCCGCGCGCCGGCGGGCAACACGCTGCCGATCTCAATGGAAGAGACCTTTGCGCCGATCCTGTACGTGTTCACGTACAAGGACGTGGACGAGGCCATCGCGATGAACAACATGGTGGACCAGGGGTTGTCGTCGGCGTGCTTCACGGATTCGATGCAGACGGCCGAGAAGTTTCTGTCGTTTGCGGGCTCGGACTGCGGGATCGCGAACGTCAACGCCGGGACAAGCGGGGCGGAGATTGGCGGGGCGTTCGGCGGGGAGAAGGAAACGGGCGGGGGCAGGGAGTCCGGCAGCGACTCGTGGAAGGTGTACATGCGTCGGCAGACCAACGCGGTAAACTATGGACGCGAAGTCCGACTGGCACAGGGGATCCGCTTTGATTGACCCCATCTCTCCAAGGCTCAGGACCGAGACACCGAAGGCCTATGCCTCTCGCGGGGCAACGGCGGCGACCGACATCGACCCCGCGAGCGACGCGTTGGGGCAGGCGGCGGTGGAGCCCGTGACGGGCGGGATGATCGTGGGGCTGGGCACGGGGCGGTACAGCACGCGGGCCATCCGGGCGCTGGCGCTCAAGTGTCAGCGGATGCGCATGCGTGTACGGTGCGTGTGCACGAGCACCGCGAGCGAGGAGCTGGCGCACGAGCTTGGGCTTGAAACGATCCCCTTCGCGGACGTCGAAGAGGTGGATTATCTCGTGGACGGGGCGGACGAGGTGGACCACCACCTGCGGATGATGAAGGGGCAGAGCGGCGCGATCACGCGGCAGCGGCTGGTGGCGCACGCGGCGAAGCGGTGCGTGTACCTCACCAGCGAGGACAAGTACGTCGAGAACCTGGGGACGCAGGCGCTGCTGGCGGTGGTCATCATCCCGTTCGGGATTTCCAGCACGCGGGCGCGGCTGCGGAACCTGGGCCTTGCGGGCGTGGTGCGGCGGAACATGGAGGGCGAGGTCGTTGTGACCGACGGGGGCGGCGTGGTGCTGGACATGCACATCACGGGGCGCAACGTGGAGCAGCTGGCGCTCGACCTGGACCACGTGCCGGGCGTTGTGGACCATGGCTTGTTCCTGACCGAGGCCGACGAGGTGCTTGTCGAGGGCAAGAACGGGGATGTGAAGCGGCTGACGGCGGGGTAAGCGCGGCTATTCCTTGGAAGCCCACGCGAAAGAGACGGGGCTGCGGTAGCCGTCCTTGTCGTATGCGCGGACGCCGAAGAAGTAGTTATCCTTGCTCAGCGGCACGCGGAGTTCGGTCGCGTTCGTTGCGTCGGTCACGCCGGTCCAGTCGGGTTCAGTTGTCAGGCGGTACACGACTTCGTAGCCGGCGGTATCTGGTTCGGGGCTGGCGTTCCACTTGAGCACGGTGTCGGTCGAGAGTTCGGCGGTGACGATGCGGGCGTTTGCAGGGGGCGTTGGCGCGTTGGCGAGGTGGATGAGGGTGGCGAGGTTGAGGCGGGTGACGTCGGCGAGGTAGTCGGCGTCGACGAACGTCGCGAGGTCGCCGTAAGGCTTGGCGTCTTTCTCGGTCACATTCTGGTGCTGGCGGGAGTAGTCTTCAGCCGGGACAGTGAAGCGGACGGCGCCGAAGCCGGATTCGTTGAAGGCCGCGTGATCTCCGCCCCGCAGAAAACGGTCCTGGCGGAACACCAGCACGGGACGGATGTCGGTCTGCTCGCGCGCCGCGACATACGACACGAACCTTGCCAACTGCCGGCTCGATGAATCACTCTCCGCGCCCTCGGAGCGGATCCTCGCCAACGCCTCCGCTCCGGCGCCCCGCGGCAGCCCCTCTGAGAAAATCCGCACGTTCCACCAGTCGGGCCGGACCATCTGAGTCATGCTCTTCATGAGGTCGTTCGCGGAGCTTCCAGCGGATCGCCCCGTGGTCGAAAGCCCCGCGCCCTCTCCACCGTTCTGATCGCCGCCCTCCGGCTGCTCCGCCGCACCGTTCTCGCTGTTCTGCCGCGCGACCATGTCGGCGTACTCGCCCATCTGCCGCTCGAGCGCACTTGCCCGCGCGAGTTCCTGCGCGGGCGACGGGTCCCCCACAATGTCGTTGTTCAAGACCTGCACCAGCCGGAACTTCTTCTCCGTCGCGAGTTGCTTCGCGTGGTAGGTCGCCCCCACCAGCCCCTGCTCCTCGCCCGCCGTGCACAGGAACACGATCGTCGATTCGCACGGGTGCTGCGCGAGCACTCGGGCGCACTCAAGAACCGCCGCGACACCCGACGCATCGTCGTTTGCGCCCGGCGCAGTGCCGCTTACATCCATCGCGTCCCCGTTCCGGCTGTCGTAGTGCCCGGCGATGTAGTACGCCCGGTCCTTCGCGACCTCCGATGTTCCGGGCAGCACCGCGACGACGTTCGCGAGGTGCGCGCCGTCGGGCAGTCGGACGGACTTGGGTGCGTCGAATTCTTCGAGCGTGGCGCTCAGGCTGCGCGAGTAGGACTGGAGTTCATCGCGGAGCCAGGTGCGTGCGGCGCCGATGCCTTGCGTGGGGCTGGTGGTGTCGGAGAGTGTGTGGCGCGTGCCGAAGGATTCGAGTTTTTCGACCGTGGCGTGGACACGCTCAGGGGAGACCTCGGCGAGGCGGTCGGCGACGCCGGGCGCGGGCTGGAACGCGGAGGGTGGGAGTTGTGGTTGGGCGGCGGTGGCGCACAGCACGAGCGCGGCGATGGGGGTCATGACGCAGCGTACGCGGGGTCATGTGCCGTCCCAGGGAACTTCGGGACCGTCGAAGTCGCGGCCGCGGATGCCGTTGCGGGTGAAGCGGTACCGGCCGCGGTAGGTGTCGCTGGGCGAAGAGTTGTACGTGCCGTCGCGGCGCGGCGCCTCCCAGAGTTCAGGGGTGTAGGTGATGACGGTCCAGGCGGTGCCCTGGGGTGTCGAAGGGTTGAAGCCACGGTTGGCGTCCCCGGCGATCCGGACACGCACGGACATGTCAAAGAAGAGCAGGGGGTTCGATGCCGTTTCTTCCGCGAAGAAGTACGGGCGTTCGGTGGTGTGGCGGGCCTCCATGTCGTACATCCAGACCTTGCTGGAGGGGTACACGACCTCGCTGATTCGCCGGTTGGCCCGGACGTTGTACGTGGACGGCGCGTTGTATGTGCGATGAGTCGTCGCCTGAGAGACGGCGAACGGGCCGCCGGTGGGGCCCCATGTCGACATCGCTACTTCGAACGACGAGCTGAACGGCCAGCGGGTGTTGTACGGCACATCCGCGCCGTTGATCCACGGGCTGGGCTGTGTCGGCGTGCCGTCATGGAACAACCGGTATTCCCGCTGCCAGCGCAGGCGGTTTGCGTCCATCGGGCAGAGGTTGCGGGGTGATATCAGCGGGGCGCCCAGGTAGTCCGCGAGGACAAGATTCCCGTAGGAGATGTACGGGAGCCATAAGCCTGATGCGTTCATGAACCAATGCTCCGGCATGCGCCGGTGGATGATGTTGAGTGCCTGCCACTCTGCGGCCGTGGTATCGTTGATTATGGATTCCCCGAATCCCGGCGTCCCGGGCGCTGCCGGCGCATTGGTCGCGGTCCACGAGAAGGTCGGGAATCGGTTGGCGTAGTCGTGGGTGTAGCTCTGCATACCGCGCCCCTGTTCGCTCAGGTTGCTGGTGCAAAGCGTGGTGATGTTGTGGACGCGGGCCTGCTGGGCGAGGGCGGGCAGCAGCAAACCCAGCAGCAGAGCGAGCATTGCCAAAGTGATCAGGAGTTCAAGGAGAGTGAAGGCACGGGTGGAGTGCACGGGGAGGGTTGACGTCGTCCTCATGTGGACTTGTACCGGCGTCTTCTCTTGCCGGTTGCGGCTTCCGAACAAGCTGGATCACCCGGTTTAGATCATTGTCTGCGTGCGCGGTTTGCGGACGAATGCCAAACACGGTACGATGCGCCCTCCTCGTGAGCCCACACCCCCCAGCGGAGTTGCTTGATTGAACTCATGGATCGGCGAAGTTCTAATAGCGGCGGGCCTGCTTGGGGTGTTGTTCGGCGCGTTCTTTGCCGGGCGTGCGATGGGACGGGCCAGCGACTCGGACCAGACACACCTGGGGATCATCCAGGGTGCGTCTCTGGGCATCCTGGGCCTGCTGATCGGGTTCAGTTTTTCGGGCGCGATGGGTCGGTTCGGCGACCGGCGTGAGATCATCATTCACGAGGCGAACGCCGTGTCCACCGCGTGGATGCGGGTGCAGCTGCTGCCCGACGGGCCGCGTGGGGAACTGCGCGAGCAGTTGCTCCTCTATACCCGTGCGCGGCTCGAACTCTTCGAGGCGAGGAGCGAAGACGAATTCGCGCGGGCCGAGGCGCACGTCCAAGGCGTTCAGGACAGGTTGTGGCTGCGTGCCTGCGACGCGGTGGGGGACTCCCACAGCCTGCGGGAACTGATCCTCCCGCCCCTCAACGAAGCGTTCGACGCGCGGAGCGAACGCAATGCCTCCGCCCGCAGCCACATCCCGGGGGCGGTGGTGGTCGCGCTCGTGCTCAGTGCCATGCTGAGCACCGCGATGATCAGTTACGGGCAACGCAAACGCGGAGCCCCCCTGCTCTACCCGGCGATCGGGCTCGTGGTGCTGATCGGCACCGTCATCTGGGTCACCATCGACCTGGACTTTCCGCGCAGCGGCCTGGTCCAGGTCAGCGACCGCCCGCTCCGGGAACTCTTGCAGCAGATGATGCCACCTAGCGGCGGATGAGCAGTTCAGTCGCCATCAAGGATGTTGCCGATGCTGCCCAGGATCGACCCCTCCTCACCACCGCCCCTGCTCGGCGAGTGGGCGATGATGCGGTCGCAGAGGCGGGAGAAGGGCATCGTCTGGAGCCACACCGTGCCGGGGCCCGTGAGGACCGCGAAGAACATGCCTTCGCCGCCGAAGAGCTTGTTTTTGATGCCGGGCACGGTCTGGATGCTGTAGTCCACACCCTGTGTGAAGGCAACGATGCAGCCGGTGTCGATCTTGAGGCGTTCTCCGGGCCGGAGGGTGCGCTTCACGAGCGTGCCGCCGGCGTGCAGGAAAGCCTGCCCGCGCCCTCCAGGGGCTGGGCTGCTGATGCGCTGCATGATGAAGCCCTCACCTCCGAAGAGGCCCACGCCGATCTTCTTCTGGAAGGCGATATCCACGGTCACGCCGCGGGCACCGCAGAGGAAGCAGTCCTTCTGCGCGATGAGGGTGCCGTTGAAGTCCCCGAGTTCGATGGGGAGGACCTTGCCGGGGTACGGGGCGGCGAACGCGACTTGGCGGCGTTCGCGCGCGTTATTGGCGAAGAACGTGATGAAGAACGACTCTCCCATGACCGCGCGCTTGCCGGCCTCGAAGAGCTTGCCGAGGAGGCCCTTGCCCTCGCTCATGGAGAGCTGTGTGGCCATGTCGACGCCGTCTTCCATGAACATCATCGCGCCCGCCTCGGCGACGACGGCCTCGCCCGGGTCGAGCGTGATGACGACGCCCT
>CALLYM010000052.1 GCA_937858155.1 uncultured Phycisphaerales bacterium | reverse complement strand
GCGGGGGAACGCTGATTTCATGCGGTGGCCAGTCCGGCTCGGGGAGTTATCTGTGCTCCTGGTGGACGGGGTGGAACGCGGCTTCGGGGCGGGTGGTGGCGATGGTTGTGCACCAGTACGCCACGACGGCGCGCGTGGTGACATCGAACACGGTGATTCCACAGGGGCAGTGGGGGCACATGGCGCTCACGTTTGATGGCACGCAGGTGCGCCTCTATGTCAACGGCGAACTCGACACGCAGGTGGCGTACGGCTACAGCGGTGTGGACTTTCCCCTGCCGCCGACCATGTTTGTTGGCGCGTTCCAGCCCGGGACCGGGTACACCTACAACAGGTTTGATGGGCAGCTTGATGAGGCGATGGTCTGGAACCGCGTGCTGAGCGACGCGGAGGTGGCCGCGCTCGCCGCGTGCCCAACGCTGCCGGCCGACGGCCTCATCATGCACGTGCCGTTCACGGACATGAGCCTGGCGGACGTATCGGGTCATGGGCATGGGCTGAGCGCGGCGGGGACGGTCGCGTTCGGCGCGCAGGCGCCCGTTGTGGGCAATTGCTGTGATTCTGTGGACTTCAATAACGACGGCCTATTCCCGGACACGCAGGATATTGAGGACTTTCTTGGCGTGTTCTCCGGCGGACCGTGCTCGACCGATCCGGTGCCGGGCTGCAACGACGTGGACTTCAACAACGACGGGCTGTTTCCGGACACGTTGGACATTGAATCGCTGCTGAGCGTGTTCAGCGGGGGGGCGTGCCTTTAAGAGGTGGCAGGGGGAAATCAGGTACGAGAGACCTCCAACCGGCGGGTCCGGTATGGGGGGGTGTTGATTGTGTGATATTCATGAGAGGTGTTGCAAGATCGCGGGGTCCTCACGCGGTCGGTGGGTGTACACCGTTCGTGGGATGGAGGGTTTTCATGCGCACTCTGCTCCGTTCGCCCTTTGCTGTTGTGGCGGTCGCTCTTGCCATTTCGACCGGGACGCTTGCCCGGGGCGACACCGTGGTTGTGAATGTGCTGGGGCATGACTTCAGCGTGAACGCGCCCGGCGACCCCAATATCCAGGACGCTGTGATCCACGTGGGGGACACGGTGCGGTGGAACTTCACGAGCATCTTCCACACGACGACATCGGTCTCGGGGTCTGACGAGCAGTGGGATTCGGGGATTATCTTCTCGCTGCCCGCGACGTTTGACCACACGTTCACTCGCTCGGGTGTCTTTTCGTACTACTGCGGGATCCACGGGTTTGACAACGGCGACGGCACGGCCGGCGGCATGTCGGGCACGATCACGGTGATCGGGTCCACGACGCTGTGCGACGGGGTGGACTTCAACGGGGACGGGTTGTTCCCGGACACACAGGACATCACAGACTTCCTGACCGTGTTCGCGGGCGGGGTGTGCGGTGGGCAGGCGCCGACGGACCCACCCTGCAACACGGACGTGGACTTCAACAACGACGGCTTGTTCCCCGACACGGAGGACATCACGTCGTTCCTCAGCGTGTTCGCGGGCGGTGCGTGCACATAAGGCACGCGACCGACCTTGCTGTGGGGAAGTTCTTGCAGTAGAGTGAGCGGCGGTCTCGCGCCCTGGTGGCGTGGGCCGTGGCGGGATTCACTTTGCGCGATTGCGTTGTCATCTTGTGTGCCTGCACTCTCGCGGTGTCGAGCGGCGGTGCGCGGGGGCAGGTGGTGCTGAGCGGGCGGACGTTTCCCTACGCCGTGCGGGACCGTGAGCCGACATACCTGGAAGCGACGGTGATCATGTCCGAGGGGTGCGGCATCAGCGGTGTGGACGTGCAGTGCGCGGTGATCGGTCTGGGGCTTGTGCCGCTGGTGGATGACGGCGTGCATGACGACGGCATTGCGGGGAATGACGTGTGGGGAGCGACGGTGCTGCTGCCCCCGGGGGTTGCGTTTGGCGCCAAGGTACTCCCGATCGTTGCGCAGGATGAGTGCGGCGGGGTGTCTGGCGCGGGCCCGGCGCTGGCGTTGCACGTGCTGGGGCAGCAGGATTGGTCCGAGCAGCACGACGCGCACGCCGACGCGGGAGAATTGCCGGCGACGGCCCAGCGGGTGGGCCGTCTCGGCACGCAAGCGCCGGGCGAGCACGAGAGCGCGATTTGGGGTCACTTGTCGCAGGCCAACGGGCGCGACGTGGACATGTACCGCGTCCGCGCGTGCGACCCTTCGCTTCCATCGAGATTCCTGGTGCAGCAGGCGGGGGTGGATATCCAGTTGTTCCTCTTTGACAGCAGTGGGAGGGGTGTGGCGCACCACGATGGATTGCCGACAGACCTCTTGGCCGCGTCGCTGGATGTGCAGTTGGGGCCTGGCGATTACTATGTGGCGGTCAGCACCTACGACCGGGACGCGCTCGCAGCGGGCAACCTGCCCATCTGGCTTGATGAGCCGAGGGATGCGCAGCACGCGGCCGACGGGCCGGGCGCCGGGCTGCCGCTCGTCGGCTGGGGGGGTGTGCCGATCGCCGCGGCCGCGACGTACAACATCATCGTGCACAACGTGTGCCGGACGGCGGAGGCGTGCGACTCCATCGACTTCAACGCGGACGGGCTGTTCCCGGACACGCAAGACATTGGTGACTTCCTCAGCGTCTTTTCGGGCGGTGTGTGTGTCGGGCAGCAGCCGTCGGAAGCGCCGTGCAACGTGGACATCGACTTCAATAACGATGGTCTGTTCCCCGACACGGCGGACATCTCGTCGCTGCTGAGTGTGTTTGCGGGCGGGGCGTGCGTGCCTTGATTGGGCGGTAGGGGGACGATAAGACCACCAAAAAGTTTCAAGAAACTTTCTGATACCCTCTTGACAGGCTCGCGGGCGTGCTCGATACTGGGCTGCGCTCAGGCCCGGAAGAGGCCGCTTTGCTCCTTTTTTTCGGAGTTTCCCATGAAACGCTCTGTAGCAGGCGTGTTGGCGGTGGTGGGCTTGGCATGTACGTGCGGGACGGCGCACGGGCAGTTCACGTGGACGGCCTTTTCCAGCGGCAACTGGTCGGACTCCACCCGGTGGCTGTCGGGCAATGTGCCGCCGATCGGGGGCAGCAGCACGGCGCTCGTGACGTTCCAGAGCAACGGGGTTGTGCCGTGGACCGCGACCAACGACCGGGGGAGCCCCTTCGCACTTTCGGGGCTGATCCTTGCCGGGCTTTCGCCCGCGACGTCGGCAGTTGCGGGGTCACCCCTGCAGTTTGAGGCCAGCGGGATTGTGGTTCGGAATGGGCCCGGCGGGTTCGCAGTGACGACACCGATCACGCTGAACGGGGGCCTGTCCTTCCTGGGCGGCGGGCCGGGCCCGCTCGCGCTGAGCGGGGCCATCAGCGGTCCGGGCAGCCTGAGCATCGACGGGTTCTCCTCGACGAACCCCCTTATTAACACCATTACCGTTGGCGGCGCGGCGGCAAACACCTTCACTGGCGGCACGGCGTTGAACGGCGGCACGCTGCTCATGATCGACGGAGCGGGGCAGCCGCTGGGCACGGGGACGGTGACCGTGACGAGCGGGCAGATTGGGTCGGCGGGCACGGTGACCGTGCCCAACACGTTCGTGTTCAACAACGCGCTGAATCTTGTGGGTTCCGGTGCCATGACGATGACGGGTGCGCTGACCGGGCCCGGGGAACTCCGCGTGCGGAACCAGGGGAGCACCTCGCCCTCGCCCGCGATGCTGGATCTGCGCGGCGTGTCTACGTACAGCGGCGCGACGGTGCTGCAGCAGACGACACTGCACACGTCGGTGGGGGGCGGGCAGAACCCGGCGCTGGGCGCGCCGCGCGTGATGCTGAGCCAGGGCGGTAGCATCCTGAACACATCGAGCATCGAGGTCCAGGGCGGCGGCGCGCTGGTGATGAACAACACGGGCCAGGTGCTGCAGCGGCTGAGCGCGTCCACGCCGATCAGCCTCAAGTCGGCGGAACTGGTTCTTCAGGGGAATGCCACGACGTCCATCCATCAGCTCCTGGGGCCCGTAAGCGGTAGCGGCTACAGCGTGCTAAGCGTCGAGCCGGGTACGGCGGGGGCGAGGATGACGGCCGCAAGCCTCACGCGCACTGACCAGGGTGTGTTCCTTTTCCGTGGGCCCAACCTCGGTAACGTGCCCGCGGCGGGTCGGTCCAACATTTCCTTTGTCACGCCGCCGACGCTGGTGGGTGGGGGCGGTGCAGACGGCCAGACGACCAAGAGCATCATCCCGTTCGCGGTGGGTTCCGCCGGCGGCGTTCACGCGACGGACCTCGTCACGTACGGCGCCAACGGTGTGCGGCTGCTCACGAGCGGCGAGTACCAGCCGTTCCTGGGAGCGAACGTGACGGACAACGTGCTGCTCGAGCCTGACATGGACAACTTCGGGCCCGTGGTTGTCAACTCGCTGGTGACGCGGGGCAGCGTGGCGGGCGGGGGGACGATCCTTATCACGTCCGGCATGTGGCTGACGAGCCCGACGGCGAACGCGCCGCAGTCCATGTTCAACGGGATCAACCTGGGCGCGGGCGGGCAGGTTGTTGTGGGAGGCGTGAACGCGCCCGCCGTGACGATGGAGGGCGTGCTGACGGGGCACGACCTGGCGAAGGCCGGGGACGGCGCGCTGATCCTGAACAACGTCGGGAACGTGCTGACGGGCACGCTTTCGGTTGGCGCGGGTACCTTGTCATTCAGCAATCCGGCGCAGCTGGGCGCGGTGGATGCCATCCGCTGCACATTCGGATCATCGACGCCCGCGCTGCAGTACACCGGGGCGGGCACGGTGCTCTCCAAGAACATCATCGCCAACAGCGGGCACTTCCGCGTTGCGGCGAGCGGGGCAGGCGCGGCGCTGACTCTCTCGGGCACGGTGAGCGGCCCGGGCGGGCTGCAGACGTACGCGTCGGGCGCCGGCGCATCCATCGTGCTCAGCGGGGCAAACACGTATGAGGGCGGCACGCGTATCGCGAACGGCGATCTGGTCTTTTCGGGCGACGGCAACCTCGGGGCCGCGGCGGGCGGGATTGACCTGGGCACGGATTCCACCTCGGAGGGCATCCGCCTGACGGGCAACTGGACGACGAGCCGGCCCATGCACGTGTCACTCCCGTCCCGGATCAACACGCAGAGCAACAGCGCCACCCTCAATGGCGGCATCAGCGGGCCCGGTGCGCTCACCAAGGCCGGCACGGGCACGCTCACGCTCAACGGAATCAATACATACAACGGGCCGATCACGATCGGGCAGGCGGGCGTGTTTTCCGGCGGATCGCTGGTGGTGAACGGGATCACACTCTCGGCAGTGACCGTGAGCGACGGCACACTCGGTGGTGATGGTGTGGTGGGCGCGGTGACGGTGTTGCCCGCCGGAGTAGTTGCGCCGGGCAACGGCGTGGGATCGCTCGATGTGAAGGGCGCGTTCTCCAGCAGCGGGACGCTGCGCATCGAGCTTGGCGGCACGTCCGCCGGGAATGACTATGACCAGCTGCTCGTCACCGGCGCCGCGACACTCTCAGGGACGCTCCAGGTCTCGCTCATCAACGGCTTCCAGCCCGCGCCGGGCAGCACGTTCACGGTGCTCACCGCGAACGGCGTATCGGGCACTTTTGCTTCGCTCAGCCTGCCGCCGGGCATGACTGTGGCGTACTCACCCACGGGCGTCACGCTCTCGCTTCCGGGCGCGGTGTGCGATTCGGTGGACTTCAACGGCGACACGCTTTTCCCCGACACGCAGGACATCGCGGACTTCCTGACGGTGTTCGGCGGCGGGGTGTGCCCGACTGGCACGTGCGGTGACATCGACTTCAACAACGACGGTCTGTTCCCGGATACGGACGATATTGCGGCGTTGCTGAGGGTGTTTGGCGGTGGGGCGTGCGTGTAGGAGATCCGGCCGATTGTGCTTAGGGCCCGGGTGCACAATAGTTTGAATGGCGATGTTTGGCTGCGAGCGGAAGCACACTGAAGGGTCAGAACTTGTAACCAGTTATCAGCAACCGTGCGGCGGTTGTCGTGGTATATTGGGGTACCGTCGCAAAGGACGGTGTGCTCGCACTTCTTGTGGGCATCGCGATGACTGGGAGCTAAGTCAATGGGCAGAATGGTTCGCCGATGGTGGGCGGGCGTTGCGGCGGCTCTGTGTGCTGCCATGTTGCTGCTCGCGCCGAAGGTGCAGGCCCAGTGCGGTGACTGGGAGGCGGTGGCCGAGCAGGCTGTGGCTGGGACGTACGTGTTTGAGTGGGATGCTGATGGTGATGGGCCGGATCAATCACGCCTTGTTTCTGGGATCGCTACTCCAGACAACAGCTCGATTTCTGTTTGGGACGGTTTGGCGTGGACGCAACTCCGCCGGCCGGAGGACCGCTCGCTCCGCGCACTCTGTGTGTACAGGGATTGCCTGCTGACGTACAACTCGATTTGGCACAAACTTGAGCTCATCCACGCCGACGGCAGCCGCACACTCCTCGCGTCGGATGTGCTGGGCTCTCTCGACCTCGCCGTGGCCGAGGGCGAAGACCTGTGGCTGGGCGCCCCGCCCAACGGTTTGTACATTGGTTCGCTTCACGCGGGGATGAACGGCATGTTGCACTACACAGGGTCGGAGTGGACGACCGTTCCGGGTTCCTTGATGCAGAATGGGGGCCCGGGGGGCCCAAACCGGATCGTGGCGTGGAACGGCGGGCTTGTCGCATCGGGGTACTTTGACACGGTCAACGGGATGCCCGTTGGCCGGGTGCGGTTCTACGACGGGTCCCAGTGGCAGTCGCTGTCCTGGACCGACACGTGGGAACCGCGGATTGCAAAGGCGGGCGCGGACTTGATCGCGGGGGGCCACCAGGTGTACCGCTGGAACGGGGTCTCCTGGGAAGTGATCGGACCTGGTTCTGCGCCGACGAATTGGAACACGGCGTTTGACGGCTTCGACCCCCACCCCAACGTCGCGTCCACAGCGAACAGTGTCATCGCGTATTCGCCGAACTCCTTCTCGACCTACGTCTTCGATGGAGGTGTGTGGACCCTCCTACCGAATTGGCATCGCGGGATCGCCATGTCGTGGACGACTTGGCGGGGCGCTCCTGTGGGGTTGTTTTCAGGCAGTGGCGGGCTTGTCGCATGTGCATTCGAGGAAGGTGCGTGGTGGCATCCTCTGGGCAACTGCGTCGCGCCGACGCCGAGTGCTGTCGGCACATGGGAGGGAAAAGTTGTTCTCGGCGGGATCGTCGCTGTGGAGGGGATGGATGTCAGTGGCATCGCCGCGTTCGATGGCGAGCACTGGGACACGCTTGGCGGAGGTCTGCCCTTGTACCTGCGCGAGTCGTTCAGTGCGCTTGTTGAGCACGAGGGCGCTCTGTGGGTTGGAGGGAGTTTTTGGTACCCGACGGGTCACGGTACAGCCTATGGCTCAAGGGGGCTGTGGCGCTACGACGGCCAGACGTGGCAGCCGGGACCTGGGGGCTGGGGCTCCATTGACAAAATCGTCGTGCACAACGGGCAGTTGTACGCGGTGGGGGTTCGCGCTGGAGCATGGGGCACCCAGGTAGCGCGGATGGAGAGCGACGAGTGGGATGTGTGGACAACCATCGGCGTCGCCAACATCCAGCACATGGTGAGCGCAGGGAGCAGGCTGTACGTCGCGGGGAACTTCACGAGCATCGGCGGGGTTGCGACGAGCGGCCTCGCAGCGTGGGATGGTGAGCAATGGTCCGCAGTGCCGCCACCCCAAAATTTGACCGCGCTCGGCTCGTACCAGGGTGCGTTGGTGGCCGGGGTATATGGGGGCTTCAGCGTACTCGGCGCCTCTGGCTGGCAGAATGTGCAAGCCCCGAACGGGTATGTGAACCTTACGAGTTCGCTGACCGAATACCGTGGCGACCTCATTGTCGGTGGCGACGGGAGTCTGTACCGGTGGAGTCCGGCGGGCGGAGCGAGGTCGTTCAGCATGGACGAGCCCAAGTTTCGAAGTGAGGCCCCCCACATGGTGGTTCTCAATGGGTCGCTTTACATCGCAGGGAGCGTCACCGCAGATGAGTGGATCACGCGGACGCCGCTGCTGAAGTGGACGGACATGCCGACGTGCGACTGCGACTCCATCGATATCAACCGCGACGGTCTGTTCCCCGACATCTCCGATATTGGAGTCTTCTTTGACCTTTTCCAGGGCGGTGCGTGCCCTGCGAATCGGTGCGGCGACATCGACTTCAACAACGACGGGCTGTTCCCGGATACGGACGATATTGCGGCGTTGCTGAGGGTGTTCGCGGGTGGGGCGTGCGTGTAGCGCGAGGGCGAGCGTGCTGGAAAATTCGTCGGTTTCGAGCCCGCTTATCGGGCGAGAACATCAAGCGATGCTTGACAGGCCTGACCCGATCAAGTAGTGTGGGTGCGTTGTCGGCGGGCACGGCGGGCGTGCGCGTCCGGCGTGTTCGTGGAAGGATCGCACGATGCTTATTGCGCGTGGGCTTACGCTGGGTCGGTCGCTTTTCCTGGGCCTTGCGTTCATGGCGGCGGGCGTGTGCCGTGCCGATCAGCCGGCGACGAGCGACTTCACGTACCAGGGTGAGTTGCGTTCCAATTCGGTGCCGGTGGATGGCACGAGGCAGATGCGATTCCGCCTGTATGACGCGTTGACGGCGGGCGCGCAGGTGGGGCCGCAGCTCGCGGCGACCGTGCCCGTCACGCAGGGGCGCTTTGCGGTGAGTCTCAACTTTGGCGCCTCGCCGTTCGTGGGTTCCGCGCGGTGGCTGGAGGTGGATGTCGGTGATGGCGTGACGTACCACACGCTCTCACCCCGGCAGGCGTTGACTGCTGCGCCGTACGCGCTGTACGCGCTCAATGGTCCGGCGGGGCCGCAGGGGGCGACTGGTCCGCAGGGAGCAACTGGTCCTCAAGGGGCGACCGGCCCTCAAGGAGCCACGGGTCCCCAAGGCGCGACAGGCCCGCAGGGGGCTGTTGGTCCGCAAGGCGCGACAGGCGCCACGGGTGCACAGGGGCCACAGGGGGCCACAGGCCCGCAGGGTGCGACCGGTGCGCAGGGACCGGCGGGCCCTGTGGACATTGTCTGTTCCACGGACATCCAGTTCAGCATCGACGACCGCTCCGGCTGGACGCACGTGGAGGCGATGGGCGACGACACGTGTTTCACGAGCATTCCGCTGGGATTCACCTTCACGGGGTGGGGGCGTTCGAACCCCACGGTGAGCATCTCGAGTAACGGGCTGCTGTTCTTCGGGAACAACTGCAATAACGCGTTCACTAACACAACACTGCCCAGCGCCATCAGCGTCGACCCGTTCCTGGCATTCTTCTGGGACGATCTGGATGACTTCGGCACCGGCGAGTACATGGAGTACGCGACCCTCGGCACCGCGGGCGGGCGCGTCTTCAACCTGTTCTACCGCATGCGCCTGCACGACACCGCACCGTGCGGCAGCAACGGCATCAACCTGATGCTGCAGATCCATGAAGGGTCCAACCTGATCAACGTCAGCTACTCGGGGTTCACAGGGTGTGCGAACATGCGCGGGTCCGGCGCGACGTTCGGGCTGCAGGGGCCCGGGGGCGCGGTGGCGAAAGCGTTCATGGTGGGCCAGGACTCGCCGATCCTGGACAACGACGCGTCGCGTCAGAGCATCAGTTTCACGCCGCCGAGGCAGTAGCGAGAGGGCCTTCCGTGCGGACAGTATCGTGACATGGGTGTCGTCGGTAGGTTCGTGCAGGGCATTGACACCAGGGGCGGCGCGCCCTCATGGCTTCTTCATCTCGGATCGCCACGCTCTACTTCTGCACTCAGCATGCGTGATCCTTAGAGAAGGAGGCCGAGGTGGTGAAGAAGAAAACCATGAAGGTGGCGAAGAGGCAGTCGCGGTCGGCGAAGGCTCCGACGCGTACGCCGGGTCGAAAGGTGAGCACAAAGGTCGCCAGAAAGACCACGAGGGCTGTGAGGAAAACGTCTCACCGCGCTGTGGCGGGTGGCGCAGCGCGGAAGACGGCGGCCGCCCGTTCCCGACGCGCGGACCGGACAGTCAACGCCGGGCGCAGCGCTCCACCGTCCATCCTCTCCGCGGTCGCGGGCACGGCGGACCCAGCCCTGGCGGCGGACCTGGGCGAGCGCCGGATCGAGCATGTGCCCAAGTCGGATGCTCAGCGCACGATCAATGACCAGCGCGCCATGCTTGGCGACCACTTCGTCAGCGCGCGCATCGAGCCCGAGGGGAAGGGCAAGCTGGCAACCGTGGTCATTGACTACCGCCCGTAGCGCCGGTCAACTCCGGTTCCCTGCCACCTTGATACGGCTCACCAGCCCCTGCGCCTTCACCTCCACGCCTTTGAGCGTGCTGGCGAGGGCTTCGCGGTTGGGGGCGTATTCCATCGCCGTCTGCAGGCTGACCCACTCCTTCTTGACGAGTTCCGCGAGGGCGTAGGTAAAGGTCTGCATGCCCTCCTCGTTCTTGCCGACGATCATGGGGAGAGCGCTGTCGTCGCCCTCGCGGATCTTTTCGCGGACGGTGGAGGTGCCCAGCAGCACCTCGCACGCGGGGACGACGCCCAGCTTGGTTTCGGGCAGCGCCGGCAGGAGGCGCTGGGCGAGCACGCCGCGGAGGGTGTTGGAGAGCGCGTGGCGCAGGAACCCGTGCTCGTGCGCGGGGAAGAACTCCAGGATGCGGCTGAAGGCCTGCATCGTGTCCGCCGTGTGCATGGTGGAGAAGACCAGGTGCCCGGTCTCCGCGGCCTGCACCGCCGCGAGGACGGTGGCGTGGTCGCGGAGCTCGCCGATGAAGATAACGTCGGGGTCCTCACGCACGATGAAGCGGAGCGCTGTCGGGAAGTCGGGCACGTCGATGCCCACCTCGCGCTGGCTGATGATGCTCTTCTTGGGCGCGAAGCGGTACTCCACCGGGTCTTCGATCGTGATGATGTTCTCCATGCGGGTCTGGTTGATGTGCTCGACCATCGCCGCGAGCGTGCTGCTCTTGCCGCTGCCCGTGACGCCCACCACGATGATGAGCCCCTCGCTGGTCTTCTCGATGAGCTCGCCGTAGACGGGCGGCACGTGGAGGTCGGCGTAGCTGGGGATCTCCGCCTTGACGCGCCGGATGGCGGCGTGTGTGTGCCCGCCGGAGCGGAACATGTTGACGCGGTACCGGTCGCCGTCCTCGGTGTGGGTGGCGAAGTCCAGGCCCCCGGTCTGGTCGAATTTGGAGCGGAGGATATCGGGGACGATCGGGTCCAGGAGGTGGTCGCACTCGTCGCCGGTCAGGGGCTCGCCCTGGATGGCGCGGAGGATTCCGTTGACACGGTAATAAGGCGGGATGCCGACCTTGATGTGAAGGTCGGACGCGCCGAGTTTTTTCATGGCTCCGAGGAGCCGCATGATGGAGAGTGCGCCGGGGACCATGGAGGGGGCCTCCAAGCAAGCGCCGCGCGGGTGGAGGTGCGGCAAGTCCGGCGATGGACGCGGCGGTGCGGGCCAACAGAAAGGGCGAGCACGCACCGTGCCTCGCGAGCGGTAGTTTAACCGCCCCCGGGGGAGTGCGACGCCCCCTCGCGCGTCGGGCATGCAGGCGCGAACGGAATCCGACTGCGGGGGCGCGGCACGGGGTCTTCACGGCAGAACCGCACTTTTTGCTGAACAGTGGCACGCGGTGTGCGAATACTCAACCGCGGACAACAGACCGGCGTGCGGACGACGCGACGCGACGCGACGCCGAGCGGGGCGCGGCCTGCGGGGCTGTGCCGGGTTGTCCTGGACTCTTCCCAAGGGATTCTCATTCAGGAGTGCGTGCTATGCAGAGCGCTGTTCGTTCGTCCGTTGCCGTTCTGACCTTTGGTGCAGTCGCCCTGATGACGGGGGCCGGGCCCGCGCCCGCGGGGAGGAGCGTGCAGGGCGGGGTGTCCGCGTCGGACCAGCTTGGCATCGCCCTCGGCGCGCCGCGGGAGGTGCGGGTCATGATCGGCAAGCGAGAGCACATCGTGAGCGTGACGCTGTACCGGGTGATGACGCTGGTGCCCACCGATCCATTCGCGGCAGGTCCGGACGTGCAGGCCACGATCACGATCCGTGCGACGGACGGACGGCTGGTTGAGGACATCTCGGGCGCCACGCTCTCTCTGCGGGGACTGCGCACGGTGTCGACGAACCTGCAGCTCAGCCCAGTGGCGGCGAACCTCCCGCAAGCGGGACAGACGTGGTCGGGGTTCTTCAGCAAGCGCGTGCTGGGGGATGCGCCGCAGACGACGCTGACATTTACCTCTCGCTCACGGACGTTCCGCGTGTCGTTCGGGAGTGTGGCGATCCAGCCGATCCCGACGCCCGGGGTGTGATGGCTTGGGGCTTACCGGAGTAGGCCGTACTTAAGGATGCAGACGAGGGCGCGCACGCCGTCGCGCCAGGTGATTTTCTTCCCCTCCTCGTAGGTGCGCCCGCTGTAGGAGATGCCAACCTCAAAGACGCGGACACCGCGGAGCTTGGCGACTTTCGCGGTGATCTCTGGCTCAAAGCCGAAGCGGTCCTCCTCGATCGTGATCTGGTCCAGGACGCTCTTGCGGAACATCTTGTAGCAGACCTCCATATCGGTGAGGTTGAGGTTGGTCACCATGTTCGAGAGCAGCGTCAGGAACTTGTTGCCCACGCTGTGCCAGAAGTAGAGCACGCGGTGGGACTCGCCGCCGATGAAGCGGGAGCCGAAGACCACGTCCGCCGCGTTGTCCATGATGGGCTTGAGCAGTTTGGGAAGCTCGGCGGGGTCGTACTCGAGGTCCGCGTCCTGCACGACAACGCAGCCGCCGGTCGCCGCGGCAAAGCCTGTGCGCAGCGCCGCGCCCTTGCCGCGGTTGGTGGTGTGGCGCAGGCACCGGATGGTCGGGTGCTCGCGGGCGATCTCCTCGAGGATGCGCGGGGTGGCGTCGGTCGAGCAGTCATCGACAAGGATGAGTTCGATGAGCACGCCCTCGGGCATGCGGACGCTGCGCACGCGGTCCACCGACTGACGGAGCGTGCGCTCCTCGTTGAAGACAGGCATGACGATGGTGAGCTTCATTTCGGCAGGGGCCGGGGCGACGGGGCCTGGGGGTGGTGTGGAAGTGGGGGTCGACGGTGAGCGTGGGATCCCGGCGTCGCACGAACCGTTCGGCAGAATGACAAACGGGGCGTGCGGCCTGCTACCCGCTCGCGCGAGGGTCAATATTAGTGGTTGCATGGCAGTGATTCAGATCGGGCCCTGACACAATCCGTACGTAACGCTCGCTGCAGGCACAAAATATCGCTCCAACGCGGGTGCTGTTCTGATACACTGGGAAACACGCACGGGGCTGAAGCGTCCAATCTCTCTTAGATGGGTGCGTCAACTCCCGCCGGGCGAGGTGCCTGCGCTGTCGCGCATGCCGCCCGGCCTTGGGGCCACGCCCCGTTTGTCGAGGAAACCCATGCTCAAGATCCACGGTCGCATTGTCGTCGCCGCAGCGCTGGTTGCCGCTGCCGGCCTCGTTTCCACCGCGTTCGCGCAGGACACCGCGGCGCCGAAGGCCGAGCCGAAAACCAAGCAGAAAGCGGAGAAGCAGGTCTCCCTGAAGGCCGGCGACAAGGCCCCGGCGCTCCAGGTCGAGTCCTTCATCAAGGGCGATCCGGTGACATCCTTTGAGGCCGGCAAGGTCTACGTCGTGGAGTTCTGGGCGACCTGGTGCGGCCCCTGCATCCGCGCATTCCCGCACCTGTCGGAGCTGCAGGCCGAGTACAAGTCCAGCGGCGTGACGTTCGTGGGCGTCAACATGGGCGAGGACTGGCACGGCGCGAAGTACGACGACGACATGCCCGCCAAGGTGCGCGCGTTCGTGCAAAAGAAGGACAAGAAGATGCAGTACACCGTCGCCTACGACGGTGCCACCAAGTTCATGAGCAAGAACTGGTTCGAGGCCGCCGGCCAGGGCGGCATCCCCTGCGCCATGGTGGTGGACAAGGCCGGCAAGATCGCATGGATCGGCCACCCCATGAACCTGGACTACGTGCTGCCCGACGTCCTCGCCGGCAAGTGGGATGTCGAGACCGGCCCCACCAAAGTGGAAGAGGCGTCCAAGGCGGCGTTCAAGGCGCTCGAGCCGTTCTACGGCGCCATGCAGGGCGGCGACATGAAGGAAGCCCTCGCCGAGCTCAACAAGCTCAAGAAGGAAAACCCCAAGGCGTTCTCCCAGGTGGAGGATGCGGAGATGACGGTCCTCTTTGGCGCGGGGGAGGAAGAAAAGGCCATGGCTATCGCCCGCAAGACCGTGGACACGGCCATTGCTGACGAGGACGCGGCACCCCTCAACGAGATCGCGTGGACCATCGTTGATCCCGAGGGCAACGTCAAGAACAAGGACCTGGACCTGGCTCTGAAGGCCGCGAACAAGGCCGTGGAGTTTGAGCCCAAGGACGGCACCATCTTGGACACCCTCGCCCGCGTCTACTGGGTCAAGGGCGACAAGGCCAAGGCCATCGAACTGCAGCAGAAGGCCATCGGAATGACAGACAACAAGCGCATGAAGGCGCAGTTGCAGGCGACGCTGGACGAGTACAAGGATGGCAAGTAAACGCTGATGTGACAATTATTTAAGTCAGTAACCCTCCCTGTTTAGGGAGGGTTTTTCATGCGCAATGTTGTGAACCAAGGCGGCCGGTCGGCGATACCTATTATCGGTCAGTCCCGCCCGTGTACGGGCGGGCATTGAGTGTCCCCATGGAGAGTTCTAATGAAGATTTGGAAAGGGATGGTTGTGGTTGGAGCGGCGGCGAGCCTGGCGCTGGTCGGCTGCGAAGAGAAAAGTAACCCCGTGAGCAAAGCCGCCGACGCCACGAAGAGCGCGGCGAACAAGGTCGCCGAAGGCACCAAGGATGCCGCGAAGTCCGCGACGGACGCGGGCGCAAAGGCTGTTGAGGGCGCCAAGGACGCCGGCGCGAAGGCCGTGGAGGGCGCGAAGGACGCCGCTGCCGCCGCAGGCGACAAGCTCAAGGAGCTCCAGGCTTCCGGCACGACCTGGCTCACCGACACGGTCGACAAGAAGTGGCCCGAGATGAAGACCGAGCTGGAGGGCTACGCCAAGAAGGTCGGCGACATCAAGGACGTGAACGTGAAGGCCAAGGCCGAAAGCCTTGTGAAGGACCTGCAGGCCCAGATCCCCGCGGTGGAGAAGGCTGTCGGCGATCTCAAGAACTACAAGCCCGGTGGCGGCGACTACTCGTCGATGTTCGACGGCGTGAAGAAGGCTTGGGAAGGCTTCGGAACGAAGCTGGCCGAGCTGAAGAAGATGATCCCCTGAAGTGTGTGCCCAACGCAAAGTAAGCACTTACAAAGCCCCGCGATTTGCGGGGTTTTTTCGTTGCTCTTTCTGTTCTATGCAACGCGTGCATATCCATACATCAGGGGATTGAATGACTGCATCCCCAAGTTTGGCTGATTTCCGGACTTTTGGCGTAAAAACTGTCAATCACGTGACGGGCCCAAAATTTGTGCGAATATTGCCGCTCCACCCGATGACTGGCAGGCCCGCGGGCCTGACCAACGAGAGGAGAGAAGGAAGGGTCGGTGTGTTTCCCCCCTGCAAAGGGCCCGGAGAGATCAGGAGTTTGCGACGCCGGCGAGAGCCGACACCGCGTCTTTACAATTCCTCCCTTCCTCACTGAACCCGGGCCACAAGCCCGGGTTCAGTTGTTTTTGGGCTGGGCGCTTGGCGCTGCGGGGAAGATTTCCAGCAGGCGTTTTGTGCGGTGGGCGAACACCTTCTGCAGGTCCGGGCCCACGAGGAGCGACTGCGCGATGGGGCCGCCGATGTGCTTGTAGCGGACATGATCGCGGCAGAGCGTGCCGGGGACGCCGTCGCGCACTTCGTCATTGAACGTGTGCTCGTGGATCCACTGCAGGTAGGGTCCGCGCACCTGCTCGTCGATGAATCGCAAGGGCGGCTCCCACGCGGTGATGAGCGTGCGCCAGGAGATCGGGAAGCCGCGGATGCGCAGGCTGTAGTCGATGATGGCGCCGGGTCGCATGTCCACCTGTGGCGTCACGATCGTGAACGAGAGCCACGGTGGGGTGATGGCGTTGAGGTTGGCTGCGTCTGCAAAGAAAGGGAAGACCTCCGCGCGCGGGCGGGGCAGCCAGACTTCCGCCGTCAGGACGCGTTCTTTGAAGAGCCCTGCCAAGCTCATCGGGCCTCCTTGCCGGGCGGGCTATTGCGGGAAATTTCGGCAGCGCGGGACGCCGCCTCCAGCGCGATGAGGTGGGTCACGCTCAGCGCCTCGGCACGGTCGGTCGCACGCACGCCCTGCGGGAACGGGAATTCCCTGCCCAGCAATGTGCCCAGCTGCTTGCGGCGCTGCTCGAACACTGTGTGGCAGAAGGTAAGAAGCCGTGCAGGGTCCTCGTGCAGGGGTGAGGGGCGTCGGCGGAGCGCGACCATGGCGCTGGTGATGTCGGGCCGAGGCCAGAAGCACTCGGGCGGCAGCTTGGCGATCTGCCGGACCTCGCACGTGACCTGCGCAAGGACGGAAAGTGGGCCGTAGTCCTTGGAGCTCTCACGGGCGGCCAAGCGCTGCGCGACTTCCTTCTGTATCGTCACGAACTGGCCCGTGCACTCCTGGTGCTGGGCCATAAGGAGCATCATGAGCGGTGTGGCGGCGCCGTACGGGAGGTTGGCGACGAGGCGGAAGGTTGTTGCGCTGCGCTCATGCATCGCGCCACGCACAGCGCCCACCAGCGCGGGTGCGATCGCGTGCTTGCCGTCCAGGCAGTCGCCCTCGACGAGAGTGAAGAGCGGGTTGTCGCCCAGTCGATCCCGCAGCAGTGCGCACAGGCCGTGGTCGAGTTCCGCCGCCACAACACGGCAGCCGCGCGACAAGAGTTCTTCGGTCAGCACGCCGGTGCCTGGGCCCACTTCGAGGACCACATCGCCCGCGCGGACACCCGACTCATCCACCAGGCGCGTGATGAGGTTGTGGTCGGTCAGGAAGTTCTGGCCAAAGGCCTTCCGCGGCGAGAGGCCGCGGGACTCCAGGAGGGCCTTGATTTCGGTGAGGGTCTGCACCGGGTAATTATCGCAGGGTGGTGCAACGTGGTTGATGCCACACCCGGTCACTCGTGCTTACGGCTTCTGCGCGGTCTGCACCACAGTCATCATCCACTTCTGGGCATCGGGGGAGAGGTATTCGCCGTGGGTGCAGGCGATGAAGGTGTGGTTGGTCACCTTGAAGACGACCACATCGGCGGTGCCGGGGTCGCGGTCGTCGGCCTCGACTCCCGAGCCCGCCAGCCGCTTGGCGGGCGCACCGGCGATGGTGGTCGCGGTCGTGCCGGTTGCCTGGAAGTCCCTGAACTCGCGGTCGATCACCTTCTCGACGCGGGCCGCG
>CALLYM010000051.1 GCA_937858155.1 uncultured Phycisphaerales bacterium | reverse complement strand
CCCCCCGCCCCTCTCCGCTCCTCCGCGATCGCTCCTCCTTCTCCCCCCGCGCCCTCCGCTACGCGTGCAACAATCCCCGGTTGTCCAACCCCATCCCGCTCCCCCAGTCCACTCCCCGCACCTCTGCCCGGGCGGTTTTTTCCGCCGCAACCACCGCCCGCGCCCGCTCCCTCTACATCCACGTCCCCTTCTGCTTCCACAAGTGCCACTACTGCGACTTCTACAGCATCGTCGACACCCGCGACCGTCAGGAAGTCTTTACCGGCCGCCTATGCCATGAGCTCGCCGCACTCGCCCCCTGGGCGGGCGCACCCCTCCTCACCATCTTCGTCGGCGGCGGCACGCCCTCGCTCCTCCGCGCCGACCTCTGGAAGCGCGTCCTCGCCACACTCCACAAGCGTTTCGACCTGTCCGCCATCCACGCCGCGGCGAGCGACACCACCGGCGAGCGCGCCGAGTTCACGGTGGAGTGCAACCCTGAGACCGTCACCCCGGAACTTATGGACGTGCTCCGCGCCGGGGGCGTCACCCGCGTCTCCATGGGAGCCCAGTCCTTTGACCGCGCCCACCTCAAGACCCTGGAGCGCTGGCACGAGCCCGCCAACGTCGCGAAGGCCATGCAGGCCGCCCGCGCCGCCGGCATCCAGCGCCAATCACTCGACCTCATCTACGCCATCCCCGGCCAGACGTTGGACCACTGGCGTGCAGACCTCGCCCACGCGCTCTCCCTGGGCACCCAGCACGTCTCCGCGTACGCGCTCACGTACGAGCCCAACACCGCCATGACCGCCCGCATGAAGCGCGGCGAGTTTCCCCGCGCCGATGAAGACCTTGAGGCAGACATGTTCGAAGAAACCGTCCGCATCCTCCGCGCCGCCGGGCTCGACCGCTACGAGGTCTCCAACTTCGCGGTGCCCAAAGCCGAATGCCGCCACAACCTCGCCTACTGGCGACAGGAATCCTGGCTCGCCGCAGGCCCCAGCGCGTCCGGGCACATCGGTGGACATCGCTGGAAGAACGTGGCCCGCCTCGACGATTACCTCGCCACCGACGACGCGGGCTTCGCGCCCATCACAGACCACGAACCGCCGGACTTCGCCCGCGCCATCCGCGAGCGCATCATGACCGCCCTCCGCCTCCGCGAAGGCCTCGACGCCGCCAGCACACTCGCCGCCGCAGCGCTCGTCGATCTGACCGCCCCTGAACGCCTCCAGGAAGCCGCGGACGATTCGACGCGCGCAGGCTGGTTGACCCAGCACGCCGGGCGCTGGACGCTCACCGACCGCGGGTTCCTCGTCGCCGACCGCGTCGCCGCCACGCTCATGGCCTGCGTCGGCGCGCCCTAAACCTCCATACCTTCTGCCACATGCCCACGCTCGCCGCGTACGTCCATGACCTGAGCCCGTTCCTCGTCCGCTTCGGCGACGGGCTGGGCCTCCGCTGGTACGGCCTCGCGTACGCCGTTGGTTTCCTCATCGCGTACCTGATAATGAAGCGCCTCGCGCGCCGCGGCTTCACGCCCGTGCCGGAACACCACATCGCCGACGCGATGCTCATGTTGATCGCGGGCGTCATCGTGGGCGGACGCGTGGGATATGTGCTTATCTACGAGCCCAAACTCCTCGCGGAATTCTCGTCGTCCTTCCCCTTCTGGGGCGCACTGGCACTCAACAAGGGCGGGATGGCCTACCACGGCGGGCTCGTGGGAGTCATGCTGGGCGGCTGGTGGGTGTCGCGCGGTTTCAAGGATGATCAGGGTGTGCGTAAGGGCGCATCCCCCTGGCGCCACGTCATGGACCTCCTCGCGCTCGCCTGCACGCCGGGCCTGGGCCTGGGCCGCGTCGCCAACTTCATCAACGGCGAACTCCTGGGCAAGATCATCGCCCAGCCCGGCCAGCCCGCTCCCTGGTGGGGCGTCAAGTTCCCGCAGGAACTCGTCAGCGGACACATGGATGTCACGCGAAACGCGGAGCAAGCCGCCGCCCTCGACAAAGTTCTGGCAACGTACGCGCCCGACCAAACCACGTGGGACGGTGCCGCGTCCCGGGTCATCGAACTCCTCCAGAACGGCGGCGAGACGGGCCGCAAAATCGCGCAAGGCCTGGAGCCCGTGCTCTCCACGCGTCACCCCTCGCAGTTGTACCAGGCCTTCTTTGAGGGCGTGGTGCTGACGGCAGTGCTGTGGGTAGTCGCGAAAAAACCTCGCCTGCCGGGCGTGGTCGGGTGTTGGTTCCTTATGACGTACGGCCTGCTCCGGGTGGCCGCGGAGTTCTTCCGCCTGCCCGACACACAGTTCGCCAACGGTCGCCCACTGGGCCTGTCGCGTGGACAGTGGCTGTCGGCCGCGATGGTCGGCGCGGGCGCACTGGTGCTCGCGTGGATCCTGAAGAAAGGGGGCACAAAGATGGGCGGTTGGGGGAAAACCGCGGCGTGATCAGGCCGGGTACAGCCCGTCGATCGACAGATAGCGTTCACCCGTGTCGTAGTTGAAGCCCAGCACCCGGGTCCCGGCGGGCAACGCGGGGAGTGTCTGGGAGATTGCCGCCAGCGTCGCGCCGCTGGAGATGCCGACGAAAATGCCCTCCTTCTTTGCGGACCGCCGCGCGAAGTCCTTGGCGTCGTCGTCCGTGATCTGCACGATCCCGTCGTAGGCCTGGGTGTCGAGAACCGCCGGGACAAAGCCCGCGCCGATGCCCTGGATGCTGTGCGGCGTGTGGGTGCCGCCGCTCAGGACAGGGGACTTGGTCGGCTCCACCGCGTACACCTTGAGCGCGGGCCACCGCTTCTTCAGCACGCGAGCCACGCCGGTGATGTGCCCGCCGGTCCCCACGCCGGTGATGATCGCGCCGAGCCCTTCGGGGAAGTCCCTGGCGATCTCCTCCGCGGTCGTGCGCACATGCACCTCGGGGTTCGCCGGGTTCTCAAACTGCATGGGGATCCACGCCGGGGCGTGCTGCGCCGCGAGTTCGTTCGCCTTGGCGATCGACCCCTTCATGCCCTGCTCGCGCGGCGTGAGCACAAGCTCCGCGCCGTACGCCTTCATGATCGCCCGGCGCTCGACGCTCATCGAATCGGGCATCGTCAGGATGAGCCGGTAGCCCTTCACCGCGGCGACCATCGCGAGCCCGATGCCGGTGTTGCCGGAGGTTGGTTCGATGATCGTGGTGCCCGGCTTCAGGGCGCCCCTGCGTTCGGCGTCCTCCACCATCGAGAGGGCGATGCGGTCCTTGATACTGCCGCCGGGGTTGGCCCGCTCGAGTTTGAACCACACCTCGTGCGCGGGGAAGAGGCGGGACAGCCGAACGTGGGGAGTATTGCCGATCGTGTCAAGGATGGACTGTGCGCGCATGGTGCGGACCCTTCCTTTCAGATGTCGTGCATGTCGTCCGGGGCGGGCCCGGAGGGCGTGGCGTCCGGCTGACGCACGACGACCGACCCGGGCGGGACTGAGCGCGTAATCCACACATTCCCGCCGATGCGTGAACCCTTCCCGATGACGGTACGTCCACCCAGGATCGTGGCGTTTGCATAGATGACCACATTGTCCTCGATGGTGGGGTGACGCTTGGTGTCCGCGGCGGCCTTTGCCACGCTGACCGCGCCCAGCGTGACGCCCTGGTAGATCGTGACGCCTTCGCCGATGGAGGTGGTCTCGCCGATCACGACGCCTGAGCCATGGTCGATGCAGAACCTCGGGCCGATGGCGGCACCCGGGTGGATGTCCACTCCCGTGCACGAGTGGGCGAACTCGGAGAGCACCCGGGGCAGCATCGCGACACCCGCGCGGTGCAGATGATGGGAGACGCGGTGGACGACCGTCGCCGCGAAGCCGGGGTAGGCGATGATGACTTCGTCGATGTGGCGGGCCGCCGGGTCGTGCTCGAGTATGGCACGCGCGTCGTCGTAGAGGGTCTGCGCAAGCGCGGGCAGGTGCTCGATCAGCTGCTCGGGCCACGCGCCAGGCTCGGGAACGCGGATCGCGTTCGTCAGCGCACGCGCCTGGTCACGCATGGCGCTGATGTGGCCCGTTGCGAGCGGGGCACCGTCGCGGAAGTGCGGGAAGAGCACCGCCCGGAGCGATTGGATGAACGGCGCTGGGTCGGGCGCGATGGCGCCGGACCACGGCAGCCCATTCTGCAGGGCCTGCAATGCTGAAACAGCCGCGGTGTCCAAGGTTCGGTGCGTCATACAGGTTCCCCACACCTACCGCTGCACGTTAAACCTATTGAAGAAAGCGCCAAGTATGTTGTCGCGGCGCAGCTCGGGGAATGGATACTTCCGGCCGCCCGGCAGGACCGAGCGGACCATGTCCACCATCCCCTCGGCCGCCACCTTGATGCCCAACCAGAGGGACCCCCGGGGCACCGCCAGGTCGTTGGGGCGGAGGACCAGGATGGTGGCGTCGTCGTCCAGAGCCGAGTCCGTGAACGTGCGGACACGTTCGTACACACGCTGGGGGAGCGTCGAAGGATCGCCAAGGTCCTGCCCGTCGAGGACGTCGAGCAGGCCCTGCTCGCCCAGGAATTCGCCCGCCGGGTTTCTGGCCTCGATGAAGCCATCGGTGTAGATCACGACAACATCGCCGGGCTTGAGGGTGGCCTTGTAGCGGCCGTAGGTGGACGCGTCCAGGATTCCCAGGGGCAGGTCGTCGCCCGACGTGGGCTTCACCTTCGCGGCGTTCGTCGGCTGGAGTGGCGCCCACGTGCGGGTGCGCGCGGTGTACAGGAACGGCGGCGGGTGTCCGGCGTTGGAGAGTTCGATTTCGCGGGTGGGCGCCCAGAATGTCGCCGCCATTGCCGTTGCAAACCTGCCCGAGTCGGTGAGGCCGGCGAATTCGCGGTTAATTCCCTCCATGAGTCGGGACTGGTCCACGTAGTTCATGAACCGGCGCATGAGGTCGCGGAGGCGCACGGCGAGGGACGCCACGGCGGCACCATGGCCAGAGACGTCGGCGACGAGCATGCGGGTGATCCGCCCGGTGGCGCACGAGGACAGGTAATGGATATCCCCACCTGAGGGGTCATCGCCCACCGGTTTGCTGAAAATCCAGGCGTCCAGCCCGGGCATGACCACGCCCCGGCTGACCTCGTCGTTGCCGCCCCAGACTTCTGAACACTGGAGGGTGAGCGGCTCAGGTTGGGCTGCGGCGATGGGCATGGGCAGATTGGATGCTCGCGGCGGGGTGGCGTGTCGAGGTAAGAGTGGCGGACGAGAGGGCGGAGGCCTAGTATCTTGACCCCTCTTGGCACCCCAATAACAGGTGGTGCAACGAACGGTAGACGGAGCCAGCCATGAAAGCCGAGACGCACCCCAAGTACTACCCCAACTGCAAGGTTTATCACAACGGGCAGGTCGTCATGACCGTCGGCGCGACCGTGCCGGAGATGCACGTCGAAGTTTGGTCGGGCTCGCACCCGTTCTTCACGGGCAAGCAGACCTTCGTCGATAGTGCTGGCCGCGTCGAGAAGTTCCAGAAGAAGTACTCCGGCAACTACTTCGCGAAGAAGGAAGCGCCGGCCGAGAAGAAGTGATCAGAGTCACACGAAGCACGAAGTCAGGCCCGCGGCGTGCTGCGGGCCTGTTGCTTTTTGAGAGGGTGAAGGCATCGGGAACGCAACGGTTCGGAACCCTCACCCACCCGTCCGACTTCGCCCTATGATTCTGCACACCCAGCCGTGAAAGTCGGCGCTTCCGCCCTGCGTGGCACCGGTAGTCGCCGGTTTCCATAGTCCCATACGCCCCGCAGGGTGTGCCCGAGGTCGAGGTCTCGACGCTTTGGGCCATGGAGGTTGCTCGCACCCCCACGGCCTGAAGCCGATAGAAGACTTCCCGATGGCACGTCCCACCCCAACCTTCCTTGAGACCTTGACCCGCCGGCGGATCGTTTTTGATGGCGCGATGGGCACCGCCACGCACGCGGCGAACCTGGACGTGGAGAAGGACTACTGGGGCAAGGAGAACTGCCCGGAGATCCTGGTCCGGAGCAGGCCCGACCTGATCCAGTCGATCCATGAGTCGTTCCTGGCCGTCGGCGCCGACTGTGTCGAGACCGACACGTTCGGCGGCATGCCGCACGTGCTGGCGGAGTTTGAGCTGGCGGGCGAGGCGTTCGAGCTGAACAAGACGGCGGCGGAGATCGCGCGCGCGGCCTGCTCAAAGTTCTCGACGGGCGACAAGCCTCGGTTTGTGGCGGGCAGCCTGGGGCCGGGCACCAAGCTCATCACGCTGGGGAACATTGACTGGGACGGGATGTTCGCGTCGTACCGTGAGGCGGCGCGGGGGCTGCTGGCGGGCGGGGCGGACGTGTTCATCATCGAGACGTGCCAGGACCTGCTGCAGGTCAAGTGCGTCATCAACGCGGTGCTCGCGGCGCTGGCGGAGAAGGGCAAGGGCCCGCTCGACGTGCCGATCATGGCGAGCGTCACGATCGAGAACACGGGCACCATGCTGCTGGGAACAGAGATCGCGGCGGCGGCGATAGCACTTTCTCAGTACCCCCTTTGCTCGCTGGGCCTCAACTGTGCGACAGGGCCCGTCGAGATGCGGGACCACATCCACTGGCTCGGCAAGCACTGGCGTGGCGGTCCGATGCTCGCGGGCAAGCGGGCCGTTTCCGTCATGCCCAACGCGGGCCTCCCTCTGCTCGTGGACGGCCACACCGAGTTCCCTCTCCAGCCCGAGCCTTTCGCCGCCGCGATGGAGAAGTTCATCGCCGAGGACGGCGTGCGGATCGTGGGCGGGTGCTGCGGGACCAAGCCCGAGCACATCAGGAAGCTGGTCGAGATTGTCGAGCGGGTGGATCGCGCAGGAGTGACGAAGTCACAAAGTCATGCAGCGACGAAGCCAGGAACCTCGGCCACCTCACCTGCTGATTCCGCACCTTCTCTTCCTTCGGCCGTCACATCGCTGTACTCCCCCACCGACTACCGCCAGGATAACTCGATCCTGATCATCGGCGAGCGGATGAATTCGTCGGGTTCGCGGGCGTTCAAGCGGCTGCTGGAGGCGGAGGACTGGGACGGGATGGTGAGCCTGGCTCGTGAGCAGGTGCGGCACGACGGCGCGCACGTGCTGGACATTAACGTGGACTACGCCGGGCGGGACAACGCGAACGACATGGCGGAGGTGGTCCGGCGGGTCGTTCGCCAGGTCAACGTGCCCCTCATGCTGGACAGCACGCAATCAAGGACGATCGAGGCCGGGCTCCGGCTGGCGGGCGGCAAGTGCATCATCAACAGCGCGAACTTCGAGGAGGGGGAGGAAAAGTTCGACCACTTCTGCCGCCTCGCCAAGACGTACGGCGCGGCCTTGGTCATCGGCTCCATTGATGAGGACAAAGAAAACTCGATGGCCCGCACGCGCGACCGCAAACTCGCGATCGCGCAGCGCGCGTTTGAGCGGGCGACTCGCGTGCATGGGATGGCGCCGCAAGACATTCTGTTTGATCCGCTGGTGCTCCCGGTTTCCACGGGCATGGAGACGGACCGGCGCAGCGCCCTCGAGACCATCGAGGGCGTGCGGCTCATAAGCAGGGCGCTGCCGGAGTGCCAGACCACGGTGGGCCTGTCCAACGTGTCGTTCGGCCTGTCGAACGCGGCCCGCATCGTGCTCAACAGCGCGTTCCTGCACGAGCTGCAGGAGGCCGGGCTGACGAGCGCGATCATCCACTTCAGCAAGATCCTGCCGCGGAACAAGGTGCCCGACGAGCAGTGGAACGCGGCGATGGACGTGATCCACGACCGGCGGACGCCTGGCGTGGACCCGCTGCAGAGGTTCATCGAGCTGTTCAAGGACGCGCAGGCGGTGGCGGCGACAAAGAAGGTGTCGCTCGCTGACCTGCCTGTCGAGGAGCGGCTGCGGTCGCACATTGTCGATGGGGAGAAGGAGGGCCTGGAGGCAGCGCTGCGGGCGGCGCTGGAAAAGTACAAGCCCATCGAGATCATCAACGACCACCTGCTCGACGGCATGAAAACCGTCGGCGAACTCTTCGGCAGCGGCAAGATGCAGCTGCCGTTTGTGCTGCAGTCGGCGGAGGTGATGAAGGCGGCGGTCGCGTTCCTCGAGCCGCTCATGGACAAGGTGCAGGGCACGAGCAAGGGGTCCATCGTGCTGGCGACGGTGAAGGGGGACGTGCACGACATCGGCAAGAACCTGGTGGACATCATCCTGTCCAACAACGGGTACACGGTGCACAACATCGGCATCAAGCAGGCGTTGCCGGAGATCCTGAAGGCGTGGCGGGAGCACAAGGCGGACGCGATCGGGATGTCGGGGCTGCTCGTCAAGAGCGTGACGGTCATGGAAGAGAACCTGCGCGAGATGAACGCGGAGGGCGTCACGGCGCCGGTGCTGCTGGGCGGGGCGGCGTTGACGCGTCACTACTGCGAGAGCCACCTGCGCGGGACGTACAAGGGCAAGGTCTACTACGGACGCGACGCGTTCGAGGGCCTGCGGACGATGGACCTCCTGATGGGCGGGAAGGTCGCCACGCTGGATGAGGAGGTCGGGCAGCGGCTGAGCAAGCGATCGGCGGCCGAAGAAACGATCAACCAGTCCAGAATCGCGAAGTTGGCGGCGGCCAGTGCGGGTGACTCTGGCGCTGCGCTCCCCGCGGCGGCGAAGTCGGCACCAGAGCATGGGCTCCGCAGCGACGTCGCTCCCGCGGCCAGCATCCCCACTCCTCCGTTCTGGGGTACCCGAGTCATCGACTCCATCGACCTGGGCGATGTGTACCCGTTCATCAACCCCATCGCGCTCTTCCGCGGCCAATGGCAGGTGAAGAAGGGCGCGATGAGCGACGCGGAGTACGACGCGTTTATCGAGGACAAGGTCGTTCCGGTGTTCGAGGAGTGGAAAGATCGCTGTAAGCGCGAACGCGTCCTCCAGCCCAAGGTCGTCTACGGCTACTTCCCGTGCAACAGCGACGGCGACGACCTTGTCATCTGGGACGCCCCTGACCGCGCGCGCGAACGCCTGCGGTTCACCTTCCCCCGGCAGCCTGACAAGCGCCGCCTGTGCATCTCCGATTACTTCCTGCCGCGCGAGGCCGGCAAGGCAGATGTCATCGCGATGCACTGCGTCACCGTCGGCAGCCGCGCGAGCGAGGAATCGCAGCGGCTCTTCAGGGCGAACAACTACAAGGACTACCTCTACCTTCACGGGCTTTCCGTGGAGTCCGCCGAGGCCCTGGCCGAGTACTGGCACAAGCGCATCCGCCAGGAGATGGGCATCGGCGGTGAGGATGCGCCCAAGATCAAGGACCTGTTCACGCAGCACTACCAGGGGTCGCGGTACTCCTTCGGCTACCCCGCGTGCCCGAACCTGCAGGACCAGGAGAAGCTGTTCGTGCTGCTGGAACCGGAACGCATCGGGTGCACGCTGACGGAGAACTGGCAGATCGATCCGGAGCAATCGACCAGCGCGATCATCGTGCACCATCCGGGGGCGAAGTACTTCAACGTGTGAGCATGGTGACGGGCATCAGTGGCCCAGGGCGCGCAGTACGACGGTGGCGTAGGAGCCGCTCGGGAGTGAGAAGCGGGCGGTGCGTTGAAAACGGGGCGGTGCTTTCCTGCCGCGCGGGGGCGCGAGTTCGTCCGGCTGCGGCGGGAGCATCGTGAATTGAGAAGCTTCGACGACCGCCGCGCGGTCGGCATGGCGGAACGCGGGTCGGCGGAGGCCGGGGATCCTGAGGTCCGCGGGGGCCGTGCCGTCGTTGGCAAAGACCTCGCTCGCGGCATCCGCGAACGGAGCGTTGTAGGTTGCACTCGGGCTTGGGAGCGCAACCTTGCTACCAACCAACGAAGACGAGTCGCTCGCTGCTCCCTTCTCCAGGATCAGGTTCCACAAGAAGGACTGGTACGCGTCCACAGCGATTTCCTGGAGCATGTAGGGGAGGGAGGCGAACGCGTCTTTGAAGTCAGAGGGCCCTGGCGTGGCGCGGGATGCGAGCAGCTCAATGGCACGACGGTTCGGGCACCGCGGGAGGTCGCGTGCGAGGGTGGGCCAATCGCCCCATGCGTTGGCGAGGGTGCGGGTGAAGGCCCGCTGAACGCCTGTGTCCTTGCGGTGGGGTGTCGCGATCAGCAGTCGGAGGGCCTGCTCAAACTCGCCGCGCACGAGGAATCTGGCAGCAAACCCCTCTCCGTGGCGTGCGGAACCGAAGCGTTGGTCGCCGAAGAAGTTGAGCACGCGGAGGGAATCGCCCACGCGCAGCTGCGCTGCGGCGGCGTCCATCGCATCGCTGGACTCCCTGGTGAGGTCGCGGAGAATGATCTCGAACTCATTGCGGGCGATGTCGCGGGCGGAAAGGGGCTGCGATCGGGAACCGACACGGCGGGCGGACCAGCGGTCTTCGCCGACCTGTTCGGGGAGCGATTGACCTTCGGCGCGGACGGTGACGGACTGGGTCGTCAGGGCGTGCTTGTCCTTCAGGCCGGCGTAGGCGCAGTCGGCCGCGGAGATGGCAAGGGCGCGGGCGAGCTTTGCGATGGCCTCGGGCGTCGTCAGAGACTCTTTGGTGAGTTCATAGAGCGGGAAGGGGCCACTTTCCGCGTCCACCAGCACTTCCCGCACACGGAAGTCGGCGGGCTGTTTGCGGATGGTCATGCGGGATTCTACTTAGCGCCGGACCACGAACTTTCCGGAGTGGATTTTCGCGCCGTCCTCCACCTTGACAACTGGAGCGCGGCAGTCGCCCCGCCACTGCGCGTTGGGCCCGATCCAGACAGGGCCAAAGGAGACAACATTGGCCTCCAGTGAACCTTCGACCGTGACGCCCGCGACGGCCCGGATTTCATGGGCCTGTGCGCGGGCGCGCGGCAGAACGACCAGCCTTCCGCAGGTGTAGTAGGTGCGTGCCGCCTCAAGCGTGCGGATGATGATGTCCTCCAAGCGGAGGTGCTTGTAGCACTCCGGGCAGGAAACGCTCATGGCGTGGGCGGAGGCATCGAACCTGTGCCCGCAGTGGTAGCAGACGATCGGGCGCGTCTGGGCGGGGGTGGTGTCGTGCTGGTGCGTCATCAACGGGGTGCCCTGGTGCCGCTTTCAGGGTGGATCAGCACGGAAACGGTACGACGCGGGAAAGGCTCGGGGACGGTGCGCAGACGCCGCCGTTGTCTTGATCGCCCCCCGCGCGCTCCACGGCTTTCGAGCGCGCGCTGCCACCTGCGCGGGGAGCGTGCGGGGCGTTCAGACTCAGCGGGAGTTGCCGACGGGGTCCAGGCGGTGGAGGATGGAGCCCATCAGGCCGTTGGTCTCAGAGGGTTCCCGCTCCCCCCGCTCACGCTCCCCCCGGGACTGCGCCTTTGCGCCGTCGCCGACGGTGACGTGACCGGTGAAGACAGCGCCCTCCATGACAACCAGCCGCGTCGCGACGATGTCGCCGCGCATGCGGGCCTTGGGGCTCATCTCCATCTTCTCGCGGACGTTGACGTTGCCCTCGATGGTGCCTTCCAGGAGGACCTTCTGGGCGTCGACAGTGGCGCGGCAGGTGGCGCTCTCGGCGACCTGGAGTTCACCCTTGGTGGTGATCTGACCCTCGAAGGTGCCGAGGATGCGGGCGTTTCCTTCGAAAACCATTTCCCCCTTGATGTGCGTATCGGCGCCGATGACGGTGATGGTCTGCGCCACGGCGGGCTGACGGATGGGCTCGGGCATGAAAAAATCCTCCTTAATCTCGGCGCAAAAATAGCCCCGCGGGCGGAGGGCATAGCGGTAAATCATCAAAGCCAGAAGAGGGTCGGCCCATAACTCGCACTCGGGAAGCGACTTAAGCCTCGCATCAAATCATCACAGACAGGTTTTCCACGTCCGTGAACGAGTGGTTTGGGCGGTGTGGACGGCAACACCATCCCAAACTCTGCCCGCCCGCTCAGCTGCACGCGCGTGGGCCACGTGTGATGTCGATAACAGGGTTGCGTGGTACTTGGGATCGTCGCATGAAGTCAACGCTCACGACGCTTGCGGTTCTGTGCGCCCTCGCCTGGGGTGGCACGCGCGCGTGGCGTGCCTACATCAACGTGTCGCCGCTGACGCGGGCCGGGTGGTGCATGGAGAGCGGGGACTACGAGGGCGCGATTGACTTCCTGGACCGTGCGCGGGCGGAGGACCCAGCGGATCCGCGGGTGAGTGTGCAGCTTGCGGAATGCCATGACCGCCTGGGCGACAAGGCCGGGGCGGCGCGGCTGTACAAGTCGGTGCGTTCCGTCCTGAGCGATCCTGATGCGCCGCCTTCGATGGAGTATCACAGGGACCGGCTGGCGACGCTGGAATCACTGGGTTATTGAGACAAGGTGGGGATGCGCGTACGCGGGCGGGGCTGGGCGGCCCGGCGTTGTTTGTTTGCGCGAACCCCCCGGCCCTGATAGCCGATCTGAGGGGTGGGAGGATTCACGTGGCGGAGGCATCGCCCGCCCATTCCGAGCAGTACGACGCGCTGGGGCACGCCTTGGCCGCGGTGTCTCGCGCGTTGGAGGGCGCGCGGCTCCTGGGCGTGGACCATCCTGCGACGGTGCGGGCGTGCGAGGCGGCGGCGGCGGCGTGGGTGGAGGGGGCGCGGATCGCGGTGACGCCTGCAGCGTTTGAGGTGGGTGGCGTTGCGGTCCCCGGGGCGTCGTCGTGCCGGACGCTGCACGAACGGCTGCGGGAGCTTGATATTGCGATCGCGGAGCTCGCGGGTCCCGGGACGACCGGCGCAGTCGCGGGGCTGGTCTCGGCGCTGGCGGAGCGGGGGGATGTGGAAGGTGTGGTGCGGGCGGTGAACGCGGCGGGCGCGGTGCGCCTAACGCGGGTGGACTACTCGCGGTTGACGGCTTCCAGCGAGGTGGGTGGAGCGGGCGGGGATGCGATGATCTCGCTTGTGCACTCGATGCTCGCGGGGGATGCGCCGTCGCGGGCGGCCGCGATTGAGGCCAAGTACCCGGCGGGGGGGGAGACGGCGTTTGCCGGTGAGTTCGCGAGAACGGCGGAGTGGGTGGAATCGCTGCGTGCGGAGGAGCAGCCCGCGGCGATTACAAGCCTTACGCCGCTGCTGGCCACGCTGAGCGACCGGTTCCGGACGCAGCTGTTGTCTCCCGGCAACACGAACCCCGCATCGTGGCGCGTGCTGGCGTCGATGGCGGCCGCGATCCCGAAGAATGACATCGAGCGCGCACTGCGTTCGCTGAGCGAGAAGCCGGTGCAGCTCTCGGTGGAAGCCGCGGCGGTCTTCGCGAAGCTCGCCTCGACGCTGCCTGCGGGCAACCCCGAGGCGCCGACGGCACGTGCGGTGACTGGTGTGGCGTGCGAGGTGCTGTGCGCGGATGAGCACAACCTGGCGCAGCGGCTTGAGTCGGTGCTCCGGGTGCACCAGGGTGAAGAGTTCAGCCCCGCGGACTACCGGGCGAACATCATGCACCTCGCGGCTTCGACGGTTTCGCCCGGGGGTCACACGGCGTGCAAGGCGGCGTTTGAAAACGAGGCGCTTTCGATGCACTTTGGACACACCGTGCTTTCGGTGTGGCTGCTGCGGACGGAGAAGGCAGGGGTTGCCGAGAGCCTGGCGCGTCACGCGGACGCGGTGCTGGCGGCGGAGGGACCCGGTGTGTTCCTGAACGCGGCGGAGCGTGCGGGCGCGCCCGCGGGGCTTACAGAACTGCTGCGCAGCCCTGCCTTTTTCGCGGCGGCGCTCTCACACCCTGGGTGCGGCCCGGAAGACCGCTCCCGCCTTGTGGCCAGGGGCGGCGAGGAGCAGCTCACGGGGCTGTTGGCGCTGCTGTCCGAATCACCAAACCGTGCGGCACGGGCGGCCGCGGGTTTGCTCTTGAACACGCTGGGCGAGAGTGAAGTACGGCGGGTGCTTTCGGGTGTCGGCGGGGCTGCGCCGGCGCTGGCGGCGTTGTCGCTCGTGCCGGAGCTGGGCTGTGAGCGCGGGAGGCTCGTGTGCCATGCGTTCCTTGCGCACGCCGAGCCTGGGCTCCGGGCGGAGGCGTTGCAAACGCACGTGCTGGTGGGCGCTCCCACGGACGCTATGTATGGCGAGGCGTTGCGGGATGCGAGCGACGAGGTCGCGGCGCGGGCTCTGCAGTTGCTGGCGGCCGACGCACGCGGGTTTGACATCACTGCGCGGGCGCTTGAGGTGTGTGTGCAGGCCGATTCCCGGTTTGACATGATCGCGCAGGCGATGATCAGTCGGGGCGATGCGGGGCTGGCGCGTGCTGCGCGTGTGCTCACGGGGTTCACCGCGTCCCCAGACCGGGGGCGGGCGTCGCTGGCGGACCGCCTTTCGGCGCACCTGAGGCCGCACGCGGCGAACACGGAGGTTGCGCGGGTGCTGCGGAGGTACCGGTTGTCTCTGTCGCGGTTGGTGGCGTTCATGTTCCCCGAGGGTTCGGCGAGGCAGTCGAAGGGCCGGTCGGCGGCGTAGGGATGACAGCGATGCACGACGACGCGCACAAGTTCCTCTCCACGCTCCAGGCGGCGCTGTGCTCTCGCGCGGTCTACGGGGAAGATCATGCCTCGTTTGCGCAGCAGTCGGCCTCCGCGGTCGCGGCGTGCGCTGCGGCGCTGCGGGGGGGTTCCCTCACTGTCTTTTTCCTGGACGGGCGGACAGTGGTCAACGATCACGCCTTGGCGTGCAGGGCCGATGAGTTCGCGCAGTTGTGCGCCTCGCTGGCGCGGCACGACGCGGACGCGGTGCAGGTTGTTTCCGCGCCGTCGCTCCATGACATCACATCGCTCGTGGCGTTCCTGGCATCTCCCGCCGGGGCGACGCGGCCGGGTCGCGACCCTCGGGTCCATCTCGGTGCGGCTGGGGCTGGGCTCCGGGCCGGGGCTCGGCGGCCTGCTCGCCCAGTACGCGGTCCACCCGCTGCAGACCCCCTTCGAGGTGCACCTGGTGGCCCTGGCCGTCGCGACGGTGCTGGTGCTGAGCCTCCCGGAGACGGTCCCCGCCGGGCAGCCGCGGCGCCCCATGACCCTGCGACTGGGGGTGCCCGCCGCCGAGCGGGCGGTGTTCTGGCGGGTGCTGGTGCCCTCCGGGATGCTGTTCTCGCTGTTCGACGGCACCGCCCTGTCGCTGGTGCCGGTGTTCGTGGTCCGCAAGCTCGAGATCGACAACTACGCGGTGGTCGGCGCCGCCGGGTTCCTGGTGCTGGTCGCCGGGGCCGTGAGCCAGGTGCTGCTGCCCCGCCTGGACCCGCGCCGTGCGATCGCCTGGGGACTCGCGGCCGCCGCGGTGGCGTC
>CALLYM010000050.1 GCA_937858155.1 uncultured Phycisphaerales bacterium | reverse complement strand
TTGGAAGTCTTCACGCACACCGACCTGACCGCCACCAGCTCTGAGATCGCGGATCGCCTCGAAGCTGCCAAGGAACGCGCCCACGTCGTGATCATCGATGAGGCCCACAACTTCCGCAACATCGGTACACGCGGTGACTTCACGGCCGACATCCACGGCGAGGGGCCCGCCCGTGGCGGCAAGTTGATTGAGGGCGAGGGCAAGGTCAAGCCATCCCGCTACCGCCGCCTGTTTGACCTCATCGGCGACAAACCTGTCTACATGCTCACCGCCACGCCGGTCAACAACGACCTTGCCGACCTCCGCCACCTCATCGAACTGTTCAGCCGCCGCAAAGACGACTACTTTGCCAACCACGACATCGCCATCAAAAACCTGCGGTCGTACTTCAACGAACTCAAACGCAAACTCGACAAAGCCACCCACCACGCATCAGCCCAGATCACGGACCCCGAGGAGGCCAAGGCTGTCCTGGGCACCGACCCGCTCGTGTCCGCCCTCGTGGTGCAGCGCAGCCGCGGATACGTCAAGGAACACCAGAAGATCCACGGCGGACGGGCGGTGCTGTTCCCGGAGCGCGAGCCACCGAAGGTCGCGGAGTACTCGCTCAAGGGTGTGTACGGCAAGCTGCTCCAGCAGGTCGAGGACGCCTTTGATCAGAAAGAGCCGCTCTTCTGCCTGCCGATGTACCAGCCCATCAACTACCTAAAGAAGTCGGTGGACAAGTCAGACCCATTGTTCGCATTCACTCAAGGCCGGCAAACGCAGGTCGTCTCGCTGATCCGCACCGGCTTCCTCAAGCGCCTTGAGAGTTCCATCGTCGCGTTCGAGAAGTCGTGCCAGCGTTTGCTCATCAAGCTGCTGGCGTTCTATGTGAAGAACGCGGAAACGCCTTCGGAGAAGAAGCTCTTTGACGTGTGGACCAAGACGCACAAGGCGCTCGTCGCGGATGTGAAAGAGGACCACCCAGAGCTCTTCACCGTGGGCAAGGAGCCCACGCTTCTGGACGACCTGGAGGACGACCAGGACGAGCTGCTGGACGAGGACTTGCTCGATTCCATCGAGAAGCTCGACCGCAAGGAATACGACGTCCACACGATGCTGGAGGAGACGAAGGCCGACCTCGACGTGGTCGCGATGCTCCTGGACGAACTCCGCGGCTTCAAGCCCAAGCAGGATGTCAAGCTCCAGTCCCTCATCAAGCTGCTGAAGTCGGACCCCGTCCTCAGCAAGCACAAGGTCATGGTCTTCAGCGAGTTCGCCGACACCGCGGAGTATCTCCGGGAGGAGCTCATCGAGGCGAGCATCGCCGGCGTCGAGGCTGTGGATGGCTCCGCCGCGGCCCGCGACCGTGTCGGCATCGTCAAGCGGTTCGCCCCCTACTACAACCGCTCCGATACCGCCGAGGCCTCCCGCGCGGGCGGCGAGATCCGCGTCCTCATCTCGACCGACGTTCTGTCCGAAGGCCTCAACCTTCAGGACGCCACCCGCCTCATCAACTACGACCTCCACTGGAACCCCGTCCGCCTCATGCAGCGCATCGGCCGCGTGGACCGCCGCATGAACCCGGAGATCGAGGCCCGGCTCCTCGCAGACCACCCGGACCAGAAGCCCATCCGCGGCACCACCTGCTACTGGAACTTTCTGCCGCCCGACGAACTGAACCGGCTGCTGTCGCTCTATACCCGCGTCACGAAGAAGACGCTCAACATCTCCAAAACGTTCGGGATTGAGGGCAAGAAGCTGCTCCGGCCCGAGGACGACTACGACGCCCTCAAGGACTTCAACGCCGCGTACGAGCAGCGCACGAAGACCGAGGAACTGGCCCTGGAGTACGAGCGCCTGCTCAAGGACGACCCCACCCTCGCGGCAAGGCTCGACGCCCTTCCCGGCCGCGTCTTCTCCGGCAAAGCCCACCCCAAGCCCGGCACCAAGGCCGTGTTCTTCTGCTACCAGCTGCCCACCCGTGTCGCCCGGGAGCCCTGGGGCGGGCCGCCCGATGCTCCGCTCTTTGACGGCGCGATCGACGGCTGGTCGGTGGAGCAGGGGCCGGTGCGGTGGTACCTGTTCGACCTCGCCACGGCGCAAGTGCAGGAATCCGCCGATCCCGCGACCACCGCCGCCGTGATCCGCTGTGCAGCGGAGGAGCCGCGGCGGGTGTCCGGGCAGAACAAGACTCTTGCAGACGCCCGTGCATCGGTGGACAAGCACATCAAAGATACCTATCTGCGGCAGACACAGGCACCGGTGAATGCCCCGAAGCCCGTTCTGAAGTGCTGGATGGAGTTGTGTTGAGCAATGGCAAAGTCCCTCGCATCCATCAAGTCGTTCGATCAGCTCCTCCGTTACCTGGATGAGGAGCTCGGTTGGCCCGTCGAAGACATGGAGGTTGACGACCTCACATTCGACTACGACCCCGAGGAAGACCTGGGTCTCGACCCCAAGATTGCCGCGAAGATCAAGGGCGGCAAAGTTCGGCAGTTGCGCCCGCTGACCGATTCCCAGCCCTTCGGCATCTTCTTCGTCGAGTTTGAGCCCAAACGGCTGCCCGTGACCGTCCTCCGCCGCATCCTTGGAAGCCTGGTCACGAAGAAACGGTCCAGTGCGAATCCCAGCGACCGCAAGACATGGCAGAAGGATGACCTGATCTTCGCATCGGTGTACGGCGACGACGACACACGCCGCATCGACTTCGCCCACTTCGCCGACGACGCGGAGAACGGCCTGCCCACGCTGCGCGTGCTGGGGTGGGACGACGACGATACAGAACGCAAACTGGATTGGGTCCACGACAGGCTCCGATCCAAACTCTCGTGGCCAGAGAAAGAGTCCGCGACGGAATGGCGTGTCAGGTGGCGGGATGCGTTCGTTCTTGAGCACCGCGAAGTCATCCGCACATCCAAGGAACTGGCAAGCCAACTGGCGCACCTTGCGCAGCGCATCCGCAAGCGCGTACTGAGCGCGATGGCGGCGGAGTCCAAGACCAAGGGTCCGCTCCACAAGCTGCACAAGGCGTTTCAGGATTCCCTGATCCACGACCTCGACGGCCCGCGCTTCGCGGATATGTACGCCCAAACCATCGCGTACGGCCTGCTCTCTGCCCGCATGTCACGCCCGCACCCGCTGCAAGGCCTGAACGCCGAGCACGCGGCCCTGATGGTGCCCAACACCAACCCGTTCCTGAAGGAACTCATGGAAGAGTTCCTCCGCATCGGCGGTCGAAGCAAGCACGCAGCAGTGGGACGCGGCAAGGGCATCGACTTCGATGAACTTGGCGTGAACGACGTGGTGGACCTGCTCCGCAAGGTCAATGTCGAGGCCGTGATCGCCGACTTCGGCCGCGAGCGTCCGGGCGAGGACCCGGTCATCCACTTCTACGAGTACTTCATGCAAGTGTACGACAAGGCCGAAAAGGTCAAGCGTGGCGTGTTCTATACGCCCCGCCCGGTCGTGTCCTTCATCGTGCGCTCCGTGGACGAGATCCTCCGCGAGGAATTCGGCCTTCCCCTAGGCCTCGCCGACACAACGACGTGGAGCGAGATGGCCGCCCGCAAGCCCGCCGAGGGTGCATCACCCGTCACCATCCCCAAGGGGGTCGAGCCGGGCAAACACTTCGTGCAGGTGCTGGACCCGGCCACAGGCACCGGCACCTTCCTGGTCGAGGTGATCGACTTGATCGCGGATCGCATGAAGCGTCATTGGGCCGCGGAACTGAAGATGATCGCGCCCGAGGACCCGGCTGAGTGCATCGCGTGGAAAGAGCCTCGCATCCGCGAACGCTGGAACGAGTACGTTTCCGAGCACCTGCTACCGCGACTTTACGGATTTGAGTTGATGATGGCCCCGTACGCCATCGCCCACATGAAAATCGGCCTGCGGCTCAGTGACACAGGCTACGACTTTCAGTCCACAGAGCGTCTGCGGGTGTTCCTGACCAACTCCCTTGAGCCGCCCACGGACCTGAGCGAGATGCTGGAGTTTGTGGCACCGTTCTTGGCGCACGAAGCAAGGGCAGCGACATCCACAAAGAGGCGGCTCCGACCCTCCGTCATCATCGGCAACCCGCCTTACGCTGGGGTCTCGTCCAATCTCAGTCCGTCTGCGCGAGAGTTGGCGAATCGATACAAGTTTGTGGAAGGCACACGAATCAAGGAGC
>CALLYM010000049.1 GCA_937858155.1 uncultured Phycisphaerales bacterium | reverse complement strand
CGTCCAATCGAGCGAGACAAATCATTGATCGGCGCACGTACGCCCCACGCGTAGGTTGCCTCGAGTTCTGCGAGTTCATCGGCGTAGGGCCTTCCCATACCAGCCCTCGTGGTAGTGCGACGGTACAAATACCCAGGCGTCGGCAACCAAGCCGAGGCATCATTCGCTTGATGTTAGCCAATCAAGATGCGAACGTCGTGCGGGACGGGTGAATCGTATCCTCCACGGCGGAGTTCTGCCAAATTGGGCACTTTCACAGTCGCCAGTGGCAGGAAGGTCCACCTTTTGGGGGCCTAAGGGGACGATTTCGCGACCAAAAAGGAGAAACCCCGGCCGTGCCGGGGTGGTCGCGAGACAGCGTTGTGCAGCGAGGCCCTACCGTCGCTTGCCCGCAACGAACAGTCCCTTGTCATGCTTCTTGAACCGGGCATCGGCGCCCTTGGCCGCGATCTCGCGGATGATGGCGGCGTAGAGCGTGGCTTCGGGCGTCTTGCCGCCGGGACTCTTCCAGAGTCCCTTGGCCTCCATCTGTTCGATCAGATCCTTGGCCCGCATCGGTTTGCCGGCGCCGGCAATGACTTGCGCCGCGGCGTCGAGAGCGCTGGTGCGCTTGGGCTTGGCGGGCTTTGTGACCTTGGGCGCCTTCCTCGCCTTCTTGTTCGCGTTGCTGACGACGCCCGATTTGCCTTCCAGTCGCTGCTGGATCTCGGCGATCACCGCCTTCCGTGCCTTCTCGGTGCCCGCCGCGGATGCGGCCTTGGTGGCGGCGCCAGCCTTCCTGTTCTTCTCAGTTCCTGAGTTCTTCGTACCCATCGGACATTCCCTTCGGTTGATGGCAATCGCGGCACAGCGCCGCGGTAACGCGTGGCCGGCGACGTTGCCGACACGCGACCGATAGGGCCATCAACACGCGAAGAAGGCAAGGTCCATCTGGAGCTACTCCACCATTCGCCACGCTCCGGACCCTGCGGAGCCCGGGAGCTCAGATTCCGTGGCGATGTCCGTCGAATCGCCTTGCTCTCTCGGCGACTGCATGGCTCAGTGTGTGCGCCGAGCCGGGATCAGCGCCATGGGCGTGAGGTCCCAGATGACGGTGGGAGTTGACCGTGAAGCACGAACCGAAAGCCCAGCATCCCGGACCTGCGCGGCTTGATGACGAACGACGCGAGACGCGGGACGATGTCCTTGATGTCGAGCGCCTTGCGGACCTCTCCATCGCGGACCTGCGCGATCTGTGGTCGAAGCACATGGGCCAAGCGGCGCCGCCGGTGCAGAAGCGGCTGCTCATCCGCGAACTGGCGTGGCGGGCGCAGGAACGCGTCCACGGGGGCCTCGACGCCGAGACGCGGCGACTGCTCGATCGAGCGATCCGTGCCGCGACAAAGGGCGATGGGCACAGCAACGGTGAGGGCGATGTGCCAGTAACGAAGCGTCGATCCCGGGGCGCGGCGTCGACCATCCGAGCCTCGGGCGGCGACCTCCCTCCGGCGACCAAACTCTCCCGCGTCTGGCGCGGGGTCCGGTATGAGGTCTATGTGCTCGAGGGCGGACGCCAGTTCCGCTACCGCGATCGGACCTACGGCAGCCTCAGCGAAATCGCACGCGAGATCACCGGGACGCGCTGGTCCGGGCCGCGGTTCTTTGGCATGACCACGCGCGAGGGTGTCAGTGACGAACAGTCGAAACTGGGCAACAAACAACGCCGGCGCCGCAACCAAGGTGAACACTCATGACCACGCCAATCGTCCGGTGCGCCGTCTACACCCGCAAGTCGAGCGAGGAAGGCCTCGACATGGCCTTCAACTCCCTCGACGCCCAGCGAGAGGCCGGGATCGACTACATCAAGAGCCAGAAGCACCAGGGATGGACCGCCATCGCCACCGCCTACGACGACGGAGGCTACTCGGGCGGATCGACCGATCGACCCGGCCTCCAACGCCTTCTCGACGACATCCACAAGGGACGCATCGATGTCGTGATTGTCTACAAGGTGGACCGTCTCTCGCGGTCGCTGGCCGACTTCGCGCAGCTGATGCAGACCTTCGACGAGCACAACGTCTCGTTCGTCTCCGTCACCCAGCAGTTCAACACCACGACCTCGATGGGGCGGCTTACGCTCAACATGCTCCTCTCGTTTGCCCAGTTCGAGCGCGAGGTGGCGGGCGAGCGCATCCGCGACAAGATCGCCGCGACCAAGCGCAAGGGCGTCTGGGTCTGCGGCCAGCCGCCTCTGGGCTACCGGCTGCCGCACGACGGCGATCCAGACTTCGTACTGAACGACCGCACCCTCCGCATCATCCAGGCCGAAGCCGAGTTGATCCGGTTGATCTTCAACGGGTACCTCGAACTCGGTTCCCTGGTCGACCTTGCCGCGAAGCTCAACGCCGAGGGCCACACCACCAAGCACTGGACCAGCAGCCGCGGCAAGGAGCACGGCGGACGGCCACTCACCGCCGCATTCCTCTATCGAGTCCTGACCAACCCGGTCTACGTCGGCAAGATCGCCCACACCCGGGGCCGTAACAACCGCAGTATTCCGAGGCAGACCGAGGTCTATCAGGGTCATCACGAACCGATCATCGACCAGGCGACGTGGGACTGCGTCCACACCAGGATGGGGACGATCGAGCGCGAGTCGCGTCAGAAGTGGACGCACACGCACTTGCTCAAGGGCAAGATCCGTACCTTCGAGGGACACGCGATGAGCCCCGGGTCGGTCCAACGACCGGTCTCAAAGCGGAAAGACGTCCGCAGCGCCCGCGGCGCCGATGCCCGCCGCATCGTCCGCTACTACGTGAGCCAGAAGGCGGTAAAGCAGGGGTTCAAGTCATGCCCGATCAAGACGGTCAACGCAGCCCACCTCGATGACCTGATCCGTGGTTTGGTACTCGATCACTTGAAGAACCAACACGGCGCTGATCTGCGGAGCCACGAGCCCGAGGCCCGGGACCGCTGGATCCGCGAGGTCGTTCATCGGGTGATGGTCGCGCCCGACCGGATCACCGTGGAGCTTGTCCACAACCGGGTCGCCGCCTGCGCCGACGCGGCACGCGAGCCAGGAACCAATCGCACCGCACGCAACGCTTCCAGCCAGGTACCGGCGTGCCCGTTCACGCCCGAGATCGAAGACCGCGGCCAGTACTTGGCGATGACGCTGAACATCCAGATCAAACGCCACGACGGACGCCGCCTGCTCCTCAGCCCCGATGGTCACGATCTGATGACAACCGTCACACCCGACGGACGCCCGGTGGCCCGAGACCACCTAGTTCGCGCGGTCGGCCTCGCCTTCGCTTGGCGCCGCGAACTGCTGCGGACGGATCACACGGTCGAATCGGTCGCGCAGCGGGCGGGTCTCACCGCCACCCGGGTCCACTCGATCCTCACCTTGACCCACCTGAGCCCATCAATCCTCCGGTCGGTCCTCACAGGCGCGCTCGGGTCGAGCGTGACTCTCGCCGACCTGCTCCGCGCCGCCCAACACCTGGACTGGTCGCGCCAAGCCCAGGCCATCGGCGCCTAAGCCTCGCGGTCGACTCCTCCAGCATGTGAAAACACTACCGTCGTGAACGGACCGTTCGGCGATGGCGCGGAACCCGCGGCGGCCTCGTTCGCGGCATCTCATCCCGCGCCAGCCGGCACCGAGGTCCGAGTACGCCAGCCCGCGAATTCTGAACTGCCGAAATCGGCCCCGAGAGACTTTTCGGGGGAAACGGCCGGGGGGCGACCGCGCCGGCGCTTTCGCGCGTCTCCCTGCGATCCAGACTCGCGGAATCTCGCGGGAAATCGCGGTCAAAACGACAAAGCGGGAGACCCGATCGCGCGAGTCTCCCGCTCAAGCGGAGAGGGGGGGATTCGAACCCCCGATGACGCAAGCGCCATAATAGTTTTCGAGACTATCCCATTCAGCCGCTCTGGCACCTCTCCGGCGAATGGCACGATCATAGGCGGCATGGAAATGCGGTAGCCCCGCCACGCCGCTCTCTAGAACGCGAACCCAAGAGTCACAAAGTAATCCACCGCGTTCGTTCGGTCGGAAGCCACATCGCTGTCGTACCGATGCTCGACGCCGAGCCGCAGGCTCATCTTCAGCTCCGGGTCGACGATGAAACTCATGCCCGCCTTTGAGTACGTCCGGAAGTTGTCCCAGTCCCAGTGCCGGCCGCTCGGGTAGAACTCCGTGTGCGCGTACGCGCTGGTCTTGTCGCTGAACTTGTAATCCAGGTGGAACCCCAGGATTCCTACCTCCGGGATGATCGCGTTCTCGCCGTTGATCTCCCTCCGCCCGCCCGCGCCCAGGCTGCCCGAGAGGTTCCACTTGTCGCTCTTGACGAACGTGTACCCAAGCCCCGTCCCCGCGTGCAACTGGTAATCCCACGGCGCGAGCGCGTCCATTTCGCCGCGCCCGTTCGCCCAGAAGTTCCAGCGATCGCCCGCGATCTTCCACTCATTGCGGATCGTCGCCTCGCCCCGATCCTGATTCTTCTGCGAGTTGAACTCGCCGTACACGTACGAGAGGTTGGCCGTGGTCGTCATCTTGGCGGTGCTGCGCCCAAGGCTCAGGAAACCGCGGTAGGTCTGCCAGTCGTTGGGACCCGTGGAACCGTTGATGCCAAACTCCACGTTCCGGTTCCAACCCACCCAGAACGACTTCTCATCGTCCGCGAATATCGCTGCGAACGGATTCGTCGCGGGCACATACTTCTTAGGTTCAGGCGGCGGAGGCACAGGAGCGGGCGCCGAAGCCGGGGCCGCGGGCTTGGGCTCTTCCTTCGGCGGCTCGGGCGGCGGCGATGGAGCGGGCGTCGGCGCGGGAGCAGCGGCCTGCAGAGGCGGCGGCGACAACACCGAGTCAATGTGCGGTTCAGACTTCGCAATGCCCACCCTCGGCACGCGCACCAGGCCCAGCACCGGGTGGATAATCACCACCGCGTCGGTCTCGACACTCTTCACAGTGCCCTTGATGACCTCGCCACTCGTCAGCGTAATTGTGATCGTGGGCCCCGCCTGTTCAGGCACCGGCGGGTTCGCAGGAGGCGGAGCGTTGGGCGGCGGCGCGACCGGCTCGGGAGGCGTCTGAGCGCGCAAGCCACCAGCCATCACGGAAAGTGATGCGACGGCGACAGCGCTCCTCCACGCTCTCCTCATTCGCCTGCCTTTCTTCCTGCTCGGCCCTTCTTGGTTTTCGGGCTGGCCGGGGCGAAGACGGTGGTCCGTCGGAGAATCACCCGGGCACGTCCAATATATCGGTTCGGTTGGCGAACGCAAACAAGACTACACGAAAATCGTCCCTCCGAATAACCCGGGGCGGACTTTCAGCAGCCTCTGAAACGCCGCACCAGCCCCGACAGGCCTTCCACCCGGCCGCCTCAAGCAAAGTTTTCGCCGCTCGCGCACTCGATCCATTCGCCCGAAGGCGACCGAAACCGCAGGCTACTAGCGTGCAGCATAAGGCGATTCCCCGTCCTCACGCCCTTGCCATACAGCACGTCCCCCAGGATCGGCGCTCCCAGCCCACCCGGAACCCACTGCCCCACCACCCGTGTCAGCACCCTGGCCGCGGCCGCGTGCACGCGCAACTGGTGCGTCCGCCCGGTGATGGGCTCAAACCGCACCCGCGTCCGGTCCACCTCCCGCGAGAGCACCCGAAACCGCGTCTGTGCCGGCCGCCCGTCCACCCAGTCGATGACCTGGTAAGGCCGGTTCGCCGGGTCCATGCGGATTGGCACATCGATCAGCCCTTCGTCGGGCACGTCATCGCCTTCCACGAGGGCCACGTACGCCTTCTCTACCCGGCGCGCCTCAAACTCTCCCGATAATGCCCGCTGAGCCTCGACCGTAAGCCCCACCACCAGCAGCCCGGAAGTGTCCATGTCAAGCCGGTGCACCACCAGCGGCCCCACCGCCCGCGGGAACATCGCACGCACGCGAGACACGACGCAATCCTGGTTTGCCTCACCCTTGCCCGGCACGCTCAGGAGCCCCTCGGGCTTGTCGACCACAACAAGCTCCGGACGCTCAAGGACGATGCGGAGATCGGCCGGCACTAGGGCTTCACCTGGATCGCGGTCCGCGCCAGCACCTTCCGCCCCTGTCCGCTCACATACCGCACTTCGCACTCCCCCGCTTCCTTGGGGGCCTTGACAACACTCGGCGATCCCTTGTCGGTGTACGCGTATCCCTGGTACTGAGCATCCTGTGCGCCCTTGGGCACGATCGTGATGTAGTCGCCCGCGAAGTGAGGACCCGTCCACGTCACGGTCACGTCCGTGTTGATCGCGACCTCCCCGG
>CALLYM010000048.1 GCA_937858155.1 uncultured Phycisphaerales bacterium | reverse complement strand
CCCGACCTGGCGGTAGAGGTCGACGTGCTCGATCACGAGCACGGGGTCGTCGCAGGCCAGGGCGGCGTTCATCATCCCGACGTAGTCGAACGGCGTCGACGGCGCCGCGATGCGCCAGCCCGGGCACGTGGCGAAGACGCCGGCGGGGTCGAGGGAGTGCTGGGAGCCGTAGCCCGTGCCGATCGCGACCTTGGTGCGCAGGACGAGGGGCACCGAGCCTCCCGTCAGCGGGAGCGACGGGGCCAGGGTGCGCATGTCCACCAGCCCATAGGTGCAGGGGGCGCCGGGTGACACCGTGCAGTTGAACGCCAGGAGCTGATGTCGCGAACCGGTGCCCGACCAGCTGTTCGCAGCCGTTCGGCTCGACAGCTCCAGGCCCGTGTTCGCGTCGAGACGCGCGATCTCGTCTACGGCGCCGGTCGCGCGGACGACGACGATGGCGACCTCGTTCGCGCCGGGGCGGACGAGGGCCGTGACGTCGTACTCGCTCGCGAGGCGGCTGTCGGTGCCGTAGCCGGCCAGCTCGCCGTTGACCCAGACGGCGTGGACGCTCTCGGCCGCGCCGACGTAGCGGCCCGGCGTCAGGGCGTAGTTGTGCTCGCGGATCTCGTCGAGCGTCGCGGCCTTGCAGAAGCCCGCGACCTCGGCGGGCGTGCCCTTCCGCTTGAACTCGCGATACACGGCGGCGATCTTCTCGACCTCCTCCGCCGAGAGTTGCTTCTGCTTGCGCGAGCCGGGGATGAGCGTGCCGAGTTTGCGGCCGTCGATGAAGAGGACTTCGTTCTTCCGCGCGCGGAAGCCGCCGCCACCGCCCCTGTTCTTCGAGAGGAACCAGAGGCAGCACGGGATCTGCGTGTTGGCGAAGAGTTGGCCCGTGAGCTGCACGATGCAGTCCACGTACCCATGCTCGACGAGAGCCTTGCGGACTTCGAGGCGGTGGATCTCGCTGTTGGAAAGTTCGCCCGTGGCCATGACAAACCCGGCGGTGCCTCCGGCGTGCTTCTTTCCGTCGGGGTCGCGGAGGTGATGCAGGAAGTGCATCATCCACATGGTGTTGGCGTTGCGCGGCGAGAGAGGCATGGGCTGGCCCGCCGCGAGGCCGTTGTGAGCAGTCCCGTTCGCGCCCGCACGCTTGGCGAAGTCCAGCCGTGGGTCCTTGCTCGTGATGCGGTGAGCGCCCCAGCCGTCCTCGCCCTTCGCGCCGTCGTTGAAGGGGGGATTGGCGATGACGTAGTCGGCCTTCGTGTCGGCGTGCAGATCATTGAAGTACGAACTGCCGAGTTGGATGTTGCCGTCGATGCCGTGGATGAAGAGGTTCATCCGGCACAGCCGGTACGTGAAGTCCTTGCTTTCCTGGCCGATGAACGACAGGCGGCCCGAGTGCTTCGTGAACACGTCCGACTGCACGAACATGCCGCCAGCGCCACAGCAGGGGTCGTACACGACGCCGTCGGTGGGCTCGAGCATGGCGACGAGCGTGCGGACGATGGAGACGGGCGTGAAGTACTCGCCGCCGCGCTTGCCCTCGCTGTTGGCGAACTCGCCGAGGAAGTACTCGTAGACGCGGCCGACCAGGTCTTCGCCGCCGTGGTCCTGCTTGAAGATGTCCTTCGAGAACAGGTTGATCAGGCCAGTGACACCCTCGCGGTCGAGGTTCGAGCCAGCGTAGATTCGGGGCAACAGGCCGCGGAGTTTGTCGGGGTAGGTCTTCTCCAGAAGTTCGAGGGCGTCGTCGAGGATGCTCTTGATCGTGTCCGCCTGGGCGTGCTGGAGGATGTACGACCAGCGGGACTTCTCGGGGACGATGAATGCACCCGCAGCGCGATACTCGTCGGCGTCGGCCAGAATACGGGCGCGGGCCTTCGCGTCCTTGGTGAAATAGTCGCTCTTCGGGTCCGCGAGCAACCCCTCGAGTTCCTCGCGGCGGCGCTCATAGCGGAGCGAGAGGAACCGGAGAAAGATGATGGGCAAGACGTACCGCTTATAGTCGGCGGGCTCAATCGAGCCGCGCAGGTTGACGGCGGCCTGCCACAGCTCCTTCATGAGCTGTGCCGTCCCGTTCTGCGGGGCTTCGTCCTTGGGCTTCTTCGCGGTCCGCTTGGCCATTTTGTACTCCGTCCATGTTCAGTGAACGTGGACAGGGTATCATAACCAGCGGGTCAAAGCCAGCGGATCAGGGTAGATCCGACAGCCCACGTCAAAATGGAGTAGACGCTATGTCGAAGTCCAAGGGATTCAAGATCGGTCGGGACAATGAGACGGGCCGCCTGAAGTCTGTCGAACAGGCCAAGGCCAACCCCCGAGGGTCGTCAGTCGAGGTCATGCCCAAGAAGGGGAACGGCGACACGGGTCGCTACGACAACAAGAAGAAGTAGTTGTCAGCGGCGCGGCAGCAATCCCCATCGCCGCCGTTGCTCCATCCAGTCCATCACGCAGGCCACGTCGCGCAGCATGTGCTCGTGGACGGGATCGCGCCCACTCATCACCAGCGGCAGCAACAGGATCTCCTCCTGAATATCCGGCGCGAGGTGGCAGAGATTCATCAGCTGCGTGATCCGAGGCTGGGTGACGTGCGTCAGCCGGGCGATCTCGGAGATGTTGGCGACCTTGCCGGCGCGGATCATCTCGTCGAAGTGGATGGCCAGCGCCATCAGGCGGGAGATCCGCGGCACGCGGCCGGGGTCCACGGCCACGCGCGCGGCGGGCTTCGTGTCGATCGTCTTGCGCCCGTGTGCGGCGCGGTTGAAGAAGACCTTCGTCTTGACGGTGATCATGCCTGGGCCTCCGGTCCTTCCACGGCCCCGCCCGCCAGCGCCTTCACGCCCGACGGGTAGAACGACACCTCGATGCTGCTGTCGAGGGCGTCGAAGACGACCTTGTTGATCAGCAACTGGAGCATCCGGACCTGTTCTCGGGGCGCGAGCGCGGTCCAGACGTTGTCGAAGTCGGCAAACGCCGCGTGGAGGTCTTCGGCTGAGAGCACTTCCGCTCGGTGGCGTTCTACGGCGGCCCCAATCTCGCTGGCCCGCCGCTCCGCCTCACGGATCTGGTCGTTGAGGTCGGTGATGCGGCCCGCGGACGCGGAGGACGCTGGCTCGGTGGTTGCCAGGCGGCGGATCTCGGCGTGATTGCGTCCCAGACCACGGTTGACGATGCGCAGTTCGGCGTCCAACTGCTCGATGGCCGCGTCTGTTTGCGCCCGCGATGCCGAAAGCGTCTCCTCCAGAACGCTCTGGTCCTGGCCGACGCACCGGATCTGCTCGACGACCGCCTTCTCGATCTCAAGGGCGGGCAGCGAACCACTCTGGCAACGAGCGCGGCCCTTCTTGATGGCGTTGCAGCAGACGTAGTACCGATACGCCTTGTTCCCACGCCGGGTAAAGGTGTGAACCATCGCGCTGCCGCACCCCTTGCAGTACAGCAGCTTGCGCAGGAGCGCCCCGAACTGGTTCCGCAGTTCGTTGCCGCGCGTCCGTGAGTTCTTCTGCATGAGTACGTGAGCACGCCGGAACGTCTCCTCCTCGACGATGGCCTCGTGCTGACCCTGGTACGTTTCGCCTTTGTGGACCACCTTGCCCATGTAGATCGGATTCGTCAGCGTGCAGTACACTGAGTGCCGGTCCCATTCCACGCCGCCACGAATCACCCCAGCCTTCGTTCGCCACGATTTGGTCTTCCAGCCGCGTTTGCAGAGATCTTCACCGACCGACAGCAACGACCCGAGTTCGAGGTACCGCTCAAAGATGTGGCGAACCCGCGACGCCTCAGCCGGGTTGACGACGAGGCGTGGGCTTCCGTTCGAGCGGTCGACGTCGTACCCGAACGGCGGCGGACCTCCTCCCCATTTGCCCCGCTTCTTCGCCGCCGCGATCTTGTCCCGGATGCGCTCGCCGATGATCTCACGCTCGAACTGGGCGAACGACAGGAGGATGTTGAGCGTGAGCCGGCCCATCGAATGGGTCGTGTTGAAGTGCTGGGTAACCGAGACGAACGAGACCTTGTGGCGATCAAACACCTCCATAAGCCGCGCGAAGTCCATCAGCGACCGGGACAGACGGTCCACCTTGTAGACCACCACGCAGTCGATCTTGCCCGCCTCGATGTCGGCCATCAGGCTCTTGAGGCCGGGCCGATCGACGTTGCCGCCGGAGAATCCGCCGTCGTCGTATCGATCGGGAAGCGCCGACCATCCCTCGTTCCGCTGGCTGGCGATGTACGCCTCCGCCGCCTCACGCTGGGCGTCGAGGGAGTTGAACTCCTGCTTGAGCCCCTCCTCGCTCGACTTTCGGGTGTAGATCGCGCAGCGACATTGCGGAGGCGGAGGGGCGGCGTGCTTTCCGTTCTGGGTGCCTCTGCTCATCGACGGCCCTCCAGGTTGAAGAACCGGAATCCGTTGACGTGCGATCCGGTGACCGCTTTGGCGATCGCCGACAGGGAGCGGTAGCGCTCACCCTCGAACTCGAACCCGTCCGCCAGCACCACGACCCGCACCGTCCGGCCCCGGTAGTCCCGGACGATCGCCGCTCCCGCGGGTGGTAGCCGTGGGTCCGCCGTGGCGGCGAGGGCGACCTTCTTGGCGTCCTTGGGGGCCTCCCCGAGCGTGGCCCACTTGGGCGGCGTACGCCGCACGTCGGTCGGGTTGGCGAGTTGGGCCGCTCGGACACGGGCTCGTTCGGACAAGCCACCTTCGGCGTTGGCCTGGATGCGCCACGCGATGCGGCGGACGAGGTAGATGCGATGGCGGCTCTGAATCCGCTCGCCGAAGAGCTCGGCGTAGCGATCGTGCAGTTCGCCGATCGTCATCTTTTCCAGCGCCGCGAGGTCCTTCGAAACGGTTGTCGTCATGGGCAAGTCTCCAGATGCCCGCACCGCTAACGCGCGGTACGGTCAGACACACTGAGGCCGGCTTCCTCGCCCAGTTCAAGTTCGATGTCCGCTTCTTCTTGATGCTCCGACTTCGGGGCGTCGGGGGTCGCTGCAACCGCGTTAACAACAAGGCCCGTAGCCTTGGCGCGGCGGTGCCATCGCATCGCGCCCGTCGCGAGGATGGCGATCACCTCGCGGCGGCGCTGGTCGGCGGACAGATTGGCGTCATCGTCATTGGCAACCATCGGCGGTGCTCCCGGCTCGTCGTCGGACGATTGAGGTGGCGTGGGGGCGAGAAGGCAAGGCATGTCTTCTCCCCGGCTACATACGCCACGCGGAGGCGGGCTGTCCGCACTGGGCATGTGAACGCACAACTGGTTTCGATTCGTGTGGCACCTTCGCCAGCACGCTCGCTGGAACGCCCACGCGAAGCGAGCCGCTGCGTCGGCATCACACCAACCGAGTTTGCGTTCGAAATCGCCGTCGCCCCTGCCGAACTCGCCATGTGTTGCCGACCCACGAGCTGTCGGGTCACGGCTATAACGGCGTGCCGGGTGAGACGCAGAGACTCTGAGACTTTTTGGGTTTGGACGCGTCCCCGCAGGCCAGATGCCGCGCCCCGTGAGTCTCACGGCGCAAGTCAGTCAGACCTCCCGCGGTGGGGCATGTCGAGAGACTCGGCAAAACGCGGCCCGGAAACGCAAACGCCCCGGCCTTGCGGTCGGGGCGTTCACTTCTAACGGGTGGGTCGCCCAGTTTCTGGACGACCCGGGCAATAGCGGGGACTGGATTTGAACCAGCGACCTCCGGGTTATGAGCCCGACGAGCTACCAGGCTGCTCTACCCCGCAATCTGGACGGGAGCATAGGCCGAAGGCGCCTCCGGTTCAAGTCTGTGGCGTGCGTTCGCGCCGTCTTTGGGCGTCGTCTTGCACGAGTGGTGCGCCG
>CALLYM010000047.1 GCA_937858155.1 uncultured Phycisphaerales bacterium | reverse complement strand
GTCGAGCCGATATGATGGACCGTTCGTGCCGGCAACGGCTGTACATAACAGCCGGACGGACCTCCCGGGGGGAAACCAACATGCTGACCAGCGCGCCCATCGATCACCCGCTCAATCTTGCCACACAGTCAGTCCTGACTTTTGGCAGCTGGGGGCTCACCCTGGTCTTCCTGATCCTCGCCGTGGTGCTCGGCGCGGCGTTCATCCCGGCCAAGCGGTCGCACCAGGACTGATCGCGGGTGATGCCAGTGAGAGAGTGAGAGCCGGACGTTGTGCTGCGTTGCAGCTCCGTCGTTTCACGACCACCCCAAGGACACACCCGTGCAACACCCCCGCCCCCATGTCCGCAGCCTGCTCATAGCCAATGCCCTCGTCGCCGCGGCGGTGGTGGGGGTCTTCCTCGCCCGCCATGCCGGTGCGCAGGATTCCATCCGCGCGGCCGATGTCCGTGCCCGCGGCGATTACACCATGGTCGCCGGCAAGTCCAACTCCGGCCCCAGCTCCATCGTGTACGTGATCGATTCCGCCAACCAGGAGGCCGTGGCCCTGCGCTGGGACGCGACCAAGCAGGCGATGGTCGGCTCGGGCTACCGCAACATCCAGACGGACAGCCGTGCAGCGAGGGGGCGCTGAATGCACACCACCGCACGCACACCCCGCTCGCTCGTGATCACGCTGTGGGCCACGCTGCTCACGCTTGTCGCCACGCTCTTTGGCCAGTTCGCGGGCGCGTTCGCGACGCCCTCGCACGCAGCGCGGAACGCAAACGACTTTTCCTGGCTGCCCGAGGGCATCGCCAGCGGCGCGGTGGTCTCCCAGACGGGCGGCCTCACCTGCATGACGACCGACGTCATCAACGAGGACCTGCTGCTGGTGCTCGACAGCCGCAACGAAGAGCTCTTCGTCTACCGCACCGACCCCAAGGCCGGCATGCAGCTGCTGCAGCGGTACCCCGTGCCGCAGATGTTCATCGATGCCCGCGGCCGCGCGCAGGGGCGATGAGCGTGCGTCAAATTGCGAAAGTGGAAAATGGTCAAATGGTCAAAGCGGCGCGGCTCGTGACCTTGACCATTTGACCATTTCCGGCTTACAGCCGGGTCACCTTGTTGATCACCACCGGCGTCCGCGGCACATCGCCATGATGCCCGCTGTTGCCCGTGGGGACCTTGCGGATTGCGTCCACCACCTCGGTGCCCTTCACGACCTTGCCGAACACGGCGTACGCGCCGCCGTCGGGCTGGGGCTGGTCGAGGAAGCTGTTGTCCTTCACGTTGATGAAGAACTGGGCCGTCGCGGAGTCCACCGTGCTCGGGTTGGGGCGTCGGTCGCCCAGCCGCGCCATGGCCACGGTGTAGTTCTTGTTCTTGAGGCCGTTCTGCCACTCGTTCTTGATGGGCTTGCCGCAGGGCTTCTGGTCCATCTTCGGCGTGAAGCCGCCGCCCTGGATCATGAAGCCGTCGATGACGCGGTGGAAGATCGTGCCGTCGTAGTGACCGCTGTCGACATAGGACAGGAAGTTCGCGGTGGAGATGGGCGCCGCCTTGCCGTCAAGCTCAAGGACGATGGTGCCCATGGACGTGTCGAGAGAAACCTGGGTGGACGTGGGGGTAGTCATGCAGCAGTCTAGGAAAGCAGAATCGCGTACACCACGCAGAGTCTGCCCTTTGCGGGGCATAACGAGCGGAGCCCGGCGCTACCTCTGGGTACGCATCATCTCCGCGATCTCTTCGAGCCGGGTCGAAATCCTCTCGAGCACCGCCAGGTGCGCGTCGCCCGCCGCACTCCCGCCGCCCGTCCCGCCTCCCCGCTGCGCGTGCTGCTGCCGCAGTGCCTCCCGCGCCTCGATGATCCGGTTGCGGAACTCGTGCGCGTCGATGATCCCCGTCAGGTGCATGTCGTGCGCCTGGCCCGCGCTGTGGCCCGCCGTCTCGAACTTCAGCGTCGCGAGGTGGAACTTCTTGAGGATCGGCCCCTCGATGAACGTCACGTCCTGGATGTTCTCCAGCGGGATCGTCTTCTCCACCTGGAACAGGATGCCCTTGCGGAACCTCAGCGTCTTGTCGTCCAGGCGGCACATGAGCTTGTCGTAATAGTGCCGCGCCCACCATGGCCCCACGCCGCAGAACCAGACGATGGCGAGCGGGATGCCCACGAGCGTACAGCACATCGTGAGCCCAATCGTCACGACCAGGTACGCCCGGTACAACGGGTTGAACCGCGCGACAACCGCGGACGCATCGATGGCGGGGGTGGTCATGGTGCAGGATGGTACCAGAACACAAGCCCACACGAGCCAGCATGCAGCCCCGCCGTCCGCGATGGATGGTCTGGGTGGCACAGGCGTCCCGCCTGTGCGTGCAGAGACGCGTGCCCTCGAAGTCGTCGTCTTGGACGACTTCGAGGAAGTGGGCACCGCCCCACCCCCAACCCCCCGAAGTCGCCAATCCTGACTTCGCAAGCGCGATACCGAGGCCACCCACCGCGGCGTCGAGACCACCTGCCGTTATCACGACGAAGTCGTGAAGGTGAGTAGCGTGGGGTCGCCGCGCAGCGGCACCCCGCGTCAGGGACGACGGCTCTCGTGGCACCGCGCAGCGGTGCGGGTGAAAACACACATACCTTCCTTCATGGCCGCGACACTCACCAGCATCCTCCTGCACATCACGTTCTCGACCAAGCACCGCGAGCCGCTAATCCCCATGACGGTGATGCCAACCCTCTTCCAATACATGGGTGGGATCTGCCGCGACATGCACTCGCCACTGCTGCACGCGGGCGGTGTCGCGGACCATGTGCATCTGCTGGTCAGCCTGGGCAAGGCCACCGCGGTTGCCGACCTCATGATGCACGCGAAACGAGCGACATCATCGTGGCTCAAGAACCAGAGCACCGACCTGACCCGCTTCGCCTGGCAGGACGGCTACTTCGCGTTCTCCGTCGGGCACCACGACACCAACGCGGTGCGTGCGTACCTGGACAACCAAGCCGAGCACCACCGCACGCGCGACTTCAAGGAGGAGGTGCTGGCGTTCTTGCACAAGTACAACGTGGAGCATGACCCCAAGTACCTCTGGGATTGAACCGCGTTTGGATCAAATCCTGCGTGGCCTGTTCACCCGCACCGCTGCGCGGTGCCGTGTGTACTGCCGCTTCCGTGGGGTGCCGCTGCGCGGCGACCCCACGCTATGGACCACCGCCGCTCCGCGGCGATGAGGGCGCACGCACATATGACATACGCCCACCACGAACACCGCCCGGCGCGACGCAGGCCCTTCATCGCGGGCAAAGCGCTTGCGCTCGCACCATCACCACTCGCGGCCTCCACACCAGCAGTCGCTTCACGACGAAGTCGTGGAGCTGAGTAGCGTGGGGTCGCCGCGCAGCGGCACCCCACGTCAGCGCAGTCCACCGCGCCGCACCGCGCAGCGGTGCGGGTGAACACCCATCATGCACAGTGCCCTCGAAGCCGTCTTCGAGACAGCAGGGAGCGTTGCGCCCCCAACCCTCGCACTCGCCAAAGCCCGACTTCAAGGGCATAACACCGAGGCCACCTGCCATTATCACGACGAAGTCGTGGCGGTGAATAGCGTGGGGTCGCCGCGCAGCGGCACCCCACGACAGGGACGACGAGTCTCGTGGCACCGCGCAGCGGTGCAGGTCAACTCCTGCTCTTTGCCCGTGCCCTCGAATCCGTTGCTCTGGGCGAATTCGAGGAAGTGGGCACCGCCCCACCCCTAATCCCTCGAAGTCGCCAAAGCCCGACTTCAAGGGCACGACATGGAAGCCATTGGCCCGTCGCAGATGGCCACGTGCATAAGATTGGGCGCATGCAACCGCATCGCATGACGGCTGTGGTACTGCTATGCGTCGCCCTGCTGTCGTGTTCCAACCGCGATCCTGCCACGCCCGTCCAGCCCATAGGTCCTCACGTCACGTCGAGCTCGGTCAGCGCCGCAACACCAATATTCCGATGGAAAGACCGCGACCGCAGAGGGTTGTTTGTCGTTCTGCTTTCCACAAACGATGAGATAGCGTTTGGCCTGCATAAACACCAGCCCGGACCATACCAAGAGCTGCTCCGCAAGGAACTGACGACGCCTGTATTCCTGTTTGACCTCAAAACGTGCAAGGTCGTGCCCTCGACTGGGAAGGAATGGGCTGCTGGCGAGCCGTCCCTTGACTTCCGGCTTGCACCACCCGCCGGGATACCTCCCTTTGACGGCCTAAGTACCAGCGACAAACAGCACTTCCGCCCTACGGACGCAGATTGGTCGGCGCGCTTGGGTGGCCGGCTGATTTCAACGACCGCAGTTTTTGAGTACGGCGCCAGGCAGTTTGTCGCGGTTGAGACATTCAGGAAGCCTGGCTTGGGCGATGTAAAGTCATACTCCTCCCGGCGCGGGCCTTACTACCTCCAGGTCTTTGACCAGCGATTTGAGCAAGTAGGCCCGACGTACATCATGGACGGCACGGAAGCATTCACAATGGTGGATTTGTCTGTCCTGTCAGAAGACCCAGTCGTAATCGCGACAGACTACAAGACCGGGATGTGGTGGGTTGTTGATTATCGACCGCTACTTGAAAAGCATGGGTTTCCGTGAAAATACAGGCGACAAGAACCCCGTTCCCGTGACCTCGGCTCTGCGAGGTCGCGGCGTGCGCGCACTGAGCGCCCACCCCCGGCCGCGCCCCCGGTCGTCAGAGCACGCGGCGTCAGGGGTACGTGTTGGTCGCCCTCGCTCACGCTCGGGCTGCATGTCCCGGCCACACGCCCCGGCAATAATCCCCCTCATCCCACACCCGCCCACCCCTCGCTGGAGGGACTTTGGGCACAATGCCGCAATGAACCAGCATCGCTGGCGCGGCGAAGGAGTCTGCTATGCCGCACGCCGGCAGGCCCGTCCTGAACCCCGACGCACCCACGCCCCACGGCGCCTCCCCACCCGAGCCGCGCCCCAAGCACTTCATCGAGCAGATCATCGATGAACACATCGCCTCAGGCCCAAGCGGCGGCCGCTGGGGTGTGTGGCCAACGTCCGAAGGCCCCGCCCGCGCCGGCAAGCCCCGCGTCCACACGCGTTTTCCTCCCGAGCCCAACGGCTACCTCCACATCGGCCACGCCAAGAGCATCTGCCTCAACCACGGCCTCGCCCGAGATTACGCCGGCAAGTTCAACATGCGCTTCGACGACACCAACCCCGCCAAGGAAGAGCAGGAATACGTCGACTCCATCATCCGCGACGTGCTGTGGCTCGGCGCCGACTTCCAGGGCGAATTTGGTGGTGGGCTGTTCTACGCCAGCGACTACTTCGCGAAGATGTACGACTTCGCCGAAGAGCTCATCCGAAAGGGCAAGGCCTACGTCTGCGAGCTCTCCGCCGACGAAGTGAGCAAGCGCCGCGGCACGCCCAGCGTCCCCGCCACCAGCCCCTACCGCGACCGCCCGGTAGAGGAAAGCCTGCGTCTCTTCGCCGAGATGAAGGCCGGGAAGCACAACAACGGCTCCATGACACTACGCGCAAAGATCGACCTCGCGAGCCCCAACTTCAACCTGCGCGACCCGGTCATGTACCGCATCCTGCACGAGTCCCACCAGCACACGGGCACGACGTGGTGCATCTACCCCATGTACGACTGGGCCCACGGCATCGAGGACTCGCTGGAGGGCATCACCCACAGTGTCTGCACGCTGGAGTTCGAGAACCACCGCCCGCTCTACGACTGGTTCATCCACGCCATCAACGAAGGACGCGAGCCCGCCAACCGCATCCACCACCCCCAGCAGATCGAGTTCGCGAAGCTCCGCTTCACCTACGTGGTGCTCAGCAAGCGCAACCTGCTGCGCATGGTGGAAGAAAGAACCGTGCACGGCTGGGACGACCCGCGCATGCCCACCATCGCCGCCTACCGCCGCCGTGGATACCACCCCCAGGCCATCCGCAACTTCATGGAGGAGGTCGGCGTCACGCGCATCGAGTCGTGGATCGACCTGACACGCCTCGAGAATGCCGCGCGCGACTACTGGAACAAGCACGCCCCGCGCACCATGTGCGTCCTGCGCCCCCTCCGCGTGACAATCGACAACTGGCCCAGGAACGCCGACGGCACGCCAACGGTCGAGATGCTCGACTTCGTCAGTAACCCCGAAGACCCCGCGGCGGGCACCCGCAAGATCCCGTTCTCCGGCGAGCTCTTCATCGAGCGCGAGGACTTTATGGAAGTGCCGCCCAAGAAGTTCTTCCGCCTCTCGCCGGGCACAGAGGTCCGGCTGCGCTGGGCGTACTTCATCAAGTGTGTGAGCGTCGAGAAGGACGCCTCGGGCAACGTCACCGCCGTCCACTGCACCTACGACCCCGCCACCCGCGGCGGCGATGCGCCCCCCGGCCCCAACGGCGAGCCGCCGCGCAAGGTGAAGGCCACACTCCACTGGATCAGCGCCGCCCACGCGCTGACGGGCGAGGTCCGCCTGTTCGACCGCCTCTTCAAGGCCGAGGAGCCCGGCGCGGCCGGGGCGGACGGTGCGAAACGCGACTTCATGGAGGACCTCAACCCGCAGTCGCTCGAGGTCATCGCCGACGCCAAGCTCGACCCGCACCTGCGCGACGCCGCACAGGTCCGCACCATCACGCGCAGCATCGTCGAGCACGGCGTCACGCACACCATCCCCATCCCCCAGCCCGACGTCTTCCAGTTCGAGCGCCTCGGCTACTTCGCCATCGACCGCGACAGCACCAGGGATAAGCCGGTGTTCAACCGCACCGTCACGCTCAAAGACACATGGGCAAAGGACGCGGCCAAGGGCTGAGCCTTAGCCCTTCGTGCCCCCGCCGGTCAGGATGCGTGTAAGCCTCGTCACCCCCGTCGCGGGCCTGCGCATGAGCGTCTCTCCCTCGCCCCACGCGATCTCGACCGCGAGCAGATCGTCCTGCGCCTGCCCCCGCCGGAACTCCGCCACGCGCTCGACCAGCACCTTGGAACGGTCGCCCACGGGCGCCGAGCCGATCTCCTTCACGCGTTGCAGCGAGAACTGCTCGCGCGCCTGGTTCATGGCCTCGAACGCGCCGTCGGTGTACGCAAGGACCGAAGCGCCGCGCGGTGCGGCGATGTGCACCTCGCCCGCGTCAAACTCCTGGCGATCCAGCACGCCCAGCATGGTCGCCGTCGCCGGCATGTCCTGCACCACGCCGTCCGCGAGGCGCAGCACCGCGGGCGGGTGGCCCGCGTTCGCGTAGCGGATCTCCCGCATCACCGGGTCGATCTGCACCGCGATCGCCGTCGCGTACATCCCGTGCGGCGCCATCGCGTGGTACGCGAACGTGTTCAAGTTGGCGATCAGTTCCCCCGGCGACGCGCCCGGGTGCACGCCAAAGAACCGCTGCAACTCCCCGTGCAGCCGGCTCACCGTGAGCGCCGCCGGCACCCCGTGCCCGGAAACGTCGATAACCACGACCGTGATCGGCACGAGCCCCTTACCCGCCAGCGACTCAGGGTGCACGTAGAGGAAGTCGCCGCCGATCTCCCGCATCGGCTCATACCGGTACCGCACGCGGACCGAGCCGTGCTGCACAGGCGGCGGGAAGAGCGCCTCGTGCACCCGCCGGGCGTACGCAAGCTCGCCCGATATTTCCGCCAGCCGCTCCCGCATCCGGTCGGCCTGGAACTTCGCGTCCATCGCGCTGTACCGCCACTGGCTCCACGCGATGCCCACGCCCAGCACGCCCACGAGCGCGAGCGCCGCCAGCACGCTCTGGGCCGGGTCTGCCTTGATCGTGAAGGGCAAGGCCGCCGCCGCGCCCAGCATGACAACGCTCGCGACCACGCCCGACTCGCGCCACCGCATGGGGATCAGCACCATCGCGAGCCAAAAAAGGACCGCCACCGCGCTGATGGCGGTAAAGGACGCCCACCCCGCGGCCTCGTACGGGGTCATCTGTCCGCGCACCACATCCGTCGCCATGTGGCTCGTCACACCCTCGCACACCAGCGAGACAACGCACGCGCCCGCGGTCAGCCGCTGCGCCTGACCGACGACGCCCCGGCGCGTCGGCAACCGCAGGAGGACCGACGCGAGCGTGCCGCCGAAAATCAGCCACAGGAGCCCGTCGTGCAGCGCCTCCCACGGCAACCGCGCGCGCACGATCGGGCGGTCTTCGGGCGTCGCGTCCATCCAGTCGATGACGTGCCCCGCCGCGCTTACCACGAGGAGCACCATCCCCGCCACGCAGTAAAATATGAGCCGCCGGCGCAGCACGCGGGCGCGCTCTTCCCCGAACCGGGCGAAGAGGCCAGCCTCCCCGGCCGCGGCAGGGTCTTCGGGCGTGTACGGTCTGCTTGGCACGACGCTCAGGTTAGTCCGCGCGGTCCGAGAAGCCCGGCCGGCCGTGCCCGGCCTTGCAACCGGACGCACGCTGCTGCGTACCCGTCCTTCATGCTCCCCCCGGCGCTCAACCCCGGCGACGGCCGGTCCGCACGCCTCCTGCGCCACGCGGTCGCGGGCCCGCTGCGGTTCACGCTCAAGCACTACTCCCCCATGTTTGAGCAGGGCGAGCACGAGCACCCCCACGCGGTGATCGACCTGGTCGTGGGTGGTCATGGCCGAGGCCGGTACGGCGTCGCTGAGCGCGTCTCGCAGCCCGGCGCGGTCGAGTTTTTCGGCGCCCGCGTCGGGCACACGTTCCGGAGCGGCGCTGTGGGCATCCGCACGCTGCACATGTCCTTTGATCCGTCGCTCGCGCCGCCCGCGTGCGCCGATGTTCATGCGCCGCGCGCGTTCGGCCTGCTATGCCAAGTGCTCGAGCGGCTCGTGGACAACGCCGGGGGGGACTCCGACCTGGAATCGCTGGGGCTCGAACTCGTCGGCTGCCTGCGTCAGGCCGAGCCCGTTCCGCGTGGGCGGCCAAGGTGGCTGACGAAGATGCATGAAACGTTTTCGGAGGATCCTTCGCCGCCCGGCGTGTGCGAGTTTGCCCGCTCATTGGGCGTGGACCCAAGCCATGCTGTGCGGGCGTTCCGCGCCGCGTTCGGTCAGAGCCCCGGCGAGGTGGCCCGCGCGGCGCGCGTGGCGCGGGCGTGCTCTGGGATCGCGGGCGGGCAACCGCCTTCGCGTGCGGCGGCGGACGCCGGGTTCGCGGATCAGGCCCACCTCACGCGTGCCCTCCGTACGGCCGCGTCCATCACGCCCGCGCGGGTGCGCCGAATCATGGCCCGCGCTCGGGCGCTCTAGCGGCGCCGGCGCATCGCGAAGAAACCGGCCGCCACCACCACCGGCGCAGCGCCCGGCGCTGGGACGCTTTCCAGCACGAACGAGCTGTCCGTGTCGGTGAAGTCCGACCAGGATTGCAACGCGTAGCTGAACATGGCGGAGTAGCCGTCCACGGTGTCCGCGTCCTGCCACAGGTACGCGTCGCCCGAGGTGCTCAGGCAGTGCGCGCTGATCGACAGAAAGTACGGCGTGCCGGCGGTGAGGCTGACAGGTGTTGGGAGCGTGGCGTGCTGGGCGTACTCGATGGCGTTGTTGGGCGCACGCCTCCCGGTGTCGGTGGGCGTCGTCGCGGCGCGGGTAAACGTCTGCGACGAGAGCAGCACGCCCGGGAGCATGGGCGTGCCCGGGGCGGTGTAGAACTGCACCGTGAATGTGTCGAAGTTGTTGAGGTTCGTGAAGTTCCGCACGCTGCTCATGCCCCACCAGGAAACGTCCGTGATGGTCGCGTCGGACGCCAGTATGAAGTTGTCGGCGTGCTTGAAGTTGTTCTGCGGGCGGGCGTTGCTGTGGGAGTAGAACCCGAACCCCACGTTCCCGGCGACGGATGTCGTGGGCTGGGAGTACACGACGGTTCCCCACGCGGTGGTGGCGGGCAGGATGGCGGCGAGCAGGGCGGTGCGCATGGAAACTCCTTGACGCGAACATACCACACGCGTGCGAGGGCGTCTTGAACAGGATGTGCGCGGTTCAGCGTTCGGCGCGGCTGCATTCCAGGCTCAGTGCGCCCGATCCCCAGCGGAAGACGGGCAGGGCGAACAGGGCCATCACGCAGTTGCGGACGATCTGGCACCAGCCCACGCCGCCGGTGCAGGGCCACTCGATGTCCCCGAAGCAGGAGCACTTGGTGTCGTAGCCGTGGTGCAGCACGTTTAGTATGCCCAGGATGAACGCGCCCAGCAGCGAGACGAGCACCAGCGCCGCGGCACGGCTCCACACACCCAGCACCAGCATCGCCCCTGCGATCATCTCGACACAGGGGAGCACGAACGCCATCGTGTACGCGAGGTGCGGCGGCAGGATCTTGAACCCGTTGATGGCGAAGAGGAACCCTTGCGGGTCCTGCAGCTTTTTGAACGCCGCGAAGCAGAAGAGACCGCCCAGGACGATGCGGCCCACGAGGGGCAGCCAGCGGGCCAGCGCGGACGGCGTCGGTGTAGTGGTCACTTCAGTGCCCTCCTTCCGGCGCGGGCGGGTTCATCTCGTAGTCGCCCTTGCCGGTCGCGACGGGGTGGCCCGCGGCCTTCCAGCCTGGGAAGCCATCGGTCATGATGAGGCACTGGGCAAAGCCGCCCTGCTGAAGGAGCGCGGCGACGTTCTTGCTCGCGTCGCACTCGCCGCCGCCGCAGTACACGACGACCGGCTGGGACGGCACAAGGAAGTCCATGGCCTCGGGTCGCTGGCCGCTGGTGAGGAGGTCGGCGGGCATCCAGTACGCGTTCTGCACGTGGCCGGCCTCGAACTCGTCGCGGCGGCGGGCATCGACAAAGGCGATGCTGGCCTTGTACAGACGCAGGGCCTGATCCAGCGTGATATCCGGCCCCGTGATGACGTCGCTGGCGGGCGCGGGATTGGTTGCTTGTGCGGAGGTGTTCGCGGGTGTCGCGGGCTGGGGGATGACGACTGGCTGCACGGGCTTGACGGCCTCGCCCGTCACCAGCGGTTTGTGGAATGCCGACACCACCCCGCCCAGCAGGATGCCGGCAAAGGCGATGAGGCACGCGCGGGTGAGGATGGAGGTTGCCATGGTGCTCCCTTGAAAAACGCCCGGGAATCTCTCGACTCCCGGGCGTGGTGTGTGCAACGTGCCTGCGTGTCCCTTAGTTGCCCGAGGGGCTCAGGCTGCTGGGGTTCTGCTGCCAGGCGGGGTCCTGCGTGGCGTTGGGCTGCTGGCGGACGAAGCCGTTGTAGCGGATGCGGACGACGGGCTCGTCGGGGAGGTCGGTGGCGACCACCCACTCGCCGGAGATGCGGCCGGGCTGGTTGGGGGCCGCGCCCGTGCCCTTAATGACCCAGGCGGAGGGCGTCGCGCTGGTGTCCTCGGTCACCTCGAACTTGAACATCTCGCCCATGGTGCCGGCGACCGGCTCGTCCTTGACACCGGTGACCTTGAAGGCCTTGCCCGCGCGGGGCGTGAGGCGGACGGTGGAGTTGATCTGCTGGCCCATGGCGAGCATGGGGATGTTGAGCTGGTTGGGGTTGGGCTGGATCATGCCCAGGATTTCACCCGTCACGTAGACCGTCGCCATGCGGTTGGGGTCGTTGGTGCGGATCGTGATGTTCTCCTGCAGGGGGCCGGCGTTGGCGCCCTCGGGGATCGAGACTTCGATCTCGGTCTTGGTCAGTGTCTCGCCGTTCTCGGTGACCTGCTGCGAGGGCAGCACCTTCGCGGCGATGCGGGGCGTGGAGGGGGAGGCCTGCGTGACGATGAGGTCGGCCTTGCGGGAGAGGAGGGCGATCTTCTGCGTGAGGACCTGGCCGCGCTGGGCCTGGCCGGCGTTCACCATCATGGGGTCGGCGCGGAAGATCGGGCGGATGTCGGACTCGATGTCGAGCGTGATGGTGGGGTGGGCGGGGTCGTTGCTTGTGACGGTGACGGTGGTGTGCGCCTTGCCCGTGGGCTTGCCGCGGGGGTTGAAGGTCACTTCGATCTCGCCGCTCTCGCCGGGCTCGTACACGAGCTTGGTGAGGTTGGGGACCGTGCACCCGCAGGAGCCGCGGGGCTGGCCCAGCTGGAGGGTGCCCTTGCCGGTGTTGGTGAACTTGAACTTGGTGTTCTGGGGCGTCTCGTCGGAGATCGTGCCGAAGTCCACCTTGGTCTTCTCAAAGGAGAGCTCGCCGGGGTCACCGACGGGCGCGGGCAGCGCGGCTTCGGGCTGCTTCTTCGGCTCCTCGGGCATCTTCGCGGGCACCTGTTTGATGTCGGCGGGCTGCAGCTTCTTTTCCGCGGGCAGCGGCTTCAAGGGGTCGGGCTTGGAGCCCTGGGCGAGCGCCTGGCCCGCGAGGACCAGCAGCACGAGGGAACCGGTAAGGACAGTGCGGGCGGGGCGGTGAGACATAGAGACTCCTCTTTGGAAAGGTCTGTGTGGGTCCCTGTTCGGAAGGTGAGGGCCGAATGGGGCGGCAGGGTATTCGCCACCCGCCGGTCCGTGTTCAGGTTGGTTTTGGGTCGATACCGGGTGCGGAATCACTCCCGACTCGTGGGGTTGCGTTCCCCTACCTTTTTCGCGTATGGCCGCCGGACCTGCAGATTCTCACCCGACTGACCCCGCCCTAGGCCGCCAATTTGGGGGAGGTGGCCTCATTGTCCAAGGGCGTCTCATTGCCCACGAGGACGATCTGGCGTTCTCCTTCATAAGTAGTGGGGGCCCGGGCGGGCAGAACGTCAACAAGCGGGCGACCAAGTGCGTGGTGCGGGTGGCGCTGGGAGCGCTCGCGCTGAGCCCTGGGCAACTGGACCGGCTGCGGTTGCTGGCAGGGTCGCTGGTGACGGCGGCGGATGAGTTGATCGTCTCGAGCGATGAGCACAGGAGCCAGGAACGGAATCGATCAGAGTGCATGGATCGGCTGGCGGACCTGATGCGCCGGGCGATGGTGACGCCCAAGGTACGCCGGGCCACGAAGCCTTCGCGCGGGGCGAAGGAGCGCCGGTTGTCCGCGAAGAAAATCCGGGGGGATGCGAAGAAGCGGCGGGGCGAGCGGCATGAGTAGCGGGGGAAGGGGGAGCGATCGCGGAGGGGCGGAGTGGGGCGGAGGGGCGTGGAGAAGAGGAAGAGGGATTGACCGCGGAGGACGCGGAGAGACGCGGAGGAGAAG
>CALLYM010000046.1 GCA_937858155.1 uncultured Phycisphaerales bacterium | reverse complement strand
CCGACGCCGGTGTCGGCGCTGATCCACGCGGCGACGATGGTGACGGCGGGCGTATTTCTTGTGGCCCGGATGTACCCGTTGTTCCTGGCGGATCCCTCGCACACGGTGCTGAGCGTGGTGGCGTGGGGCGGGGCGCTGACGGCGCTGTTCGCGGCGACGATCGGGATGGCGTACTACGACATCAAGCGCGTGATGGGCTACTCGACCGTGTCGCAGCTTGGGTACATGTTCGCGGGGCTGGGCGTGCTCAGCAGCGGCGGCGGTGTCTTTCATGTCTTCACGCACGCGTTCTTCAAGGCCACGCTGTTCCTGTGCTGCGGCGCGGTGATGCACGGCTTTGGCGGGCAGCTTGACCTGCGGAAGCTGTCGGGCGTGATGAAAATGAAGGGCTGGACCATCTGCGGCCTCGCGATGGTGGTGGGGTGCCTGAACCTTGCGGGGTTCCCGTTCACGGCGGGCTTCTTCAGCAAGGACATGATCCTGGCGCAGGCGTTCTCCACGCCGTGCTCATTCAACGGCGGTCCGCTGGGTTCGTCCATCGCGGGTGCGCCGATCATCGGGTGGGTGCTTCTGGTGACGGCGGGCATGACGGCGTACTACACGTTCCGCGTGTTTTTCCGCGTGTTCGCCGGTCCGGTGGAGTTTGAGCCGGGCGAAGAGGCGCACGCGCACGACGACCACGCGCATGATGGGCATGCTCACGATTCTCACGGCCACGCGGCGGACGGTCATGCCTCGCATGGCCACGCCAAGGAGGGTCAGGGCTCGCACTTCCACCCGCACGCGCCGGGCCCGGCCATGAACTTTGTCATGGCGACGCTCGCCCTGCTTTCTCTCGCGGCGGTGGGTGTGTACTTCGTCCACGGGAGCGGCGGGCATGAGTCCCACGGCGGCTGGGTGGCCGCGATGGTCGGCAGGTCGCCCGCGCACATCGAGTCGCCCCACGGCGGTACGTTCCTGGGTCAGGACCCGCACGAGGTGATGTACTACGTGTCTGGCGTCGTCGGCGCGGTGGGGATCACGCTCGCGGCTGTCTTCCACCTGTTTGGGCGCAAGCACGCGGCCACCGCGCCGGCGGACAAACTCTTCGGCGTCGTCCCGGGCCTTAGAGCGATCCACACGGCCGCCAACAGCAAGTGGTATGTGGACGAGGTCTACGACTTCCTCATCGTGCGGCCCCTGTGGGTGCTGTCGCACATCTTCCACCTGATCGACCAGTACATCGTGGATGGGCTGGTCAACCTGTTCGGCGCCGGTCCTCGCCTTTGCGGCAAGGCCATCCGGCCGCTGCAGTCGGGCGAGACGCACGGGTACGCCCTGGGGATGGCGGGGGGGCTGGCGGTGCTGTTGCTGATCGTTCTCGCGCTTTCCATGTGAACGGACAAAGACTGACGCATGATTCTTGTTGCACTCATCCTGATTCCTCTGCTCGGCGCGTTGCTGGTGGCGGTGTCTCCTTCGGGCAGCAGCCGCGCCATCGCGATGATGGCAACGCTGGTAGCGCTCGCGGTCTCTGTGGTCGCGGCAGTGAAGTTCGACTATCACCAGGCTCAGGCGATGCAGTTCGCGGTGGCGGCCCCGTGGTTCGACCAGTTCGGGATCACCTTTTCCGTCGGTGTCGATTCGATTTCGGGCATCCTCATCCTGCTGACGTGCCTGTTGGGGCCGGTCTGCGTGGCGTGCTCGACGACGGCGATCACGGAGCGCCAGAAGACGTACTACGCATGGCTCCTGGTGCTGCAGGCCGCGATGACAGGCGTATTCGCGTCCCGCGACCTCGTGCTCTTCTATATCTGCTTTGAGTTCACGCTGATCCCGATGTTCATCCTGATCAGCCTGTGGGGTTCGACCAACCGCAAGCGCGCGGCGATCAAGTTCTTCCTGTACACGTTCACGGGTTCGGTCATCGCCCTCGCGGGGCTTGTGTATGTCGCGTGGCACCACGCGGACATGAGCGGGGGGAACTGGTCGTTCGACATCCTCACGCTCCGGGATTCCGCGGACGACATGACGGCGAGGGAGCAGGGCTGGGTGCTGCTCGCGCTCATGGCGGGTTTCGCGGTGAAAGTCCCGCTGTTCCCGGTGCACACGTGGCTGCCGCTGGCGCACACCGAGGCGCCGACGGCGGGCAGCGTGGTGCTGGCGGGCGTGCTGCTGAAGCTTGGGACCTACGCGATCCTGCGTTTCGTGTTCGCGTTCGCTCCCGCGGCGGTGGTGGAGTACGCCCCGCTGCTTGCGACGCTCTCCATCGTGGGGATCATCTACGGCGGGCTCATCTGTTGGGTGCAGACGGACGTGAAAAAGCTTGTAGCGTACTCGTCGGTCGCGCACCTTGGCTTCTGCATGCTGGGCATGTTCGCGCTGAACGGCTCGGGTGTGCTCGGCAGCGTGCTGTACATGGTGAATCACGGGCTCTCGACGGGCGCGTTGTTCCTGCTGATCGGGATGATTTATGAGCGGTACCACACGCGCAGCATGAAGGAACTTGGCGGGCTTGCCTCCAAGATGCCGGTGTGGTCCACGTTCATGGTGTTCTTTGTGATGGCGAGCGTGGGGCTGCCGGGCCTGAACGGTTTTGTGAGCGAATTCCTGTGCATGAAGGGCGCGTTCCAGGCGAGCAGCGCCTGGGGCAGCGGCGTGTGGAACAGCGTCGGCGGGCCGCTGCCGGGAGCGACGGCGGGCAACCTTGGACCGTGGTACGCGTTCATCGCGGGCACGGGGGTCATCATCGCGGCGATGTATCTCCTGTACATGACGGGCAAGGTGGTGTGGGGCACGCTGCTTGAACCGGCGGGCCACGGGCACGGCTCACACGGTTCTCATGGTGGCGGCGTGTCCCACGGATCGCACGAGTCTGTTCTTCCTGCCGACCTTAACCGCCGTGAGATATTGACTCTCGTGCCGCTCGCGGCGTTGTGCCTGTTCCTGGGGTTGTACCCCAAGCCTGTGGTGGACGCGTTGACTCCGGCGGTCTCGAACGCTGTACGCACGGTGCATGAAAACGCCGCGACATCTCGCGTGCCGCTCGCGGCCGGCGGCGAGGGGGTGCGCCCATGATCGAACGCCTCGCGTACATGTACCCCGAGATCGCCCTGTTCATCACGACGTGCGTTGTGATGGTGGTGGGGCTGTCTCGGGTGCAGGCGACCAGGAACGCGACCGCGGTCATGGCGGGCCTTGGCATCGTGATCGCCGGCGTGCTGGCATTCGTGACAACGCCGACCGGCGCCGACGCGGCAGACAAGGCCGCGGGACAGGTGCTGCTGCCCAACCTTGCGATGTACATGAAGGTGGTGATCGCGGGCGTGGGGTTGCTGCTGCTGCTCGTCCAGGCGGGCACGGTGGATCGGGTGGAAGAGGGGCTTATCTCCGCCGGCGCTCGCGGGTACGACGCGCTGCGGGCGAACCGCGCGGAGTATTACGCGTTCTTCCTGTTCAGCCTCACGGGGCTCATGCTGTGTGCGAGCGCGGACAGCCTCATCTGGCTGTTTCTGGCGCTTGAGCTGACCAGCTTGCCCACGTACATCATGGTGACCATTTCGAGCGCGCGCAACAAGAGCCGCGAGGCGGGGGTCAAGTACTTCTTCCTCGGGGCGCTCGGCGCAGCGGTGTTCCTGTACGGCTTCGCGCTGCTGTACGGGGGCACCGGCTCGACCAACCTGAATCAGATCGCGTTCTCGTTCTCGGCGCACGGCATCAATTCCATCGCGATGGCGGGCCTCCTGGTAAGCATCCTGGGCCTGTGCTTCAAGATCGCCGCGGTGCCGATGCACTTCTACACGGCCGATGTGTACGAGGGTGCGGCGCCGCAGGTGTCGGGGTTCCTTGCTTTTGTGCCCAAGGCGGCGGGTTTCATCGCCCTTATGCTGGTGCTTTCGGCCGCGGGGTGGCGGTTTGAGCGGGGCGCTGCTGCCCCGAGCCTTTCGGATGTGCTGCAGGGCGGCGTGACCAGGGCGAGCGAGTTTGGCCATAGCCTTCCGGAGAGCGTGCGGCTGATGCTGTGGGTCATCGCGGCGCTCACCATGACGATCGGCAATGTGCTCGCGCTGCTCCAGACAAGCGTCAAGCGGACGCTCGCGTATTCCTCGATCGCACACTCCGGGTACATGCTGGTCGGGTTGATCGCCGGGCCCGCGGATTCGTTCGCACGGTCGGGCATCGCGGCGGTGCTGTTCTACCTGCTGTCCTACGGCGTCATGAGCACGGGCACGTTCGCGGTGCTCGCAGCGCTGGAACGCAGGGCGGGGCCTGATGGGGAGGCGCGAGAGGTTGATCAGATGGACGACCTCCGGGGCCTGACCGCTACGCAGCCTGTGCTTGGGTGGGTCATGACAATTTGCAGCCTCAGCCTGCTTGGGCTGCCGCCTCTTTTGGGGTTCTTCGGAAAGTTGCCGCTCTTTACGAGCGCAATTCATGCGAAGGAGTACGTCCTTGTCGTGGTGTTGGGCATCAATTCCGCGATCGCGGCGTTCTATTACCTCCGACTGGCGTTTTTGCCGTTCCTGGAGAAGAAGGACGAGTTTGTCGAGGTGGTGGGGGTAAGCCCATTCCCGTCACGGGTTCTGGGCGCCGTGGTTTCGGCGGCGGGTGTCATCGTGCTGGCGGTTGTGGGCGGCCGGGTCATGGACACGGTGCAGTCCGCGGCGACGACTGGTGTGCAGGCAGGGCCGATGCCTGCAATTGAACCGGTGCACGCCAAGACCACGGGTGAGCCCGGTGTCTAATCCAAGTTTCATGCCGAACAAAAACCTTCTTGGCATACCGGCAACCGAAGCGGATGCCATCCGTATCGATGTAGACGCAGGCGGGGCATCGGGTATTCACGATGCCGAACAAAAACCGATTTTGAGTCGTGCTCCACAATCCCGTATTTTCCACAGCGGGCAAGTTGAGCGCGGGCCAGAAATCGGGTAGCCTGTGACGCAGTGGAGGGCTTTCCGCAAGGAGTGAGCCCTCGAGCGATGCGGGCGTGCGATCCACCAAAGATCGCGGAGCCCGCCGAACAAGGACGGGCGTGAGCACGCGGGCGCAGGTCGCCCGCCCCACCCGCCTCCAGCGAGGCCCTCGCAGTGCAGTGCCGGATCGACGCGGTTGGAGCCGCGATCGGATTGGGCACACGCATTGTGCGGGTCTACCGTCCACGCCTGCGCGAGACGCGCAGGCTAGCCCACAGGAGTTGTCATGGGTCTGTTCAACCGCACCGGACGCACCACCCGCCACGAGTCCCACCGCCCGCGCTCGACGCCTGACGCCATTTCTCGCGCCGCGGGCCTTGCGCCGGACCGCACGGGGATTGAGGCGCTCGAGGCCCGTCAGCTCCTGTTCTCACTCACCGTTACCGCGGACGACATCGACCCCACGACGGGGCTGGGGACGGTGCAGGCACCGTTCGGGTACGTCGTGCCCTACCTGCTGACCAGCGCAGAACTGCCCACGGAAGCGCCAACGCCGCAGAGCACATCCGAGACGTTCAACGACAAGGCGTACGGGCAGCGTGGTTCGGGCTCGTTCTTTGCGGAGAGCAATATCCAGATCGTGCATTCGGGCATTGATGCCACGGTCGAGGGCCGCTTCCCGCCCGGTGACACGCAGGACAACAACGCCCGCTACCTGCGGCTTGACCTGCCCAACCAGGGCGACTCTGTTTCGTTCCGGTTCTTCGGGGACCTTGATCAGCAGTCGGGGCGGCGGCCACAGCTGGCGGCGTCCTCCGTGCAGCTGGTGATTGGCGGCGTGACGCAGCTCACCGCGAACGGCGGCGTGGGCGTGGCGGACATTACGGGCCTCACGCTTGCGCGGCATCGGGTTGAACTCCTGTTCCAGAACGAGGTGCTCGCGACATTCACCGGCAACACACTGGGCCAGCGCCTGACGCCCGCGGGGGGCACCAACGCCGCGAACGGCGTGGGCACGTTCAACTTCTTCGTGCCGTTCACGACTCGTCAATTCGACACGATCCGCATCACGGCGGTGGCCGATGCCGCGCCGGGTTCTGAGGTGACCGCGTTCGCGGTGGACACGTTCACGTACACGCGCATCCAGACCGTGAACAAGCAGGTCATCCAGCCGCTCATCAGGTACGCGGCGGTCACGCTCTCGGGCCCGGTCGGGGCGTCGGTCACGCTCACGGACCTGTACGGGAACGACATGCAGCGCACGATGGCGCTCGATGCGCTCTTTGGCAGCGACCTGCTGCTCGTGGACCTCAACGACGACGGCATTCCTGACTTCAATGACGGTATCGGTGCTCTGCGGTTCTCGGGTGTAGATGCCCGCACCACCGTCAGCATGTGGGGCCTCAATATCCAGACGAGCGACACGCAGCCCGTGAACGCGCCGTTCTTCGAGGGCGGCATCGCGGGCCTGTGGGTGGAGCAGTTCAACGGCTGGTACGACGACCTTGAGCGCGCCGGCATGGGCTTTGGCTTCGACGTGGACGGCACAGATATCACCGTCACCGGCCTGCCCGACGGCCCCGGCTCGGTGTTCGTTGGTTCTGCATTCCTCCGGGACCACACGCGCGGCGCGGGCTGGGTCGACGTCAACGGCGACGGCGTCATCGACTTCTACGACCCCGGCACTGTCGACCCCTACGGCGCGGCAGGAGGAGCGATCATCACGGACGGGTTCAACCGGGCCGACCAGGGTATTTTCGTCGAGAATGGCCAGTCCATCGGTTCCGTCAACATCAACGGTGCGCTGCTGGGTTCGTCGCATGTCAGCGGGAGCATCCAGCAGTTCTCCGTCGGCTACATGCTCGGCACGCTCACGGTGGACGGGGACTTGGGCACGTTCTCCAGCGGAACGGACGCCGGGCTCTGGGCCCCCGATCCTGACTTCACGGTGACCGACCCGAACGTGACGCTTGAACCGGTGTACAAGACCGGCGGTCAGATCATCGTGGGCCGCACGGCGGGCCAGGTGATGACCGGCGGTCGCAGCCTGCTGGACGTGACGGTGGTGGGTGATCTCAACGCTCCCTCCTCGCGCCCGCCACGCAGCACGTTCGTGTACTCGGAGATCGAGCACGTGCTGGGCATCCCCACGCAGACGGCGCAGCAGGTCGCGATCTCTCTCAATCTGCAGGACCGCGGCGCCCCCTATGGGCAGGCCACGACGGACGTGTTCCGGAACAACAGTCAGGCGGTGACGTTCGGCAACGGGTACTTCCGCAACGACACGATTTCCGGCGCGGAATTCGTCGGTTCCGCGAGCACCGGCGTTCGCATCCGCGGTGAAGTGAGCGGCCGAGACAATATCAACACCGGCGAGGACAAGGCCGACGTGTTTGCGTTCACTTCTGACGGGTCGTCTGAAATCTTCATCCAGGGCGTGAACGCCAGCACCGGCTTCCTGCCTTACTTCCGCGTGGTGGATCAGCGTGGCCGCACCGTCGCCGCGCCCGAGGGTGTGGACACGGTGGAGGACCTGCGTCGGTTTGACGCGACCACGATCCGGTTTAAGCCCACCGAGGGGCCGGGCGTGTACTACCTCGTTGTGCAGGACCCCACCAACGACAACGCCACAACGGATGTTTCCAACCTGCCTTACTCCATCGTGATCACGGGCATGGCGGCGACCACGCTCGGCGCGTACCGCACGGGCGGCGGCTCGGGCTTTGCCTCGGGCAACACCACCCGCGCGAACACGGTCACCGTGCTCAGCGGGTCCATCGGCTCCATCCGCGTGGGCATGGGGTATGTCGATTCGGGCGGCGCGGACGCGGACCCCACCGAGACGTACAACACCGCGATCAACCCGGACGACTCGATGTCGTTCATGGGGGGCGTGTTCACCACGCCGGGCTCCATTTACAACATCACCAGTGGCGGCGACATCGGCGTGCCCAACGGCAACGGCACCGGCCGCATCGACATCCGCGCGGGCGGGAATGTTGGTTCCCTCGTGACGGGCATCAACCCCACGATCGCCGGGGGACCCAACGAGGGCGACGTCAACTTCCTGTACTTTGACATCGGTGGCGCGTTTGGCTCGGCCGACATTTCCGGCGGCATCGGCATGGACCAGGACTTTGAGGGCGACCCCCGCGCGTCCGTCGGCGCCACGGGTGGCATGTCGATCATCACCGGGCGCAGCGGCAATGGCGGCTCCATCGGGCGGGTGCGGACGGGTTTCCACGTCATTTCCGATCAGCTGCGGATGCGTGTTCCCGCGGGCTCCACCATCGGCGAACTGCTCGTCAGCCAGGACTCGTACAACGACACCAACCCGCGCTCGGGTATCTACGACGGCACCACAGGCGTGCCGATCACCAGCAGTGCGGGCTCGGACGTGCGGTTCGTCGACTTCCCGCTGCTCTCGCTCAACTCGTCGGCCAACCACACGTTCCCGATCATCGGGGGGCAGGCCCGCGAGTTCGTCGATGATGCCGGCGTGCGGTTCCGCATCGACGTGATCGGCGCTCCCGATGGCGCGAACATCGGCACCTACCGCGTGCTCCCGATCGACAACTCGCAGGGCGTCGTGCTCGCGCAGGTGACGGTCAATCTCGCGGGCGGCCGCTCCCTTCAGATCACACCCCTTACCGGCGACTCTGACGATGTGCTTTCGATCGGCCGCATCATCGTCACCAACGCGGACGCGGGCTCGTCCATCGAGATCGGTTCCGGCACCGCCGGCCCCGAGATCGATGTGTACCGCATTGATGTGAACGGCGCGATCGACAGCATCGTCAACCATTCGGTCCACGGCGACATCCTCACCATCGACGCGACCGCGGTCGGCACAGTGGAAGTGAACGGCGACCTTGGGTATACACAGACCGTCGCCTTCGGCCCGCAGGACTACTCGGCGCGGCTCGGCATCAACCCCGGCGGAACCACCCAGGACGTGGGCGGGCCCATCGGGATGGAGATCGACGACGGCGTGACGGTGGACGACGACTTCAACGGCGAGTTGTACCGTCCTCTCAACGACGACAACTACGGCGGCGGCACGGCGTACCTGGACGACCTGGGTGTTCCCTTCGACGAGTACGCGAACGGCCTTGTCGTGCGCACGGGCAACCTCACCAGCCTCCGCGTCACCGGCGCGGTGGGCGACATCGTCCTGCAGGATGCCGCCGCGACGATCACCGAGGCCATCATCAACTCCGATCACGCTACCGCGTTCGGGGGCTTTGACGGCCTCCGGGGCGTGGTGTACGCGTTCAACGTCGACCTCATCGACGTGGGCGACGGCATCGCCGCTCAGCCGCTGGGCACCCCCATAGGTACGACCGGCATCTTCGCCTCGAACAACATCCGCGACGTGCGGGCCACGGCGTCCAACGGCTCTCCGTTCATCGGCGGCAACATCATCTCGGCGAACACGGTGCCCTTTGGCGACCCCAACGAGGTCCTGCAGGAGGGCCAGGCCGACGGCATCGACATCATCTCGATCCAGAACGGCTTCATCGACAACGCTCGCATCAGCACCAGCCGACTGGAGGACTACTGGCAGTCGTACCACCAGTACGAGGACCGAGTCGCCAACGGCGATATCGGCACGCTCCAGATCCCCAACTCCCGCATCTTCCGCTCCAACCTCTTTGCAGACAATGTCGAGGAAATCCTCTTCCCCGGCGGCACGTGGGACGCGACCTCTCTGGGTACCACGGGACGCCTGGGCACTGTGCAGGGCGACAACATCCGCAACTCGACGCTCACGGGCGACCCGCTCGAGTTCCGTCCCAACGAGATGGTCATCTCCCAGAATATCGGGGAGATCACCGCGCTCCACAACATCTCCGACCTCACCGTCAACGCGGTGGGCGACGTCGAACGCCGTATCTCCGCGGTCAACATGATCCGCGGCACCTACAACATCGCGGGCATCGTCCGCAACATCACGCTGACGGGGGACATGCGCGCCGTCAAGTTCGAGGCGGGTGCCATCGAGTCCAACACTATCACGGGCAACATCACCGGCACCACGCTGAGCGTCTCCGGCGCCATCCAGACGATGGCCGTCAACTCCATCCAGAACTCGCTCATCGAGGTCACTGGGCCGGGCGGCAGCATCGGCACCATCACCACGATCAAGGACTTCCACGGCGAGGTCCGCTCCACGGGCCCCGTCGGCACACTGTCTTCGACCACGGGCAACGTCAATCTCAAGCTCGTGACCACCGGCACCAACGCCCCCGTGCAGAGCATCCTTGCCACCGCGGGCGACGTCATTCTCGAGGCCGACGTCGCGGGCTCCATTACTTCCATCACGGCTGGTCGCAACATCGGCAGCATGACCGACCGCGTTGGGGCCTACATCCTGAGCCGCCAGAACATCGGGACTGTCTCCGCCCCCAACGGCCAGCTCTACAACGACATCCGCGCGTCCGGCACCATCGGCACGGTCACGCTCGGTCGCAGCTCCTCCAAGCCCGAGTCCAACCGCATCGGCCACGGCAGCATCGTGGCGCAGAACGCGATCCAGAGCGTCACGCTGGCGGGCGACTTCGGCGGCGACATCATCTCCTACACCGGTGGCATCGGTAACGTGACGATGACCAACGGCTCGTTCTACCCCGGCCGCATCATCGCCGCGTACGACGGCAGCATCCAGAACCTCACGGTCACTGGCGGTGACCTTCTGGCGAGCGTTTACGCCGATTACGACATCACAAGCCTTTCCGTCGCTGCGGACGCGGGCCGCGTGTTCGGCAACGTGGGCATTGACCCCTTCAAGAGCCAGTTCAACACGGTGGCGGGCGATGCGCTCCGCAACCAGTTGCCGGCGGGTGTCGGTCAGGATTCCTCGCTCCAGGGCCCTCGCATCCAGGCCGGTCGCAATATCGGCACCGTCACCATCGCGGGCTCGGTGTTCGAGGCCGGCTTTGTGGCCGGGCGGAGCATCACGAGTGTCGCCATCTCGGGCCGCGTTTCGAACGATCAGTTCTCCGCGGGTCGCAAGGGTTCGTTCTTCGTCGCGGGCGACAACATCACCAGCGTCACCAGCGCGTTCAGCGTGGCGGATGCTCTGTTCCTCGCGGGTGTCACCGACCTTGGCGCCGACAACCGCCCCGGCGGCATCGGCACGAACAAGGACACGGTCAAGGCCGGAACGATCGGCACCGTTAGCCTGCAGGCGGCGTTCGGCGTGGGCATCCTCGCCGGCGTCGAGGCGGGTAGTGACGGCGTCTACGGCACCACGGACGACACCCAGGCCTTGGGGCGTTCGTCCATCACGACGATCGCCATTCCGCTCACCGTCAGCAACACGCAGGTTTCCGCTGACGTCCTGCCCAACTCGATCAAGACCGATTCTCGCTTCAGCAACGGCCCGCTCAACGGGTTCTCTTCTTGGCGTGCAGAGAACCGCAGCAAGGGTGTGGACGCCGACGCGGCGATCCCGGGGACGTCCTTCTCCGGCACGCAGTCGTTCTCGTCCGGCGGTGCCACGTACACGTTCACGTTCTCCGGGCCCGGTGTCGCCATCTACGACTCCGGTTCCAACCGCCTGACGCTCCGCAACACGACGAGCGCCAGCACGCTCTCCGTCGCGTCCAGCACCGGCTTCATCGACAACATGACGATCCTGTCCAACGACGAGGCGTCGCTGGGCACGCTCACCTTCACCTCGACGCTCCGTGGGTCCACCAACGTCACCATCGACGCGGGTATTGGCGCAGTTAACGCGGCGGGCGGCTCGGTCTTCGCCCGCAACAGCTCAGGGAACATCGATGCCGCCAACACCCCGCGCATCACGACCGGCGGCGATGTCACTTCGTTCACCGCGCCGTCGTGGAACGGCGGGTACGTTACCGCACGGGCCATGGGCACCTTCACCGTGGGCGGCGTCTTCGGTGGCGCACCCGACACGGGTGAGGCCTCTTTGCAGGTTCTTTCACTCGGCTCGGCCAACATCACGGGGGCGGCCTCAGGCCTCATCAGCGTCGATCGTGACAGCGGTGCGATCGCCATCACGGGAGCGGTCGATCGCACGCAGATCCGTGTCGGCGGCTCGCTGACGAGCCTGGCGACGGGCGCGATGTCCCAGTCGGTCGTGGCTGTGTACGACTCGCTTGGCACCGTCACCATCGCCGGACAGATGTTCGACTCCGCCATCGCGGCGGGTGTGGACACCGGCACGGACGCCGCCTTCGACGGCACCGGCTCCGCCGCCGACAAGCTCTCCACCGGCTTCATCGGGACAGTCACGATTAATGGCGACTTCCGTGAGTCTGACATCACGGCAGGACTGCTCCGCGGGGCCGACAGGTTCTTCGGCACGCGGGATGACGGCATCGCCGCCGGCCGGTCGACCATCGGTCCGGTCACAATCACTGGTCAGAACACTGGTTCCGCCCGCCTGTCTGAGAGCTACCGCATCGCTTCCAGCGGCACCATCGGTCTTGTCCGCGTGGGCGGTCAGACGTTTGTGGGTTCCCGCGGCAACTTCGCCGTGGAGACCCGCGTCCTCCCGCCGCTCCCTGTCCGTGTCACCGACCTCGCCGTCAACGTTGAGGCTCAGGTTTACACCGCCACAATCACCTTCAACCAGCTCATGGACATCTCTTCGCTCAGTTCGGCGTTGAGCGTGTCCGAGGTCCGAGGTGCGGGCGATATCGAGATCCGGCTTATCGAGGGCGTGGACTACACGCTCTCCTACACCGAGAACACCAACACCCTCAACGTCACCTTCGCCCGTTCCGTCGTCACACGCAACCTGCCTGTCACCAGCGGGTTGCCGGGCCCGGGCGTGTACCGCTTCCGCCTGTCGGAAACGCTCACGCGCTCCCGCCTGACGCACATGCCCCTGGACGGCGACGCGAACGGCGTCATCGAGGCCCAGGACACCTATTCCCAGGACACGATCGTGGGCGACGCGGGCGACAAGCTCACCGCGGTTTCCGTGCCGTTCCTGGACGGCTGGCGTGCCGACTTTTACGCGCCGTCCAACATTGACTTCGTGATGGACAACAACCGCAGCCCCGACGGCCTGCCGGACGCCAACCGCACGTTTTTCATCAGCGGCGCCATCGGCGACCACCCGGACAACAACGCCAACGACTTCCGCTTCGCGGGCGATGTGGACCTTTATTCCATCACGCTCCAGGCCGGGCAGATTCTCCAGCTTTCCTCGCTGCTGGGCGCCGGCTTCGCCGCGCAGGTCTCGCTGCTTGACGCCCAGGGCAACTTCATCGGGTTCATCGGTGCGGAGGCGGATGCGGTCTCCCTCCCCGCCGCGTTGGCCGAGGCGGACGCTCCGATCCAGACGCAGCCGCAGTCATTCCTCATCCGCAGGACGGGCGCGTACATCATCGCGGTGGGCGATACGACAGAGATCGCGACCAACAACGTCAACAACCGCTTCCCGACCGCGGACGGCGAGCTGGGGTCCTACCGCCTGGCCGTCACGATCTTTGACGATGGCGATACCGGCTTCACGTCCTCCACCAACGCGGGCGACGGCACGAGCGTGGTGAACGCTCCGGCCCCGATCGCGTTCGCCGGTCTGGACGGCGTGCTGGGCACAAGCGACGACGCTCAGAACATCGTTATTGCCGACTACACCTTCACCTACAACGCCGCGAACGGCACCGTGACGGGCACCAACGAGCACGGCATCACGTCCACAACGAACAGCGCGGGAGTGTCCACCAGCACGATCAAGTCCGCCATCGGCCCTTCGGGTGTGGTCGGTACGTTCTCGGGTATCTCGTCGGACGTGGATATCTATCACCTCAACAACCGCCAGGCCATCACCCCCGGCACCAAGTTCCGGGCGACGGTGCGTCTCACAGACCTCGGCGCCGACCTGGGGTCCCAGGCCATCGCGTCCAATGTCAATAACCGCGGCACCGTGCAGTTCGGCCTGTTCGACACCTCCAATTCCACGACCGTGGACGACGGCACGGTGGTCTTCAGCCCCAGTGAGTTCATCCCCTACGGCGGCACGGCGAACACCGTGCTGGCCGACAACGGGTCCACCAAGTACGGCTTTGACAGCCGCGGCGACTTCTACATCGAGTTCATCACCCCCGAGAAGCTCGGCGCGTCGGGCCAGGCGGGCACATTCGCCCTCTACCTGCAGGGCGTCATCAACAGCCCCTACGAGATCGAACTGACCACGCTCGGCACCGGCACGATCAGCAAGCAGCGCCAGAACATCTTCATCGAAACCTCCGGCGGCACGGTTGATTGGCTCGAGGCCGGCGGTCTGACAACCCAGTTGTCCGCGTTTGATCCCGCCATCCTGGCCTTCACCGGATCGACGACAAGCGGGCAGCCGGTGGCGAATTACGTGCTCTCCCGCATGGTCGGCTCGCTCAACACGCTCTTCCAGAGCACGGGCCTGGACGTCCACTTCTCCACGAACCCCGCGGACTTCGAGTTCCAGCCGTTCTCCACCATCTACCTCTCCAACGCGACCGACCCGATCAACCAGATCTTCAAGGCGTTCCAGTCCTTCAACGTCCAGAACCTGGGCATCTTCAACTCCTTCAACGCGTCCTTCGTCACGACGCAACCCTTCGGCGCCAGCCAGCGTTCGGACCCCTTCAATACGAACCTCGAGGACGAAGCGGTTGTGTTCTCTCCAGCGTTCGCGATCATGGGCCTCACGCCCAGCCAGGCGGATGTGGACCAGTTCGTGAACGATCTGACCGGTGCGGTCGCACGTCGCGCGGGCGAGCTCATGGGGCTGCGCATCAGCAGCGACAACATCGTGGGCAACACGCCCGTGACGACCTACGACCCGCAGGCTGCCGACAGCGTCATCAATGCTCCCGCGGGCGCCCTCTCCTACACGCTCAGCGACCAGAACCGCTTCCTGTCGGACGCGCAGGATTCCGTGGAATCCACGGACTTCTTCCTGGGCCGCCAGCGGGCGCTGTCTCTGCTCAACCAGATCGTCCGCCACCAGTAGCACATTCCCCGACACCGTCGCAGAAAGCCCCGGCCTGTTCGCCGGGGCTTTTTCGTTGGTGCTTGACCGCAGGATACCGCGAACTCTCTCGCACGCGAGTGACTGCGTAATGTCATTCATGCTCGCAGTCTCCCAGCGTGTGCAGGCCCTTACGCCCTCCGTCACGGTCGCGTTCATGAACCGCGCGAAGTCGATGCAGCGGGCCGGGAAGGATGTGCTCTCTTTCGCCGCCGGCGAGCCGGACTTTGACACGCCGCAGGTGGTGAAAGACGCGGCGATCAAGGCGCTGCTCGCGGGCCAGACGAAGTACATGCCCACCCTGGGCGACCCAGATACCCGCGCGGTGATCGCGAAAAAGCTGACCGACGAGAACGGGCTGCCCGGCTGCACCCCCGAGCACATCACCATCGGGGCGGGCGGCAAGCACAGCCTTTTCGTCGCCATCCACTGCCTCATCGACGACCCTCACGCGACCGCGAAGCCCCAGCAGGAAGTCGTCCTGCCCGTGCCGGCGTGGGTGTCCTACGCGCCGATCGTGGAGCTTGCGGGTGGGAAGATCGTCGAAGTGCCTACCACGGTGGAGTCGGGGTTCAAGGCCACCGCCGCGCAGATCAAGGCCGCGATCACGCCGCGCACGCGCCTCGTCATCCTTAACAGCCCGAGCAACCCGTGCGGGACGATGTACTCGCCTGATGAACTGCGGGCGATCGCGGCGGTGGTGCTTGAGGCTTCCCGGACGATCGCGCCGGACATCACCATCCTTTCCGACGAGCTTTATGAGAAAATCGTGTACGCGGGCATCGCTCACTTCTCCATCGGCAGCATCCCCGAACTCGCCGAGCGGACTATCACGCTCAACGGCCTGTCCAAGGCCTATGGCATGACCGGCTGGCGCATCGGCTACACCGGATCCTCGGGCGACTTTGGCCTGCGGTTCACCCAGGCCATGGCGACACTGCAGGGGCAGATGAGCACGAACATCACAAGCTTCACGTACCCCGCCATCCGCGCCGCCCTGACGCAGTGCGCGGGCGATGTGGAGCGGATGAGGCTGGCGTTCGCGTCCCGGGCGGAGGTGATGAACCGGCGTCTGAACGCCGTGCCCGGCATGCGGTGCGCGAAGGCCACCGGCGCGTTCTACGCGTTCCCGAAGGTGTCTGGTTTCTTCGGCAGGACCACGCCAGACGGGCGTCGGATCGAGAGTGCCATGTCGTTCTGCGAGGCGCTCCTGGAGGAAGGCCTCGTGGCGTTCGTGCCCGGCGAAGACTTTGGGGGCTGCGGCAGAGAACATGTCCGAATCTCCTTCGCGTGCGGCGAGGAGCAGATCAACCGGGGAATCGACAGGCTGGAGAAGTTCCTCGCGGGGCTCCGGTAACGAGCTGTTGCGGGGGCGCGAATCCTGCCTACCTTCCTTGCAATGGGCCGCATTGATGACGCATTCCACGGGCTCCACCAGGCGGGGCAGTCGCACAAAGCGCTCATGCCTTTCCTCTGCGCTGGGCATCCACGTCCGGGCATGCTGAAGCAGCTCTTTGAGGCGATGGAAATCGCCGGGGCGAGCATTGTCGAGATCGGTTTCCCTTTCAGCGATCCCATCGCCGACGGCCCGACCATTGCCCAGGCCATGCACCATGCACTGGAGCAGGGCATGACACCCGCAAAGGTGTTTGAGGAGGTCCGTGCGGCCCGCGCGTCCACGTCGCTGGGGCTTGTCGCGATGGTGAGCGCGTCCATCGTGCTCCGCATGTCCTCGGGCGATCCCAGGGTGTTCTGCAAGCAGGCCGCGGATGCCGGTTTCGATGGCCTGCTCGTGCCCGACGTACCGGTCGAGGAGGCCGGCCCGTTCCGGGACGCCGCGGACGCGACGGGCCTGACGTTCACGCTTCTCATCGCCCCGACAACCACCAGGGAGCGGGCGGAGCGCATCGTCACGATGTGCACGGGCTTTGTCTATCTGCTCGCGCGGACCGGCATCACGGGCGAGAACGCTCAGGGAACGCAGGCGATGGACATCGGCGCGCGCATCACCGCGCTGCGTGAAATGACCAACCTTCCCATCGCCTGCGGCTTTGGCATCAGCACCGCCCAGCAAGTGACTGAGGTGGTCCGGCACGCCGACGCCGCCATTGTCGGGAGTGCACTCGTCAGGCGGATGTCCGAAGCGGTTCAGCGCGGGCAGGACCCTGTGCTGGTGGCCCAGGACTTTGCGGGCGAATTGGCGCGTGGGCTGAGGGGCTGACGAAGCGGGCGGGGCTGCCGGCATCGTCCCGCGTCACTCGGCCTCCAACTCAGTTTTCAAGGCGTGCGCCAGGTACTCGTATTGCTCAATGCTGTTGTACGCCTGCGCGGAGACGCGGAGTAGACGCATGGTCCGCCCAGTCGCGAGCGTCCAGTTCCACACGGGCACCTGGATGCACCACCTGTCCAGCAGCACGTCCTGGAGCGCGTCGCCATAGCGGCAGGGACGCTCGGCAAGACGGCGGGCCTTGTCGGGGGGCGTGGGAAGAATGAGCGAGCACGTGCAGCCCACCATGGTGTCGGGCGCGGTCGGCTGGATGCGGAGCGCTGCGCAGAGCAGGTCTCTCGCTTTCAGGCATAACTCGCGGTTGCGCCGCATGACTTCCGGCCAGCCCCCCGCGGCCATCAGACCCATGGTCTGGATCGCATCGGGGAGGCAGTAGAACGGTGTGCAATCGGCGGTTCCGAGGTAGTCGAATTCGGTCAAGAACTGGGGCCGTCCGGGCTTGCCGCGCTCGGCGTGGTTGGACAGAACGAGCGGGCGGAGCCCCTCCCGCAGCCCATCCCGCACCCAAAGGAACGCGGACCCCTTGGGCGAGCACAGCCACTTGTGGCAGTTGCTGGTGTAGTAGTCGCACCCCAGCGCCGCCGGCCGCAGGTTCGGCACGAACCCGATGGCGTGAGCCCCATCGACAATGATGCGGACAGAATCGCCCAGGCGGTGCCGCAGCTCGTGGACAATGCGTTCCACGGGAAGTATCAGCGCCGTTGGGCTTGTGACGTGGCTCAGCAGCACCACGCGGGTCTTGGGTGACGCGTGGGCAAGGATATTCGCGACGATCGTGTGCTCCGCGGCGCGGTGGTCATTCCCGAGCGGGAACGGCAGCGGCGCCGGCACGACGTACGCCCCCGCGAGCGGCGCATCATGGCGCGCAATGTTCTGGCATGCCGGGTACTCATGATCCGGCACCAGCACCTCGTCGCCTGCTCGCAGAAATCCCGTCTCACGCAAGTGGGCGAAGACCGTGGCGACCGCGGTGGTTGCGTTTGTGACGAGGGCCAGCGAGTCCCATTCGCAGTCCAGGAAGTCTGCCAGCGACCGCCGTGCAGCATCCATCGCGGCGTAGTGGTGCTCGACAAAGAAGCGCACCGGGTCGTTCTCGAGACGTTCCCGCCACACGCTCTGCACCCCCAGCACCCTAGCGGGAGCAGCGCCGAACGAACCATGGTTCAGGAAAACGGTCCCAGGGTCTAAGCGCCAGTGGCGAGCGAAGGGGGATGGGGCAGGGAGGGTCATGGCGGAGGGAGGGGGAGGGCTTCGTGTGTTACGCATCAGACGACATGGGTAGAGTACGGGCGAATGACGCGTGAACCGAGCGGTGTACAAGTCCCCACAAACCCCGCGCGAGATGGCGTGGCCGACGTC
>CALLYM010000045.1 GCA_937858155.1 uncultured Phycisphaerales bacterium | reverse complement strand
GTATCCGGGAACAACCCGTCGTTGTTGAAGTCGATGTCCCCGCACGTGCCCGTCGAGCACCCACCGCCGCTGAAGACGGTGAGGAAGTCGTCGATGTCCGCCGTGTCAGGGAACAGCGTGTCGTGGTTGAAGTCGATTGAGTCGCAGCACGCAGCACTGATGGTGAATATCGCGCGCTGGCTGGTCACGTCGCCGCACGCATTGGAGACTCGACAGCGGACGCGGTAGGAGTCCACACCGGGGCAGGGTGTGATGGAAACAACCGTTGTCGCGTTGGTGGGATCAGTGGCCTGCGCGACCCCACCGCAGGGGAGCAAGACGGGGCCGGACGCGAGTGAAGCCCACGTCTCTGACGCGGTCCGGACTTGCCACTCATAAGAAAGCGTCCCCGCGCCCACAGCAGCGACAGAGTAGGACGCAGCGCCGCCCGCGCACGCGCCAGAGTCCACGGGCTGCGCGGTGATCCGCGGGCAGTCGGCGTAGGGCGGGTCCTCTGTCTCGTGAGTTCCGGCGGGGCCCGCCTCGGCACGCAGGTTGGAGATGAACACCGCGCTGTCAAGGATGTGGTCGTTGACGTCGCCGACCTCAAAGATGAGATAGTGATCGCCGCCGCCGATGACCGGGGACGTCGTCGTGAGGTGGTGGATGACCGCGTGCGGGTCGGAAAATGCGGTGTTCTGATCGGTGGTGGTTTCGAGGCCGGCGAACGAACTGCCCACCTGCACGGCGTTACCCGCGAAGTCGAGCGTGATCTGATCGGCGCGGCTCGTCCCATCGAGGAACACAAGGAACGAATCGGTAAACTGGCTGGTCCAGAACGGGAACTCGACCGAGCCGAAAAGGAAGTCAAACTTGACCGAACTGTCGTCCTCGAGCGAAAAGTCCACGCGGAGGGCGGCGACGTCGTAGGAGCCGTTGAAGTTCTCGATGTTGCCAGAGTGCGACCCGAAGTCGTCGAATTCGGGCGTGCCACCGGTGACGGGCTCGGCATTCATTTGGGTATTGACCTTCCCGGGCGGTGAGGCCGGGTCATAGCCCGGCTCCGATGCGCCGAGGATGGGCGTCAGGTCCGTCACGTCCCCGCTCGAGAGCACGATCCCGGGGCGGATGGTGACGGGCAGGCGCTCAAAATTGTTATAGGTGCCGAACTGACCGGCGACACCGTTGTGGATGGTGACGGACGTGATGGTGAGCCCGGCAGGGTTGAGCGCGGCGCCCAGTACGGAAGTATCGACGGTGGCCGTTGTCGAGACTTGGGCGAGTGAAGGGTGCACCGCCACCCAAACTGCGGCGAGCCCGACTCCCACTGCGAGGCGTGTATGGCCGGAACGATGGCCGAGCTTGTGTATGAACGTGATCATGATGCGTACTCCTCGTTTGCGTGCTGGATGGAACAAACGGTGATCAAAGCGAGTACTCCGCGCGCCTAGGAGCAGGCGCCACCGCTGAACACCCGCAACATCGCATCGATGTCCGCGGTGTCCGGGAACAACCCATCGTTGTTAAAGTCAATATCCCCGCAAGCGCCGGTGGAGCATCCCCCGCCGCTGAAGACCGTCAGGAAGTCGTCGATGTCCGCCGTGTCCGGGAATAGCGTGTCGTGGTTGAAGTCGATGCTGTCGCACGCGGGCACGCCGCACCCGCCCGCACAGGTCGTGTTCGTTCCCGCCCAGGTGGAGCCCGCGAGAATCGCACAATCGCCCTGGGAGAGCGACAAGCAGAGTGCGCCGCCCACGCAGCACGCGCCCAGCGTCGTGGGCGTGACGTCCGCCCATGTCGTACCGATGCGCAGTTCATCCAAGATGACGCTCCCCGCGTTGACCCAGTACATCGTCTGCGGCAGGGTGGCACCCCCGAGGGCGTACTGCGCCTGCGCCGCGGGCTCGGGCTGGCCGACCGGCGGGTTGACCCACATCCGGTACACTGTGGTCGCTCCCGTCACTTCCAATTCGCCCACGATCAACACCGTCTGGTCCGCCATCGCGTTCACACCCGTGCCGACAAACAGGTAGTGCCCAAGCCGTATGCTGTACGCCCCCGTCGTCACAGGAACGCCAAAGAGCGTGTAGCCCCCGAACGAGATTCCGGCGTTCATCCCGTCCCAGCCGACAGGGTGGTACAGGAATGAGAAGTACATCTTGTTCCCGGGCACCGCGCCGAACGACCGCCCGTACATCGCGCCGGAAAAGTCCAGCGCTGCATCAGGCGTCACTGCCGCGCCGGGGGTCGTCACTAGATTGGGATAAGTCAGCCCCGCGCCGCCAACGCTCGTCGCGACGACGCTGCCGCTGTCCACCCACGTGCTGCTCCAGCCCGTGCCGCCGCTGGAGCCGTCGAGGTTTGGTCGCGGCCCGTTGCTGAACCCGTCGTACGCCACCACACCCGCGCTCGATGCCATTCCCACCGCGCCCGCCGCCACGCACGCAACCAGTTCCGTTCTCATGTGCCGCTCCCTTGTGATGGGTCCGTGCGGCCCGCCGTGGTACACCGCCCACAACGTGCCGCTTCCATAAATAGGATGCGTCAGTCCGAAAAAGGAAGTTCACGAATCCTGCCGCGCCACGCACATGAGACACAATCTCACAAATCACGCCGGGAAAACCGCGATTTTTTCCTCCGCGGATCGGGAAAACCCATATGTTAGCGAACACTATATATGCCGCCTACAGTACCTGCACCATGACCAACACCTCCCCGCACGCGTCGCTCCGCACAGCCATTACCCGCACATGGTTCTCTTTCGGCGTCTGCTCGACTGTCCTGGGCCTCTTCTGGCTCCTCTCCACCCTCCGCTACCTGCCCGATATCAACTGGGTGTGGGTGCTCGCACTCGCCGCGACCGGTTTCATACCGCTCATCGCCGCGGGCCTCAACAAGTTCTCCTTTGCCTTCTGCGCCTTCATGCTCGCGTGCAGCACGGCCAGCATGCTGCGCCAGATGCACGTGGTGACGCTCAACGTGACCATCCCCAGCCTCGTTATCTCGGCGGGCGTTGCCGCCCTCGTGTCGCTCGTGCTGCCCCTGCGCATGCCCAAGTGGCTGGACGACGCGAGCGCACCAGCTCCACGCGTCGCGACCCAAGTGCCAACGACAGCCGCCGCCTGAAGCGCACGCGTTCTACTTCTTCAGGTTCACATACTGGAGCGGCACGCCCACGTCCGACGCGTCAAGCAGCCGCATCGTCGCCTGCAGGTCGTCGATCTGCTTTCCCGTGACGCGCAGCTCATCGCCCTGGATCGACGCCTGCACCTTCAGCTTCGAGTCCTTGATCGCCTTCACCAACGCCTTGCTCTTTTCCTGCTCAAGGCCGTCCTGGATCTTGCACTCCCACTTGAGCTTGCCGGCGAGCGTCGGCTCCGACTCCGTCCAAGCGAACGTCTTGAGCGGGATGCCGCGCCGCTGCGCCGCCGTCTCGAACATCTCCCGCAGCCCCTTCAGCTTTGTCCCGTCGTCCGCCACCAGCTTCAGCTTCTTCTCCTTCGCGTCCACGGTGATCTCCGCCGTCGCGCCGCGGAAGTCAAACCGCGCCGCCACCGCCTTCTTCGCGTTGTTGATGGCGTTGTCGAGTTCCGCGAAGTTCGCCCGGGAGACCACGTCAAACGACGGCATGCCAACGTCCTTTCAAAGCAAGTGATGGGGGAGCGGTCCAGAGCGGCCAGAGGCTAGAGCTGCCCGCAGCGTATGGCGCCGTCACCCAACGCTATCGTTCTCCATGACCGCGCCCGACCTCCTCACGCACCCGCCCCGCCTGCCGCTCATCGCGCCGTCCATCCTCTCCGCGGACTTTGCCCGCATGGGAGAGGACTGTGCGCACATCCTCGCGCCGACGGATGCCCACGGTGGCGGCGGTGGGGCTGACCTCCTGCACCTGGACGTCATGGATGGCCACTTCGTCCCCAACCTCACTATGGGCCCCGATCTTTGCCGCTGCCTGCGTGCCGCGCTGCCGACGGCTTACCTGGATGTGCACCTCATGGTGACCGATCCGGACAAGTACTTCGAGCCTTTCTCAAAGGCAGGCGCCAACTGCGTGACATTCCACATCGAGGTCACCCCCCTCCAGCGGGTCAATGACCTGGTGGCGCGCGCGCACGCCCTGGGTATGCGGGCGGGCCTCGCCATCAACCCACCCACGCCGATCGACGCCATCCTGCCTGTCATCAACCTGCCCGACTTGATCCTCGTCATGTCCGTCAACCCCGGCTTCTCCGGGCAGGCGTTCATCGATGAGTCTTTGGCAAAGACCCGTGTGGCCCGTAGTCACCTGAACCCCCAGCAGCGCCTGCAAATGGACGGCGGCATCGGCCCTGCTCAGGCCGAAGCGGTCCGCGCTGCAGGCTGCGACGTGCTCGTTGCCGCGTCCGCTATCTTCAAACGTCCGCGTGAACAGCGTGCGGATGTTGTACGGATACTCAGGGGTGAGAACCTGTCGCGATAGTGACTCAATGGGCCTTTGTTTGCACCCTATTCGGTATCGGACCCACCTTTGCGGTGCGGAATCCCAATCAGGCGATAGAATGACAATTAAGCGGTACCACCATGCCTGAAAACACCGCGGGCAGCCAAGCCCCAGCCACACAAGTCGAACTCAAGGACAAGGCTCCCCTCCAGGCGCCGACGGGTACCCCCCACCCCAAGCCTAAGGCACGCTCCTGGGCCCAAGTGATGGAACGCAAGAGCGACATCCCCGAAGGGTTGTGGCTCCGGTGCGAAGAGTGCGAGAAGATGCTGTACCGGCGCAACCTGGAGGCCAACCTCCACGTCTGCCCCGAGTGCGGCCACCATCACCGCATTAGCGCCACCGAACGCATCCGCCAGCTCGCGGACGAAGCGTCGTTCGTGGAGATGTTCACGAACCTGAGGCCCACCGACCCGCTGAAGTTCAAGGACCTTAAGGCATACCCAGAGCGCATCACCGCGGAGCAGAAGAAGAGCGGTCAGCGCGACGCCATCAAGGCCGGCACGATGTTCATCAAGGGCCGCCAGGCGATGGTCTGCTGCCTGGACCTTACGTTCATGATGGGCAGCATGGGCAGTGTGGTGGGGGAGGTCATTACCCGCGCCATAGAGCACGCCACAGCCAACGACCTTCCCGTCATCATCATCTCGTGCTCCGGCGGCGCCCGCATGCAGGAGTCCGGCCTCAGCCTCATGCAGATGGCCAAGACCAGCGCCGCGCTCGCGCGGTTCGACGACGCCGGCGGCCTCTTCATCAGTGTCCTCACCGACCCCACCACAGGCGGCGTCACCGCGTCCTTCGCGATGCTGGGCGACCTCATCCTCGCCGAACCCAACGCCCTCGTCGGATTCGCCGGCCCCCGCGTCATCCAGCAGACCATCCGCCAGGAACTCCCGGAGGGCTTCCAGCGCAGCGAGTTCCTGCAGAAGGCCGGAATGGTGGACCGCGTCGTGCCGCGCAGCCAACTCCGGAACGAACTCGCTCGACTGATCGACTTCGCGGGGAAGTGACCATGCGCGTCGCACGGCGAAGCGAGTTACGTCTCATTACCGTAGATTAGTTACCGCGGCGAATCACTCGACCCGTCCCCGCGCCGTCTTTGCCGGGCTCGCACGCTTTGGACTCGCAGAACCGGGACAAAATCTTGGGCTCGCTCAGCGGCGATACCTCTACGAGGACGACTCCCGCGACTTCTCGCTTGAACACGTTGAGCCCCTCGCCCTTGCTGGGCAGGCGCCGGGAGTGCTCGGCCTTGTCCATGAACACCACGACCTGCGTGTCATTCACCTTGGCGAGCAGGGCATCAGTCTCGATGCTCATGACGTTGTGACGGTTGTCCCAGCCCACGAGCATCAGCCCGTTGAACGGCTGCACCTGCAGCGCCTTGCCGAGGTACTGCTCGGTGTACTTCGCGAACTCTTCGTCCGTCGTGCACTCCTCGTACGGCCGGAAGCCGCCGTGCACGATGGACTGGTACGCCGCGATGGGCGACTCCGTGGGGTAGGCTGTCGCCGCGAAGTGCCGCATGCCGAACACAACCCCTGCAAGGGCAACGATGGCCACCATCGCCGCGATGCGCAGCCAGCCAATCCGTGCGAGGATGGTCTTGCCAGGCTTCACCGCGACAGTCCAAGGGTGCTGCCCCGCTGCGGCGCCCGCGCCCGCCGGCACGGCGAACTGCGTCTTCAGCGACGCATCGATCCGCCGTTGCGCGTCGAGGAGCCCACGCAGGCTCGAGTCCACACGCAGCCGGGACTCGAACGCGGCCGCATCATCCGCACTCAGCAGGCCATCGACGTACAAGTCGAGCATCGCGTGCCAATCGCGCGGGGCGCCCGCGCCGCTCTCGTGATGGAGATGGAACGCGCGGTTCATCGCACGCCCCCTTTCACACCGGGCTGCCCCGTCAGCGCCGCGCGCATCGCCGCACGCGAGCGGTGGACGTGGCTCATGGCTGTTCCCTCGGGGATGCCAAGCGCCTCGCCAATCCGCGAGTAAGGAAGCTCCAGCACGGTCTTCATGAGCAGGCAAGCCCTGGCAGTTTCGTCCAGCCCGCGCAGCGCCCTCGCCACGTCGTCGTGGAACGCTTCCTGGCCCCGCTCCAACTGCCCATTGAACTTGTTCACGTCCGCCACCCCGGCCGCACTGCTTGCCGTTCCTTCCCCCCGCCCGGCCAACGCATTGATGAGATCGTCACTCACAGACGCGGGCTTCATCTTGCGTGCCTCGTTCAACGCGACAAAACGAACCACCTGGCCCATCCATGCCTGGAAGCTCGTCCCCGGCTCAAACTGGCTCAGCCGCGTAAGCCCCACGACCGCCGCCTCCTGCACCACGTCGCCCGCGCGATTCCGGTCGCCCAGGATCCCCGCCGCGATGCACCAGAACAGCCGCGAGTTCTCTTCGAATCGACGTGCAAATTCCGCGCGCGAAAGCCCACCCGAGCCACCCTGGTCCGGGCTGGACGTTCCGACATTGGACACGTGAGTCGACATGCCAGGCGTGCCGCACACACCTCCTTCAACTCCAGCGTACACGCCCCCGGGCACTGCCACTAGGACGGTCATGACCACGCTCCGCGCGAAAATGACATTCTGCGCGAAAACACGCCAAGTTGGCACGGGGCCTTTGGGCAAGAAGCCGCACTCCAAGTCCCCGCACCACGACACCTCCCCCCACCCTCCAAACACCATATGTACCACGAATGGATGCCCCTTGCAAAAAAGTACAAGCCCTCAACCCCGTCCACCTTCCCAACGCGCCGCAGGTCCTCAAACCAACCCGGCACCGCACATCCCCCTATCCTGACGCCCCATGAAAGTCCACGAATACCAGGCGCGCGACCTGCTCGCTTCCTACCAGATCCCCGTCCCCCAAGGCCGCATGATCACCTCGATCGAGGACGCGGCACCGGCCTTTAAGGCTGTGACCACAAGCCAGGCCAAACCCCTCGCCGTCGTCAAGGCGCAGGTCCATGCCGGCGGGCGCGGCAAGGCTGGATTCGTCAAACTCGTCAAGACTGCCGAGGAAGCCGCAGAGGCCGCCCGGTTTATGCTCAGCAACCGCATGAAGAGCCCGCAGACACCGCCCGAAGGGCTGGAAGTCAAGCGTCTCCTGGTTGCCAGCGCCGTGGATATCGCCGACCGCAAAGGCGGCGGCAAGGAAGAGTTCTACCTCGCCATCACCACCGACCGCGCGACCCGCCGCAACATGCTCATCGCATCGCGCGAGGGCGGCGTCGAAATCGAGACGGTCGCCCACGACCGCCCCGACGCAATCATCAAGGAGCCCCTCCATCCTCTCCTGGGCCTCCAAGGCTTCCAGGCCCGAAACATCGCCTTCAAGCTCGGGCTGACAGGCAAACTCGCGGCCCAGGCCGCGGACGTCATGCTGAAGCTCTCGCGCCTCTACACCGAGAAGGACTGCTCGCTCGCGGAGATCAATCCGCTTGTCGTCGCGGCGGGCGCAAGTGGCGAGCAAGCCGTCTACGCCATCGATGCGAAGTTTAACTTTGATGAGAACGCACTCTTCCGCCACAAGGACATCGCCGCGCTCGCCGACCCCACCGAGGAAAACCCCGCCGAGCAGCGCGCCTCCAAGTTCGGCCTCACCTACATCGCCCTCGACGGGAACATCGGCTGCCTCGTGAACGGCGCGGGCCTGGCGATGGCGACCATGGACATCATCAAGCTCCACGGCGGGGAGCCCGCCAACTTCCTGGACGTCGGCGGTGGCGCCACGGAAGAAGCCGTGACCGAAGCCTTCTCGATCATCCTCAGCGACGCGAGCGTCAAGGGCGTGCTCGTCAACATCTTCGGCGGCATCATGCGCTGCGACGTCATCGCCCAGGGCATTATCAACGCCGCCACGAAGCACAGGAACAAGGACGGCAGCACCGGCTTCAAAGTGCCGCTGGTGGTCCGGCTTGAGGGCACCAATGTCGAGGCGGGGCGACAGCTCCTTACGAGCGCCAAGGGCAGCCTGCCGACACTCCAGGCCGCCGCTGATCTCACCGACGCCGCCAAGAAGGTCTGCGCCGCAGTGGCCTGAGAGCAACGAATCTACGACCGCGAGACGAGCGCTGCCAATAGCTCGGGCACGCCCTGCCCGCGGCTCGCAACCGTCTCCAGGATGGGCCTCCTCCCGGCCACGTCCTTAAGGTCCCGCATCAGTTCGTGCTGGCCCGGGTGGTCCGCCTTGTTGCACACGAACAGGTCGGCGATTTCAAGGATGCCCGCCTTATCCATCTGCACGGCATCGCCCATGCCCGGCGTCAGCACCACCGCCGTCGTATCCACGTACTGCCGGATCATTGTCTCATTCTGCCCCGCTCCCACAGTCTCAACAAAGAGAAGATCGATCTCGTCGGGCCCTTCGAACGCCCCGCCGATCGCCTCGATGATCTGCGGCAGCGCGTGATAGTCCTCACCCCGGATCGACAGCGATCGGTAATAGACGCTCTCGTCCAGCGAGTTGAAGTCCACGCGCAGCCGGTCCCCCAGCAGCGCGCCGCCGGTGATCGGGCTCATCGGGTCGAACGCCACCACGCCGCAGCGCCCATTGGCCCGGCCCGCCTTCGCACCCCGCGTGAACTCCCCGGCCATCTGCGCAACCAGCGTGCTCTTGCCCGCACCGGGTGAGCCTGTAATGCCGATGACGCGCCGTGGCCTGCGTTTCTTCGCGCCCGGGCGCACCGGCTTGTTGTCGTGCAGGAGCGAGATATCCCGCGCCAGCTGCGCGGCCGGTGTCGCGCCGAGGATCGTCTGCCCCCGCGGCTTGGTCGCGTCGCACACCGCCTGCGCGATGTCCTGCAAGCCCACCCCCGTCGTGAAGCAGCGCGCGATACCGCCCTCGATCAGCTTGGGAATGTCCTCCTGCGGCAGGATCCCCCCCATGTACACGGGCAGGTCCGACCGCCCGAGCTTTTTCAGTTCGCCAACCAGCTTTGGACCCAGCACCAGGTGCGAATTGCTCATCATCGACGCGCACACAACGTCGCAGTCCTCATCTCGCGCCGAAATCGCCAGGCTCCGGGGCGTCTGCCACAGCCCCGAATAGATGACATGCACGCCAGAGTCCCGCAGCGCACGCGCGATCACCTTGACGCCCCGGTCATGCCCGTCCAGGCCCATCTTGCCCAGCAGCACACGCGGTCTGTGCTCCAGCCCCGCGCAGCGGTCCTTGCGTTCAAACTCAGTCGTCGGGACGTTCAGGGTCTGCGTCATCGCACCATTCTACGTCGCCCGCCCAATCGCCCCGCACCCCGTGGTGCTCCCGGCCCGCCGTACCCTCCGCCCGCACGGGAGCACTTCATGGAACACACGCCTGCCCCTTTCACCACGTCCCAGAAGGTCTACCTCTGGATCACCGCCATCGCGTGCACGTGCCTCGTCGTCGCCGACATCGTGGGTGTCAAGCTCTTCACCTTCCCCATGGGCTTCGGCATCCCGGTGCCCTGGGAAAAGGAACCTATCCGCGCCGTCACCCACACCTGCGGCATGCTCACTTTCCCTATCACATTCATAGCGACGGACGTGCTCAACGAGTTCTACGGCAAAAAGGCCGCGCGCCGCGTGGTCTACATCTGCTTTGCCATGGCCTTCCTCGCGTTCATTGTCCTGAATGTCGCCCAGGCCATGCCCCGCCTCGACGCCCCGTACAACGTCCGCGAGGAGGCCTTCAACCACATCTTCGGCGGCGCCAAGATCATGTACGTCGCCTCGCTCGCCGCCTACGTCGTGGGCAGTGTTGCCGATATTGTCATGTTCGCGTGGATCAAGTGGGCGACGAAGGGCAAGATGGTCTGGCTCCGCGCCACCGGGAGCACCGTGGTCAGCCAGTTCATCGATTCCTTCATCGTCAGTTACATCGCCTTTAGCCTCGGCCGCCGCCTCTTCCCTTCGGACGGCCCGCCCCCGGCGGACTTCGCCGAAGTCCTCCGCATCGCCGGCACCGGCTACCTCCTGAAGTTCACCATCGCTATCGCGTCCACACCCCTCATCTACCTCATCAAGGGCTCGATGACACGATGGCTGGGCATGAAGCCATTGCCCCCTGAGCGAGCGATCGGTTAGCCGCCAGCGATCTCACTCCCACTCGATTGTCGCCGGTGGCTTGCTCGAAATGTCGTACACCACGCGGTTCACCCCGCGCACTTCATTGATGATCCGGCTGCTGATCCGCGCAAGCAGGTCATGCGGCAGCCGCGACCAGTCCGCAGACATGAAGTCCTGCGTCTCCACCGCACGCACCGCCACGGTGCTCTCGTACGTCCGCCCATCGCCCATCACGCCCACGCTCTGCACAGGCAGCAGCACCGCGAACACCTGGCTCGTCTGCCGGTAGAGGTTCGCCGCGACGACCTCCTCAAGCACGATCTCGTCCGCCTCGCGGAGCACGTCCAGCTTGTCCCGTGTCACTTCCCCCAGCACCCGCACCGCAAGCCCCGGCCCGGGGAAAGGGTGCCTCCACACGATGTGGTCCGGCAGGCCCAGCACCTGCCCGAGTTTCCGCACCTCGTCCTTGAAAAGCTCCCGCAGCGGCTCCACGAGCTCAAAGCCCAGCTCCGCCGGCAGCCCGCCCACGTTGTGGTGCAGCTTGATCCCCGCCGCGGTGCCCGCGTGCCCGTGACCGCTCTCGATCACGTCCGGGTAGAGAGTCCCCTGCGCGAGAAACTTCGCGTTGGGGATGCTCTTGGCCGCCTGCTTGAACACCTCAATGAACCGGTGCCCGATCCGCTTCCGCTTCACCTGCGGGTCCGTCACGCCCGCAAGGTCCGCGAGGAACTCGGCCTCCGCCCGCGCAGTCCGCAGGTCGATCTTGAAGTGGTCGCGGAACGTGCTCTCCACCATCTCCCTCTCGCCGCTCCGCAGCAGCCCTGTATCCACGAACACGCAGTGCAGCTGCTTCCCGATCGCCTTGCTCAAAAGCGCCGCCACCACCGCGCTGTCAACGCCCCCGGAAAGCCCGCACACAACGCCCGCGCTCCCCACCTGCGCACGCACCCGGGCCGCGGCCGCCTCCGCAAAGTCCGCCATCCGCCACGTCCCGCGGCACCGGCACACCTCATACACGAAGTTCCGCAGGATGTCCGTCCCGTGCGGCGTGTGCGTCACCTCCGGATGGAACTGCACGCCCAGGAACTGCCGGCCGGTCGACGCCCGCATCACTACCGCCGCGTTCGGGCACGTGCTCGTGCTCGCGATCGTCTCGAACAGGTCCCCCGCGGTGCTCACCTGGTCGCCGTGGCTCATCCACACAGTCGTCTTGTCCGGCACACCCTGGAACAGAGCCGACCTGCCGATCAGTGACAGGCTCGCGCGACCAAACTCCCGGTGGTCCTCGCCGATCACCTTCCCGCCCAGCAGGTGCGCCGCGAGCTGCATGCCGTAACAGATCCCCAGCACAGGCACGCCAAGGTCAAAGATCTTCGGGTCGCACGTCGGCGCACCCTTCTCGTACACACTCGCCGGACCGCCCGACAGGATGACCCCCTTGGGCTTCATCGCCAGAAGCTCCGCGGGAGTGATCGAGGGCGACACAAGCCACGAGAACACGCCCGCTTCCCGCACGCGCCTCGCGATGAGCTGCGCAGTCTGCCCCCCAAAATCCAGGATCGGGATGACCTCGTCGTGGGGGAGTGGTGAAAGGGCGGATGCCATGGGTGGTTCCTGCGATGGGGAATCGAGATATTAGCGCCTGGCGCGGACGGAATCCGCCGCTCAATCCGTGCGGATCGCAAGGTCCTGCAGAGAAACATCAAGGTGCTCCCGGGCGGCCCGTTCGCCACCGTCGGCGCTCTCCGCCGCCCGTGCGAACGCAAAGAAACCCTCCGGATTCCGTGTCAGGAGCCCCCGGACGACGATCTGGGCGAGGTTATACGCAAGCTCCTGCTCTTCGCCGTGGGGAAAGTGGAATGCTTCGCCCGACCAGAACCGAGAAATGGCCTCGTCGTCCCAGTGTTCCTCATGCCGCTCCCGCGTGTGCAGGTCCACGTGAAGCGAGGACACGCCCGTGACCCGCTCTTCCATCATCTGCGTAAGGCCCTCCTCCGCCCACAGCGGCATGTCAAGGCCGGCGAGCACGTGGTGCGTCAGCTCGTGGGCCACAACAGCGCCAAGAGCGCGCTTGCTCCCCTCCACGGGGAGAACAATCAGTGGCCAAGACCACCCTTGACGCCGGTGGTAGATACCGCCCGACGTCGCAAACTCACCGTCGTCCGCATAGAACGACGAGATGAACGAGTAGTAATCCTTGCGACGCTGGATCGCCACGACACCCACCGGCGCCATCCCTGCATTCCCCGTGATAGGACGCAAAGCGCCGCAGACGACAGCCGCAGCCCGGTCGGCATCCGCGGCGACGCGCTGGGCCGCGCCATCTTCCATCGGTGCGACGCCTTCGACGTGCTCGTGCCGCCACCGCTTGTGGTCGGGCGTGAGCGTCGATGCCAGCGCGTCAAACCACGCGCCCGCCACAGCCCTTCGCAACCGATCCTGCTCACGTTCGTCTGAGGTCCGTGCCATCGCCCACGCTTCCGCGGCTTCCCAGTCGACATGCGGCATGCCCTCTCGCACCCTCAGCAGGTGATCCGCCTCTCCCCTTTCGAGAAACACTAAGTCCGCCGCCGCGCGTGTGCCCCGAATGGGACGACCCTTCCGCAGCAACTTCTGCACCCAATTCCACATTCACGCAGCGTACCAGCGCCAGTTTTCCACAATCTTCCCCTGTATGGGTGGTATTTTGTGGTAGGCTCGCGATATTCCCTTGACGCCCCATGCCATTCTGATAAGTTGGGCAGTCCGTGAGGTGGCCCCCGTTCGCGTCGGGACACCTGACGGTTGTGTTTCTCGTGCCGCGGTTCTCGCGGGGTAACAGGGGCGGGGGGAACATTCCGGGGCGTGGGGATTCTCCCATGGACGAATCTGTTGTTCGTGCGTCCGCAGAGGCGAAGCGTTCACCAGTCGTGACAAACGACGAGGTGGTCGGCGGCGAGGGCGTCGTCAAGTGGTTCGACCCGCGCAAGGGATTCGGCTTCATCGTCGGTCCCGACGGGGCGGATGTCTTTGCCCACTTCTCCGTGATCCAAGGGGAGGGCTTTAAGGCACTGCGAGACGGCAGCACCGTGGAGTACGACGCGGTACGCGCGGGCGGACGCTGGAAGGCGACGCGGATCGTGCGCAGCGAGCAGGTGGAAGTCACCGACCACGGCCGGAGGTCGCGTGGGACGCAATCGCCGCCGACCGGGTATACCAGGTCGCCCCGAAGGGCGTAGGCCCCCGTCTGCGATCCAGACGTACGGACTAATGTCTGCCCATGACCGGCGTGGGATGGCTTTTGATCGGCATCGGCGTGGGGGTGGGGGCCACGGTGGTGGCAGCTCGCTGGCAGATAAGGCGATCCTTGTCGCGCCAGCTCGCCGCAGAGCGCCGCGCACGCAGCGCCGAACGTCTCGCGGAAGTGGGCGCGATGACGGGCGGACTCGCCCACGAAATCAAGAACCCTTTATCCACCATCGGCCTCAATGCCCAGCTCCTCGCCGAAGGAATCGAGGAACTCCCCGAGACGGCGCCGACTAGCCCCGAGTCCAAACAACGCCTCATCAAGCGCCTCGCCAGCCTGCGCCGCGAGACCGAACGCCTCCGCGGCATCCTCAGCGACTTCCTTGCCTACGCCGGAGAGATGCGTCTGGACAAGAAAGACGTGGACCTGAACGCCCTCGTGCAGGACCTCGTCGACTTCTTCCAGCCGCAGGCGACGAGCCAGGGTGTCAACCTGCGCGTGGACTTCGCCCCTGGCCCGCTTGTCGCGCCGCTCGACGCGGGGCTGATGAAGCAGGCCGTGCTGAACCTCATGCTCAACGCGGTGCAGGCGATGGCGACCACGGCAGCACCCGTCCAGCCCCACCCCCGTGAACTCATTCTGCGCACGCGCCGAAGCCCTAGCGTACCGGGTTCTCAGGACGCGAGCGGGGCTATCGAACTCCACGTCATCGACACCGGGCCAGGGATGACGCAGGATGTGATTGCAAAGATCTTCCACCCCTACTTCACGACCAAGGCCGGTGGCAGCGGTCTGGGACTGCCCACCACGCGCCGCATTGTCGAAGCCCACGGCGGTCGCATCGACGTGCACTCCTCTCAAGGCAACGGGACAGACTTCACTGTCATCCTGGCCGTGAACTCGGGAGGGACGGGACCATGACCGCGCAGCACCCAGCCCAGGATCGATCCCAGCATCCATCCCAACGAGTACTCCGCATCGACGGCCGCCGCTTTCTGGCCGAAGACTTCCATGACATCTTCAGCGAGGTCTTCGGATTCCCCGTGTCCTACGGCCGCAACATGGACGACTGGATCGACTGCATGACCTCGCTGGACGCGCCCGCCGACGGCCTTTCCACGGTCACCGTGCCCACCGGGGGCATACTCGTGCTCCAGATCGACCACTTCGAGCTCCTCAAGCACCACCGGCCCGATGTGGTGGACGTGATCGTGGAATGTTCCGCGTTCGTCAACTGGCGACGCCGGGCCCAGAGCAACCCCGCCGTGATCGCGCTCTCCTTTGGCGACTAGGCACACCCTGCGCATGACAGTGAACTTCAAACACACTATCCGCTTGATGATCCTCGCACTGATCCTGCAGGTGTGCGTGTACGGGATCGTCGTTGCCCGCGGGTTCGTCGCTTCCCTTGTGCCGAGTCTCCCCCTCGCCAGCTACACCATCTTCGCGGGCGAGCAGCCCTCCCAGCGAACGGTCTCTGTGACCGAGACGATCGGCGGCGGCACCTACGCCGTGAGCGAGTCATATCAGAACGCCGTCAAGCCTTCGACGGTCCGCGCCTGGCGCCTCACGCCGGCCATGCGCGCCCTTGACCGCACCCCCGCCGGCTACACACCGATGTACGCCCGCTGGATCGGCATCTCGGGCCCCGCATGGAGCGGCTGCATGGCCCTCGCACCAGACAGCAAGACACTCCGTGCAACGCCCAGCATGTTCGCCGTGCCCCCGCTCATCGGCACCTGGCCTGTCCTCGTCCCGCATTCACCGTCGCTCATGTGGATCACCGCCGACTTCCTCGTGTCCTTCGCTATCACCGCTGCGGCATGCACCGCCCGCCGCCACTGGAAGTGCCGGTATGGCCGGTGCTCCAACTGTTCATACCCCCGCATCAATCTGCCCGTGTCTGTCCGGTGTACCGAGTGCGGATCTGCGCCAGAACCCGGCAGTAGCGGAAGCCCGTAGCCTGGTCCGGACCCCTTTTTCCGCTCCGTTTGCAAAAATGTGCACCCGATGTACACGCTTTGTGCGACACTTCGTGGTGATGCGCACTGCCCCGCTTCCCCCGCCCAAGATCGGTCTGTAAGGTGATGGCAGGGGCGTCGCACGTGCGATGCCCACACGCACCCACGGGGGACCATGCCATGACCGCCACTCCATTCCTGCTCCCTTCGCAACTGCTCGACCAATCTGTCCTGGCGCGCCTGCTCCTGAGCGCACTGACCACTCTGGAAGAAATCGCCCGTACCGCCCAGGACCAGGTGGAGCGCCGACGCGCTGCAACGACGCTCCTGAGGGCAGTCACGGCCCGTCCGCCCGCTCCCCGGGCACCATTGCCCGACACGAGCCCATCCACACCGGTCTTTAAGGCAGACCAACCGAATAAGCCTGAAACGCTCCCTCGATCCGCGTCGGACACGTGCGCTCAATCCATCGCCCCAGGCGCTGTCAACCGGAGACCCGCGAGCATGGACACACCAATCCAGCGCACCCAACGCCGAAGCGAAGCGCCGACGCATGGGCAGCGTGCCGGCTACACAAGGGTGAGCGACCTCCTCCGTGCCTTCGCGCACACCCACGCCCCCGCACCCTTGTGCCATCCCACGTCACCACGCTCAACTTCCGCTCCCCCCGCACCCGCCGTGCGCGGCTATGCTTATTGAGGATCGATTCTCAATAAGGAGCAGGCGGGTGCCGATGATCAAGGGCATGACGCGCGTCATAGGAGCATTGTGCGCAGCGTCGGCATGCCAGGGTGTGCTGTCCACCTGTGGCCGAGATGCTCCGCCCGCCGCGAAAGTGGTCCCACGCTCGAAGGGTTCCCTGGACGTGGTCGTCACCGTTCCGCCGCTGAAGGGATTGGTCCAGCCACTCCTGCCGGAAGGCAGTTCCGTGACCGTGCTGATGAAGCCAGGCCGCAGCGAGCACGGCTACGAACTCTCCCCCGACGACATCGTGCGCGTCAAACAGACGGACGAATCCGCCGGGTTGAACTGGAACCGTGTCGTGCGGGCAGTGTTCGAAGCCTACCTCGACCGCGGCTATACCTCGTCAACCCTGGTCGTGCGGAAAGACGGCGATCAGCGCCGCTGCTTTTACCTGTTCCACAAGGAACGCTAATGAAGATCGAGACCGTCGAGCTCATCCAGGTGAGCCTCCCTCTGCTGCGGCCGTTCCGCACCAGCAGCAGCGTCAAGACCCACATCGAGCACATCCTTGTCCGGGCGGAGGCGGACGGATTCGTCGGTTGGGGCGAGACCGCAAGCCCTGCCGACCCTTACTACTGTCCCGAGACTGTGGAGACCTGCTGGCACATACTGAAGGACTTCCTGGCACCGTCGGTCCTCGGGAAGGAGTGGGGTTCCATCGAGGCGTTGCGGCGGCTCTACGGCACCGTCAAGGGAAACAACTTCGCGAAGTCTGGGCTCGAGATGGCCGCCTGGGACATCGTGGCTCAGCGCGAAGGCAAACCGATGCACCAACTCCTCGGCGGCTCCCGTCCCGCGATCCTCTCGGGCGTGAGCCTGGGCATCGAAGACAAGATCGAGAACTTGCTCGCTCTGATTGAGAAATACGTCGGCGAAGGATACCGTCGTGTCAAGCTCAAGATTGGGCCAGGGAAGGACGTGGACGTTATCCGAGAGGTCCGAAAGCACTTCCCGGACACGCCGCTCATGGCCGACGCCAACTCCGCCTACACGCTCGCGGACATCCCTATGCTCAAGGCGCTCGACGAGTTCGGGCTGACGATGATCGAGCAGCCGCTGTCACACGACGACATCATCGACCACGCCCAGCTTCAGAGGGCCATTGAGACCCCCGTGTGCCTCGACGAGTCGATCCACTCCGCGGAGGACGCCCGCAAGGCGATCGACCTGGGGAGCTGCAGGGTCATCAACATCAAGGTGAGCCGCGTCGGGGGACTTGCTGAAGCCAGGCACGTTCACGATGTCTGCGCCGAACGGGGAGTCCCGGTGTGGTGCGGGGGGATGCACGAGTTCGGGATCGGTCGAGCGGCGAACATCGCCATTGCATCTCTGCCCAACTTCTCGATCCCCGGTGACATCTCAGGCTCCGACAAGTACTACGCGGAGGATCTTGTCGACCCCGTCATCATCGCGCCCAACGGCGCGATAGCGGTGCCGCAAAGCGCAGGCCTCGGCTACGCCGTCAACGAGGGGCGCGTGCGCCGCAACGCCTCCCGCAGCCTCACACTGCGCGCGGGATGACCTCGCCAGGCGAGATCCTCAACTGGCTGCGCCAGCGCGAAAGCGATATGTTCGCGCTCCTCGAGGCAGATGTGACCCTCGAGACGCCGACGGCGGACAAGGCGGCACTCGATGCCATGGCCGGCCGCCTGAGCCTCCGGTTTGCAGAAGCCGGTGGCGCAATCGAGCAGGCCACTCGCGTCGCTGGGTCCGCCGTAGGCGCCGCGCAGCCGCAACCGTGGTTCGAACGCCCGGAAATCACCGGCCACGCGTCGCAACTCGTAGTTCAGCGTCGAGCGTATCGGCCGCCCCTCGAGATCGAGCAGCCGTAGCGCCCCATCGTCGCGCGACTGGAAGCGCACCGGCGCCTCGCGGCCACCGAACAGCAGCAAGGTGCGGCCATCGGAGGCGAACAGCCAGCGCCCGGCATCGTCGGGCAGGTCGAGTGGCGGCTTGCCGAGATACTCGGAACGCCAGTGGAAGCCGCCGTCGGGGTAGAGGTCGAGAGTCTGGCGGATGCCGCGGCAGTCGGCGCAGGGCAGCACGCCGGCGAACTGCGCCGGCAGTGCGCC
>CALLYM010000044.1 GCA_937858155.1 uncultured Phycisphaerales bacterium | reverse complement strand
GAAACCATGGAACCGCCGCGCCGCGTCATGCGCGTGGTCGAGGACGATGCGAAGCTGTTCTCGGGTTCCTGGGACCACGTCATCGAGCCGGCGGGCGCCTCCACCTGCCGCCTCACCATCACCGAGCGCGGCAGGGTGAACAGCGACATCCCCCGGGCGCTAATGCACTATGTCTTCGGCGAGGACCTCACGATCAAGAAGTTCCTGAAAGCGGTCAAGGCGAAGGTGGGGTAAGCAGGCTTCGAGGGCCACCGGGACCCTACGCCGGGCGCTTCCAGCCTGACGAGGGGTCTTTCTCCAGCATCGCCGCGCTCTTCTCGATGCACCAGCGGCAGATGCACGCGCCCGGTTCGGGGCTGATGTCCACGCCCTCACCCATCACCATCGCACGCAGCGGGCTCTGCCAGTAATCCCCGCTCTTGTTGAGCAGGCACATGGCGCAGGCGATGTGCTCGGGCACCACCACGCCGGCGTTGCGGACCACGACGCTGGAGTACGCGACCGCGAGGCACTTGCCGCAGACGAGCGAGCCCTTGTGGCCCTCCACCATCGGGCGGTCGTCGGCGTAGCACTGCCCGCAGAAGTCGCAGAGGAAGTCGTTGGGCTCCATGGCGTCCGGGTTGGCGTGGGGGCGGTGCATGGGGTATGCTCTTTCACGTCTGCCTATCACTCGGGAGGTCACTATGCCCACGTCTGTGTATGGATTGCTCGGCCTGCTGCACCTGATCCTCTGGATCATCGCGGCGGTGGAGATTGTTCGCTCGTCGCGCCCCTTGGCCGAGAAGGTGCTTTGGCTGCTTGTGATTTTCCTGCTGCCGCTCGTGGGCCTGATCATCTACTACGTCGCGGGCCGCAAGTAAGGCCTACGCCACGCCCCCCAGCTGGTGCCTGGCCAACTGCTGGTACAGCGGGCAGCGGCGAAGCAGCTCCTCGTGGGTCCCGCTGTCGACCACGCGCCCCGCGTCCATGACGTGGATGGTGTCGCAGTTCACCACGGTGCTGAGGCGGTGGGCCACGATGAGGCAGGTGCGCCCCGCCGAGAAGTCCGCGATCGCGGCGGCAATGGCCGCCTCGCTCTCGGCGTCGATCATGCTGGTCGCTTCGTCCAGGATCAGGATTGCGGGGTCCTTGAGCAGCGCACGGGCGATGGCAATCCGCTGGCGCTGCCCGCCGGAGAGTGAGAGCCCCTGCTGGGCAACATCTGTCTCGTACCCGCGCGGCAGGCGTGCAATGAACTCGTGCGCGCGGGCCCGCTTGGCCGCGGCGATGACACGGTCCTCGGTCGTCCACGACCCGTACGCGATGTTCTCAAGGATCGTGCCCTGGAACAGCACGGTCTCCTGCGTCACGACGCCGATCTGGCGGCGCACGCTGCGGACGCTCGCGTCCTTCAAGTCCACGTCGTCGATGAGCACGCTCCCGCTGTCGGGGTCGAACATGCGGTTCACGAGCGACAGGAGCGTGGTCTTGCCGCAGCCGTTGGGGCCGACAAACGCGACGCGACGCCCGTTGGGGATGGAGAGCGAGACGTGGTTCAGCGCGGGCGTGTCCCGCCCCGGGTAGGTGAGCGTGACGTCGCGGAACTCGACGCTGCGCGCGTGCGGGGGCAGGGGGAGGAGGCCCTTGGCGTGCCCGGGCTCTGGGGGCAGGCAGATGAGTTCCCGCAGGCGCTCCGCCGCGGGGGTGGATGTCTGGATGTCGTGCACCAGCGCGGTCAGCGGCTTGGCGGCGGCGCCCGCGACGGCCAGGGATATGACGGCGAGCAGGAAGTCTGTCGCGCCCACATGCCCGCTCAGGATTGTCCTTCCCGCGACAAGCGTCATGGACGCGAGGGCGACGAGCGACAACGTCTCGGTGAGTGGGCTCGCAATCGCCCGCGCGGTGCGCACGCGGTTGAGTTCCCGCAGCACCGTCTTGTTGATCTGGTGGAATCGCCCGGCCTCGTAGTGCTCCGCGTCGTGCGCCTTCACCACGCGCAGGCCCTGCAGCGACTCGGTGGCCACGCGGAACATGTCCGACTGGCTCTCCATCGCGGCCCCCGAAGCGCGCCGGATGCGCTTGCCCAGCTTGCGGATCACCGTGTAGAGCACCGGTGCGACCAGGAGCGCCACGAGCGTGACTTTCCAGGAGAACCAGAGCGCCGCGCCGAGAGCCGCCAGGCCCTTGGCGGCCTGCAGGAGCGTCTTGGAGAGCAGCACGTTGAGCCCATCGGTCAGGCGGTTGCTGTCGTTCACGATGCGGCTGATGGCGTCTGCTGGCCCGCGCTGCACGACCTCACGCAAGGGGGCCCGCAGCACTGCCCGGTACGCCCTGCGGCGCACCGCCGTCACCGTCGCGTTGACGATGGTGAGCGACAGGTACGAGTGTGCGAATGTGGCGAGCGCCCCCACCACTGTCAGCACGATGAGCGCCGCCATGATCCACACCAGCGCCTGGAACGGATCGTGCGCCGGCATGCGGTCGATCCAGGCCTGCGGGATCGAGAGAAACCCGAGCACGGGAACCTTTGTCGCCAGCAGCGTGTTGAAGTCGGCCGCGAGTGTCGGCAGGTCCTTTTTGTCGCCCAGGATGGCGTCCAGGACGGGCTTGACGCCCGCGATGCCCACGCCCAGGGACACGGCGGAGACGAGCACCATGACCACCGTCACTACAAGCTGTGCCCGGTAGCGCAGCATCGCGCGTGCGAACGCCCAGAAGGGGTCGCCGCCCAGCCGGTCGGGGTGCAGGAAGTCCTTGCGGGTCATGCGGTGGCCCGCAGGGTAGGGGAGGTGCGCTCGGGCCTTGCCGTCCTCACGTGGGAAGCGTCGCTGGGAGGTTGAACGCACCATCGGCTGAGAAGCCGCTGTCGATGATGACCTGCCCGGTCGCGTCCACCATGTAGCGGCTGAGCTGCACGACGCCGCTGGCAGGGACGCTCAGCGACTGGCCGGAGGTGGGCGGGGGCAGGCTGACGACGGTGCCCACGACCGTGATGCCATAGTTGCCTCGCGTGCCCGTGCCGGTGAACAGCGACGCGATCTTTGCCCGCACCTCGGCGCTCGCGAGGGTGGCGTTGAGCGTGAGGCTTGAAGTCGCGGGGTCGGTGAAGGTCGCGATATCGACGCGTGCATGGGGCAGGAGGCTGCCGGTGGCGCCGGTGAGGACTGTGCCATCGCTGAACGTGTAAATGACCTGCCAATCCAGGGCGGTTCCGCCCGCATTGAACGGGTTGAAGATCGAAATCACTTCCGCGGCGAGCGCGAGGTTGCTCGCGCTCGAGGCACGGCCCTGGGCAAAGTGCGTCGCGGTGCCCATGCGTGTAGCGAAGGCTGTAGCGCCCGCGTCCCCCGTGCCCTCCGAGAGGTATTGCGCAGTGATGGGAATCGTGCCGCTGTCGTAGGTGATCGCGACACGCTCGCCCTCACTGAGCGACCCGGCGAGGCTGGACAAGGCAAAGTCCGAGCGCGTGCCGGGCAGGATCACCTGGGTGGAATCGATCGATGTGGACGACCCCGCGCGCCACACGCTGAAGGTCACGACCGTCGCGGTCGACCCCTGGTTGGAGACGCTGATGGTGCTGGTGCGTCCCGCGCCGTTGAGCACACCCGCGATTGCGCCGCTGGTCGCCCCGCCGCCCGCGGTGCCGCGGACCATCTCGCCCGCGCCGGTGGTGGAGGTGGACCAATCGGTCGCCACGGCGGCGATGTTCTGGTCGCTGCGCACGCGCACCGAGAGCACGCCCTCGGCGAACGCGCCGCCCGAGAGCTCAAGGCCGGAGCGTCGGTACGCCTCGATCACGCGGGTCACCCGCACGTTGCCGTCGGGCGTCAGCACGTCCAGCGTCACGGTGGCGGTCTGCGCGGAGAGGTTGTACAGGGAGATGTATTCCCGGCTGGTTGAGTTGCGCTCCAGCCGCGCGAACGTCCAGTCCTTGAGCTCCGCGTCGGTGTATACCGCGGGGTTGATGAACGACTCGCTCGTCTCCTGGAACCCGAAGTCCGCACGCTCGATGGCGGCGGCGATGGGCTTGGGCGACGTCTGCGCCTCGGGCGTCGCGGTCTCGAGCACGAGCGAGTAGGCCTTGTCCGCGAGCGTGAGCTCGCCCGTGGCGGAGCCGGCGGCGGACACGTTGATGCGCATGCTCGTGTTGGCGTTGAGCGTGCCGCTCGCGATGACCTTCTCCCGCGCCCCGGCCACGAAGTTGATGGCGTCGCCCGCGGCCTCGTACCGCGCCACGAGCTGGTACTGCACCGCGAACGAGTTGGGGTTGAACATCTCGACCCACTCGGTCGCCGTTGCGGAGTTGAACCCCTCGGGCATCACGCTGCGCTGGGTGAAGAAGCCCGCGAAGCCCTGGGGCTTGATGAGGTCGATGTTGTTGAGCTCGATCAGCGAATTCTCTCGCACGCCCGCGGTCTGGTTGTAATCCGCCGTGGTCGGGACGGAGGGCAGGGCGCCGACCAGGTCGCTGCCGGCGAACGCGGGATCGCTGTCAAAGTCGTTCGCTGGGCGGTTCCACATCGCCAGCACGTTGCTCCACCCCTGGATGACGCGCCCGAACACGGCGTAGCCGGGGCTGCTGGAGGTGGGGTCGAGCTCGGGGTTGTCGGTCGTGTTGAAGAAGAACTGGTTCGTGCCGCTGTTGACCGCGCTCGTGCGTGCCATCGCGATCGTGCGCTCGACGTTGAGCCGGCCGGCGCCGATCTCGAGGATGACCGGTGGGTCGGTCGCGACCGCGCTCCCGCCCTCGCCGTTGTCGTAGATGAACCCGCCGCCCTGGAAGACCGAGATGCCGTCGGCCGACTCGGTGGTCTTCCTGTGGAAGAACGTCTCGTCCATCTTGCCTTTGGTGACGTAGTTCAGGAAGTTGGCGACCGTCAACGGGTTGGTATCGCTGAACAGCTCGATATCCACGTCGCCGAAGGCCGTCTCCATCCGCACCACGGGGTGGTTGGCGTTTTCGAGCATCGAGAGCGTTGGCAGCGGGGTGCCGGAGAGCATCGCGCGGCTCTCCAGGCTCTCTACACCCCCGGCCCGCCCGACCAGCCCGCGGATAAAGTCGCTGACCTTGCCCCGGACCGCGCCAAAAACGGAGGATTCGCTCTTCACTGCACACACTCCGAAAGGGGATGCTCGCTCTTCCGGGCGTTCGCCCGGTCCGTCGGCGCGCGCACGCGCCAACCCGCCCCATGCCCTACGCGGGCCGAGGGGCCAAGGGTCCATTGTAAGGCCGTGGCCGCCCCACACTCCTGGGCTCTCCTTCGCCCGAAAACAAGACCCACCCTCTCAGGCACCCGCACATGACACCTAGACGCCCAAACCGGTGGCGGAGTCGATTTTGCTCACGCAATCCTTATACTTGCCCCCCATGCCCGATCACTCCAACGGGGCCACGCCCAACGGCCATCACAACGGCCGTCACCCTTCCAACGTTCCCGCCCCGGTTCTCGGGATTGAGGCACTCACCGCTTCCCCGCCGCCCCGCCGCGGCGTGAAGGGCATTCCATGGCGCGTGGCGGCCGTCATCCCTGGCTTTGGCAAGCACAAGGACGTGGAACTGCTGCTGAAAGACTTGTCCCGGCTGGACTTGCGTGGCATCGAGTTCTGGGCGGTGTTGGTGGACAATGCGACGCCCAACCGCCCTCTCTCCGACGTGCCCCTCCCCCCGGGCAGCACCTTGCGCCTTGAGCACTACCGCCTGAATGAGAACACCGGCGGCGCGGGCGGCTTCAACGCGGGCATGGCCCGGGTGCTGGCTGGGCAAGGCCTCTCGGGCGAGTTTGACGCGCCGGACTTTCTGTGGCTGGTCGATAGCGACGCCCGCGTGTCGCGGCGGAGCCTGCGGGAATTGGTGAAGGCACTCATCAAGCACAAGAACCTGTGCGCGGTGGGTTCGGCGCTGGTGGACCGCAGTACTGGAGCGGTGTACGAAATCGGCGGGCGCGTCTCGCGTGATCGAGGCGAGTGGTATCCCGCCGGGGCTGGCAACCCGGACCAACGCATCCTGGTGAAGTGCGACTACCTGGCGGCGTGCAGCGCCCTGGTGCGGCGCGACGCCATCGAGCAGACCGGTCTTATGCCGGATATTTTCATCCACGGCGACGATGTGCAGTGGATGGTGCGCCTCGCCCGCACGACTGGAAAAAAGATCCGTGGTGTTGTGACTTCCCGCGTCTACCACCCGCACTTCCTAGGCAAGTTCCAGACGTGGACCCGCTACTACGGCTGCCGAAACTCGTTCGCCGCGATTGACGCGATGAAACTCGGCCCCAAGGTCCGCTACCGCAAGGCGATGGTGGAAACCCAGCGCGCAGTCTGCCAGAGCATGATGGGGCTGGACGAACTGGCCGAACTGCACATTCAAGGCATTCAGGACGCCGCGGCGTGCCGCACGAAGGGCCACCACATCGCCATGGGGCGCGACAACTTGTTGAAGTTGTACAAACCCCAGCCCATCAGCACGCTCGCAGCCGCGATTTCCGAGGAACGCACCCGCATGGGAGGCGGAACAACAGTGTGGGTTCACCCACTCCTCATTGCCCACCCGCTCGACTTCGCTGATCTGAAGGCGGAAGTCTCGAAGCTAGGCCTCTCGCTGAAGGTGGACAAGTACTGGAAGCACCGCCACCGCTTCGAACGAAAAAAACGCGACGCCGTCAAAGCATTCTGGCGAGCCTTTATCGCCGGCCCCACCGCCGACATCGCCATCGTTCCCACCGGATGGCCCACGGGCTGGTTCCGCGGCAAAGTCCATTACGAAGTGACGCCGGACGGCTATTACCGGCGCGAGATCAAGGTCCGTGAGCGGCTAAAGAAAACCGCGGATGTTTTCTGGCGTGGCTGGAAGGCGGCGAGGGCGGTGGCGGCGAGAACCGTTTACGTCGACACCCTCCTCCCCGCCCCGAAACGCTCGACGCCCGCCGCCGCTGCGATTCCTCATCCGCCCGAACGCGCGCTTGCGGCACGCTGACTGACGTGCCACTCACACGCCGTGCCACGCTACAAGCTCACCATCGCCTACGACGGCACCCACTTCTGCGGCTGGCAGAAGCAGGAACCGCTGCTGGGCAACCTGGTGCAGAGCGGCCAATCGCTCGTGGATGATGCCGCTGCCCCGGTCGCCTCAACCGTCCGCGACCCCATCCACACGCCTTCGTCGCACACCCGGGTGCCGCCGCCGGTGCCGGTCGATATGGTGGCGGAGCACCTGGACCAGCGCGAGGGGGAAGTGGGCCCACGCGTGGCGCTGCGCACGGTGCAGCACGTCGTTGAGCGGGCAGCGCGGATGGTGACGCGCGAGCGCGTGAACCTGGACGGCGCCAGCCGCACCGACTCGGGCGTCCACGCGCGCGGGCAGGTCGCGGCGTTCACGTGCGGGGACGGAACCGACGAAGAGCGCACAGGCTGGCCCATCTCTCGAGGGCTTGACCGCCTTGTGCGGGCCATGAACGGCAAGCTGCCGGAGGATGTCGTGGTGCTCGAGGCAGAAGTCGTGCCCGAGGACTTTGACCCCGTGCGCCATGCCACCAGCAAGGCGTACTCGTACACCATCCACAACTCGCGCGAGCGCACCATGTGGGATCGGCAGTACGTGCACTGCGTCCATGAGCCGCTGGACGTGGCAGCGATGCAGCGGGCCGCCAGCCACCTTGTGGGCACGCACGACTTTGTCGCCTTCGCCGCGGCGAACCATGGAAGGCTGACCACAGTGCGCACGGTGTTTGCGTGTGGCGTGAGAGCGGTGCCGGTGGATGCCCAAGCACAGGCCTGGGCGGCCCCGCGCGCCGTGCTCGGGCTTGCGCCCGAGCCTCTCTCGCAGCGCGTCAGGATTGATATCACAGGGAGCGGGTTCCTCTACAACATGGTCCGCATCATCAGCGGCACGCTGGTGGAGGTGGGGCTTGGACGCATGGACGCCGACGCGATCCCCGGGATCATCACAGGCAAGGATCGCCGCGCGGCGGGGCCGACGCTGCCGGGGAGGGGGTTGTGCTTGGAGTGGATCAGGTACGACTCACTCGGAGTTGGCGCGTGAGACGCCTGCTTGTGCCACGCCGAGCAGGGTCTGTGCTGGTGTGGATCGGCCTGTTATTTCTCGCGTCCTATGTGGCTACTCAGTGGTTCTGTGTCGGATGGACGTGGGCCCGTGGTGGCCGTGCCCGGGTTGTCATGCTGGCAGACGGCACGCTTGTCGTGGGGACATCGCTCACAGTCTGGCCCGACGGGACAAGCTGGTGGGGGTCGCTTCAAACCAAGCTTCCGAACGGGCTGGTCGTCATGCCCCTCGGTTCGATGCGGATCACATGGGGATACTTCTCGTCGTCGTCAGTTGGCGTAATGTCCGAGGAGGTCCGATCGTTCCAGCTGATCCTGCCGGCGATTGCGTGTATTGGCATTGGTCTATTCGTCCTTGCACGAACACGGCGCGGACGCGATGTGTGCCGCGAGTGTGGATACAGCCTTCGCGGCAACACGACCGGCGTGTGCCCGGAGTGTGGCACGAAGAGGCTGGACACTGCTGGGAATAATCCCGCGTGAGAATCCTCCATATCAGCACACGTCTCATCCTTGGAGGCTCGCAGGAGAACACCGTGCTTTCCTGCGAGGGGCAGGCCAGGGCCGGGCACGAAGTGCACCTGGCGTTCGGGCCCATTTATGGGCCTGAGGGGAGCCTCCTGCAGCGGGTGGAGAAGTTCAACGCGTCGGTGGGTGCGGTGTCGAGTGCGCTCAGTAATGCGTTCGCGGGCCAGGGAATCGCCGCGGCACAGGTGGGCGGTGTGCGGCCGATCTCGCTGCACACCTTGCCCCACATGGTCCGCGAAGTCCACCCGGTGAAGGACCACGTGTGCTTTCATCACGAACTCCGCCCGCTCATCCGAAAGCTCCAACCCGACATCGTCCACACCCACAGCAGCAAGGCGGGGATCCTGGGGCGCTGGGCTGCGTGGAAGGAAGATGGGAATGCACGCCGGTGCACCGTGGTGCACACCATCCACGGGCCGCCCTTCATGCCCGTGGAGGGCGGTGCGATCCAACGCGCGAAGACGCGCGCTACCAACTACGCCTACACCCTCGCCGAGCGATTCGCCGCGCGACGCTGTCACGCCATCGTCAGCGTCGCCGACGCCATGACGAATGAGTTTCTGCGGCGCGGCATCGGCGACGCATCGCAGTACGTCACCGTCCGCAGCGGCATGGAGGTAGAACCGTTCCTGCACACCGCGTTGGGGACGGGCCAAGACCGCGCGAGCGTCCGCACCGCGCTGGGCCTCTCCGACTCCGACTTTGTCATCGGCACCGTCGCGCGCCTCGCCCAGCACAAGGGCCACGACGACCTGCTCGACGCCCTTGCCGAAGACCTGAAACGCAACCCCCACTGGAGGCTTCTCTGGGTGGGCGACGGGTGGTGGAGAGATCGGCTGGTGAACAAGGCGCAGTCAATGGGTCTGGGTGTAAGAGAAGTCGGAGAGCAGAGAGCGGAAAGTGCCGCACAGGTGCTGCTGACAGGCCTGGTCCCGCCCGAGCGCATCCCCGCCATGATCCGCGCGATGGACGTGCTCGCCCACCCCAGCTACCGCGAGGGCCTGCCGCGCACTGTGCCTCAAGCGCTGTTGTGCGGCGTGTGCCCGGTGGCGTACGACGTCGATGGGACGGGGGAGGCGTGCCGCGACATGCAGACCGGCCGCCTCGTGCCGCCAGGGAACATCGCCGCCCTACGCGACGCGATCCGCTGGTGCGCGGAGCATCCTGCCGAGCGCGCCGCCCTTGCTGCCCGCGGGCGTGAGGAGTGCCGGACGGTGTTCAGCGCCCAGGAGATGGTGCGCCGGCTTGAAGAGGTGTACACGAAGGCCCTGCAACGCACCCTCTGACCAGCCCCAACACTTCACGCGTGCCCCGCGTCCTCATCATCTCCAACGCCCACTCCGGCCGTGGCCACGCGACCCGAGTCGTCGCTCGTGCCATGCATGAGTTGCTGCGTCACGGTGTCTCGCCCCAACTCCTCCCGGTGGACCGCGCAGACCCCGCCGCCTTCCGTACCCGCTTCCGCCAAGCGTTGAAACAGGCTGACGCTCTTGTGCTCGCCGGCGGTGATGGCACTGTTCATTACTCCCTGCCGGTTGTCGCTGGCTCGGATGTGCCCGTGTACCACCTTCCGCTGGGGACGGAGAACCTCTTCTCGCGAGAGTTTGCCTCTGCCACGGACCCCGCGCGCCTCCTCCGCGCGATCCTCACCAACCGGTCTCAACTCGTGGACTTGGGGGAAGCGTTTTCCCCCGGTGATGCATCCCCCACTCCATACGCCCTCATGTGCAGCATCGGGCCTGACGCGGGCGTCATCCGGCGACTGCACGCCACGCGCACCGGCGCCATCTCCCACCTCCACTACCTCCGGCCCACATGGGAAGAGGTCCGCGATCCGGCGTTACCGCGCCTCACCATCCAGGTTGACGGCCGCCGAATTGTGGATGCGCAACGGGGCATGGCCATCATCGCCAACAGCCGCCACTACGGCGCCCGCATGAACCCCGCCTGCGACGCCAGGGTCGATGACGGCCTGCTGGATGTGGTCTTCTTCCCCGCCGAGTCCGGCCCCGCCGCACTCCTCTGGATGCTGCGCTCGTTCGCCGGGGTCCATACGTCCCACCGAGAGTGCACCATTGCCCGGGGGCGGACGGTTCAGGTGGCGTCGGACCAGCCCCTTCCCCACCAGTTCGACGGCGAGCTCGGGCACCGCCAAACCACCAGTCTCGACTTTGAAACCCGGCCCGCCGCGCTGCGGGTCCTTCTGCCCGCGGACTAGAGTCGCCCATGGCCGACGTCCTGCAGGTGGACATCACGGACGCAACGCGGGAACTGAGTGACCAGCAGTCGCAATGGCTTGCGGCCCAGGTACTTGCCGCCGGGAAGCGCCTGCGTTGCGTGGGCCAGGTTCGCGTGCGCGTGGTGAGCGACCCCGAAATGGCTCAGGCCCACGAAGAGTTCGCAGGCGTGCCCGGGACGACGGATGTGCTGACGTTCGATCTTCGTGAGGGTGATCCCTACGAAGCAACTGTGGTTCTCGGTCCTAAATTTTTGTTACCGGACCAAAATTCAACTCCAACCACGATCGATACTGACATCATGGTCTGCCTCGACGAGGCCCGTCGGCAGGCCACCTCCCGCGGATACCCTTTTGAGCGAGAGTTACTCCTCTACGTGGTGCACGGCGTCCTGCATTGCTTGGGCCTGGACGACCACGACGAGGAGCAGTTCCAGGCCATGCACCGGCTGGAAGATGCCGTGCTGGAAGCAATTGGGGTGGGTGCGGTGTATCGGGTGGCGCCTCCGGGGGACGGGTGATTGGTCTTTGGGTGGGGTTCCCATTTGACGAACAGGGCGGTCCAACTCAGTCCGTGGTTCACCAAGTTCCGCTTGGCGGCGATTTGCTCGCTTGTGGGTGCGTGCCTGTTCGGTTTGCTGTACCGGGCCCTGCACGTCACGAGCGTGCCGGTGGCGGTGGAGGTATTTGAAGGTGGCGGGTACAGGATCGCTACCAAGCCAATCGCGTGGAGGAGCCGCTGGGACCTCACGGGCATCGCCCCCAGCACCGTGCCCTACCGCACCATCCGCAAGGACGGCACGGTGTTGGACGGCCTGTGGGTTTTCGGTTTACGCCCAGAACAAACCTCCTTTCATTCCCAGCCAGTTCCCGTCGCTCTGGAGTGCGGGCCTTTGTGGTGGCGGCCCAACGAGGTTGCATGTCGAAGCGTGCAGTGTTGCTTCGGCACGGACAATTCGATGCCGAAGGATGTGGAACTGAACGGCGGTGGGGCCCGCGTGTATCTGCCGACAGCGCAAGTCATCGCACGGGGAGGGTTGTAACCCGTGACGAACGAAGCGTGGATTGCGGTGGCGATTGTCGCTCTGGGATTGGGCGCGGTGCTCTCATGCCTGGCCCAGGCCCTGCGCGACCTTTCCCGCACCACGCTGGAGGAGATCGCCACCATCCGCAAGAGCGCGGGGGGGCTTGCCAGGGTCAGCAAAATCCTGGACGACGTGGATGGTCACGCCGCGGCGGTGGCGCTGCCCCGGGTGGTGTGCAACCTCCTGGTGACGGTGGCGGTGGTGATGTGGATGCGCGGGCTTATCAAGGCCCCGGGCGCGGACGCGTCGCCCCCCGCCCTGGTGAACGACTGGTATATCGAGGTGGTGCTGGGCATCGCGGTGTCGTCGCTGATGCTGTGGGTGTTCAGCACGGTGCTTCCCACCGCGGTCGCGAAGCACGCGGGCGAGGCGACGGTGTACACGTGGTCGCCGCTGCTGCGCGTGGCGTACATGCTGGGCGCCCCCTTCCGCCCGCTGGTGCGGATCATCGACGAGGCGGTGAAGCGCCTGGCGGGCAGGCCGGACCGCAATGAAACGGAAACGATCCAGGACGAGCTGCTGAGCGTTGTGGAGGACGCGAAGGAAGAGGGCAAGTTCGACGAGGCCGAGCGCGACATGATCGAGGCGGTGGTGAAGTTCCGCGACCGCACCGTGGCGCAGGTGATGACGCCCCGCACCGAGATCGAGGCGATGAAACTCTCCAACGACCTGGGCGAGGTCACCAAGACCATCCGCAGCATCGGGCACTCGCGCATCCCGGTGTACGAGGACGACATCGACCACATCGTGGGCATCTTCTACGTGAAGGACCTCATGAAGTGGCTCGCGGGTGAGGGCAGCCGGGGCGGCAAAACCTTCGACCTCCGCAGCCTGCTCCGCCCCGCGCTCTTCTTCCCCGAGACCAAGACCATCCGCGAACTGCTGCCCGAACTCATCGGCAAGCGCGTGCACATCGCGATGGTCGCCGATGAGTACGGCGGCACCGCCGGGCTGGTGACCATCGAGGACATCATCGAGGAGGTCTTCGGCGACATCCAGGACGAGTACGAGCAGCCCGACGAATCCTCCGCCGAGGTGCGGGTGGACGGCGCCGCGAGGACCGCGGAGATCGAGGGCCGTGCGTACATCGAGGACGTCAACCCGCTGCTGCGGGAAATCCAGGTGCAGCTCCCCGTGAGCGAGGAGTACGACACGGTGGGCGGGTTCATCACTGCCACGCTGGGGCGCATCCCTGGCGAGGGCGAAACCTTCGCGCACGAGCAGGCAAACTACACCGTGCTCGCCGCGGAACCGACGAGAGTGACCCGCGTCCGCGTGCAGGCGCTGGAGGGTGCGGGCGGGGACGGCGAATCCACGCACAACGGCGTGGCGCACGCGGCGAAGTAACCCCAAAGCCCCGGCGCACGCCCGCCCAGACAGATGCTTTTGCGCTCGGGCTTGGGCCCGGGCCTCTATGCTGTGGAGTGCCACCCACCTACCCCATCCTCGCCATCGACCTCGACGGCACGCTCCTCTCCAGCAAGGGCACGGTCTCGCAGGCCAACATCGACGCGGTGCACTGTGCCCGCGCGGCCGGCATCCGCGTGGTCGTCTGCACCGGGCGCGGGCTGGCCGAGTGCAGGTCGGTCCTGACGACCATCTCGCAGGACGAGCCCGTTGTTGTCGCGGGCGGGGCCATCATCGCGTGCCCCATGTCCGGGCGCACCCTCCACCGCTTCGCGATGGAAGAGTCCCTCGTCCGCGACACGGTCGCCACGCTCCTAGAGCACCAGCAGCCGGCCCTGCTGCTCAAGGACCCGTCGGATGTCGGCTACGACTACCTCGTCATCCACGGCAGCCGGCGCTACCGCGTCCACCCGGCGATCGACTGGTGGTTTGAGCGGCACCGCCTCCGCGTGCGCTACGCGCGGACCATCGAAGAGGACGAGCACCCGGGCCACACTGTGCGTGTGGGGGCGTGCTCGCCCACCAGCACGTTCCAGCACGTCTCCGCGAAAGTCAAGAGCCACGCCTCCGGGCGCGGCGTGCTGCACAGCATCCCCGCCGTCGCACCTGCACAGGTGCAGCAGAGCATGAGCCCGGGCGAGCCCGCGCACATCATGGAGTTGTTTGATGCGCACGCGAGCAAGTGGGCCGCGGTGTCGCACCTTGCGGGTCAATGGGGTATCGACCCGCGCACGCTCGCCGCCATCGGCGATGAGGTGAACGACGTGGAGATCATCGCGAACGCCGGGCTGGGTATCGCGATGGCCAACGCCGTGCCCGGCGTGCGTGAGGCGGCAAAGCGCCACACCAGGAGCAACGACGAGGATGGTGTGGCGTGGGCCGTCGAAAAGATGCTGGGCGGGGAGTGGTGAACCAACACCGCCGCGGCCATTCGCTACCATGCTTCGCAAAGGAGCACCTCATGACACGCACGCTCGTCCTCGCGATCATCCCCCTTCTCCTCGTGATGGCCTCGTGCGCGCACGGAATGAGGGCGCGCGATATCCGCACGAAGGACGTCACGTACCAGATCGACGGCAAGGACTTCCACGGCGTCATGGCGTGGGACGAGACTGCGGGCAAGCGCCCGGGCGTTCTGGTGTGCCACGAATGGTGGGGCAATAACGAGTACTCCGCATCTCGCGCGAGGCAACTGGCCGAGTTGGGCTATACCGCGTTCGCGCTCGACATGTACGGCGCGGGCAAGGTGACCACCGACCCCAAGCAGGCCGGCGAGTGGGCGGGCGAGGTCAACAAAACGCCCGGCGCGATGCGCACTCGCTCTGTCGCGGGGCTGAACGTCCTCCGCAGCGACCCGCACGTGGACACCCATCGTCTCGCTGCCATCGGCTACTGCTTCGGCGGGTCGGTCGCGCTTGATGCGGCCCGCAGCGGCGCGGCCGGCGATGGGCTGCGCGCAATCGTCTGCTTCCACACCAGCACGCTCACCACGCAGGCCCCCGCCGACAACACGAACATCAAGGGCAGGGTCCTCGTCTGCCACGGCGACGCCGACACATTTGTCCAGCCCGACATGATCCCCAACTTCGAAAGGCAGATGAAGGACGCGGGCGTGCGATACGACATAAAGCGTTACCCCGGCGCGGTCCACGCTTTCACAAACCCCGGGGCTGACGCGTTCCACCTGCCCGGCGTCAAGTATGACAAGGCGGCGGACGAGCAGAGCTGGGCGGATATGAAGGCGCTCTTCGCGCAGGCGCTGTAGACTGCCGGTATGCCGGACCACCGCTCCTTGCCCGCCCTCTTCGCGTCGGCGTGTATCGCGTTTCCTTCGTGCGCCATGCAGCCGACACCTACGCCAGCCCAGCCCCCCACGACGGAGGTCAGAACTCCCGACTGGGCCAAGGGCGCTGTCTGGTACCAGGTCTTCCCCGAACGCTTCCGCAACGGCAACACCACCAATGACCCGAGTGGGTCTGGCGTCTTCCTCGCGCGGTGGAACAGCAACTGGTACAGCGTCCAGCCCGGCGAACTCGATGCCATGCTCGCCCGCCGCGGCATCGATAAGACCAAGTACAAGCCCCACCGGGCGGGATCGCTCTACGACGTCATCTTCGACCGCCGCTACGGCGGCGACCTCCAGGGCCTCACGCAGAAACTCGACGATCTCAAAGACCTGGGCATCACCGCCATCTACCTGAACCCCATTTTCCAGGCAAAGAGCCTCCATAAGTACGACGCGACGGACTATCGCCACATCGACGAGGCCCTCGGGGGCACCGGCAAGAGTCAGCCGATCAACGCGGACTATTACCGGCCCCCCGCCGCCGCCGATGGCAATCCCGAGACCGACGACCCCGCCACCTGGGTCTGGACCGACGCCGACACCTACTTCATCAAGACGTTCCTCCCCGCGTGCAAAGAGCGCGGCATCCGCGTCGTCATCGACGGTTGCTTCAACCACACGGGCCTGGAGTTCTGGGCTTTCCAGGACATCAAGAAGAACGGCAAGAAGAGCCCGTACGCGTCGTGGTATCAGTGCGAGTTTGACGCCTCGGGCAACCTCGCGTCGTGGGTCGGCTGGCCGGGTAACAAGAACGGCTACCTCCCGGAGTTCCGCCAAGTGAAGGGCACCAAGGGCGGCCGCGACTGGGACGCGACCATCGAAAAGGGCGACCTCAACGCGGGCGTCAAGAAGCACATCTTTGACATCACCCGGCGCTGGATGGACCCCAACAACGACGGCGACCCCAGCGACGGCATCGACGGCTGGCGCCTCGATGTCGCGGGCGAGATAGGCCCGGAGTTCTGGCACGATTGGCGGGCGCTCGTCAAGGGCCTGAACCCGGACGCCATCATCATCGCTGAAATCTGGAGCAAGGTGAAAGGGCTGGGCGCCGAGAGCGGCTTTGACACGCAGATGAACTATCCGTTTGCGTACCCGGTGCTCGACTGGCTCCGCAACATGGACGAGCACGGGCAGCCTGTCCCATCATCGCAACTAAGCGAGCGACTGCGGGCCGCGTTTGATGGCGATGCCCCGGCCACGCAGCTCATTCACCAGAACCTTTTCGCCAGCCACGACACGGATCGGTACGTCAACATGCTCTGGAACCCGGGGCGCGGCTACGACCGGGACTGCGCGGAGCAGAACCTGGATGACAAACCGAGGGAGAAAAAGAAGGCAACCGCGGAGGACGCGAAGACCGCGGAGAAGAAGAGTGGAAGTGGCGGTGGCCAGGAGCCACCAGTGAAACCTGAGCGCGACTATGTGCCGTACAAACCGGGGAAACCACCGGAGGACATTTACAGGTTGAGCCTGCTGGGCATCGCCATCCAGGCCACATACACCGGCTCGCCCATGATCTACTACGGCGATGAATGGGGCATGTGGGGCAGCGACGACCCGACGTGCCGGAAGCCGCTGCAGTGGGATGACCAATACAAGTTGTTCGGACCGCCCGAGAATGCGGCCGACGCGCCGATTCCGGCTGTCCGTGCCGACTACAAGAAGTGGCTCACGCTGCGTCAGGACCCGGACATCGGCCCGGTACTGCGCCTTGGCGCGACGCGGCACATCGACACAGGCAACAACGATGTGTTTGCGTTCGAGCGGCAACTCAATGGGACGCGTGTGATCGTTGTCGTGAACCGTGGCAAGGCACGGTTCGATGCAACGAATCTTGTGGGCAAGGACAATGCGGTGGTGGATGGCGTGAGCGCCGTGTGGTGGAAGAAGTAGGAGGGGAGCGGCTCCGCACACTGCGACAGGCGATTGCGATGAGGAAGTGGACCACTCAACCTGAACGCTGGCTACGGACTAGCCAAGTATTGGTTTGGACGAGCCTGTTGTTGACATTTTTCATCTTCACGATTGCAGGATTGCGGACGAGGTTTGACCTCGATCTGACCGTGCGGTGGCTGGGACAACGGTGGTGGATCATGACAATCCCCGCCGCGATGTTCACAACCGGATGCGTTGGAACGAGTCGAGCGAAGTCCGCATTGCAGCGGATGGACTACCTGTGTTGTCTGCGGTGTTTCTACGACCTCTCGGGCCAACGGCGCCTGTGCGACGATGCCGGCACTGTCCGCTGCCCCGAATGCGGCGAGTTGTGGGGCGTGAAGGCGGTGCGGGACAAGTGGAAGGAGCGATTGTTCCTCAAGCTCCCCACAAACATCGAAGGTGGCGAATGAGGGCTGGCTATCGTGAGGCGACATTCACGTTTGCCGATGGAGCTTTGAGTTACCAGCCGGTGCAATTGAAAGCCACGCACATCATCGTCGTGAACTGTGGTGCCGCGTGGTGGAAGTAGGAGATACCAGTCACAGGTTGCCATGAACGTGATGCGCGACATTCGAAATGCAAAGCGAGCGTCCGCAGTCGCGGCCTTCATGATTTTGCCTTGTTGGCTGTTTGCCGACCAGGTGCTCAAGTGGCATGACTGGAGGTCGCTGTCCTGTGTTGCTCCGAGTTTCGTGGTAGGAGCATGGGCAATGTTGCTGTTCACACGAGCACGCCGCCGAGTCTTGGAAACAGATGGCCGCCTGTGCTTCAAGTGCGGATATGACCTTTCTGGACAAATTCCCACGGTTAATGACCCCGGAGCACTTGCGTGCCCAGAGTGCGGACGGACCTGGGCGGTCGTCGCGCTTCGACAGCGGCTGTGTGAAGAGGTTTACCTTGATCCGCCGCCGGAAGGCGTTGACTAGCGGCATGTCGCTCCCGTGGGTTGTTCTCGGCCCTCTGTGTGGATGAATGTGGCGCAAAGCAACGCACACCGCGGCGGGATGCGCTCACACCATGCTCGTACAATTGATTCTCGCGCGGAGCCGTCTCATGTGCGTGAAAACCTGGATGCGGATTTCCGTGGGACTGTTCGTCGCCGGCCTGGTACTCCTGGCCGCGGTAATCGGGGTGTGCGCGTTGATACCCGGTGCGGGTGAATATGGGTTGCCCATGTGCATCGTGCCGCTACTGGTGTTCGGCGGTTCGGCTCTTGCAAGAGATCACTCACGGGGGTTGTTGCAGGACATGAACTTCCTCTGCTGCCCCAACTGCACGTATGACCTTTCGAAACACGCTCACCTTCCAGGCGACCCAGACGTGGTGCGTTGTCCAGAATGCGGCGAAGTCTTTGGCATTGCCGCCATGGAGCAGCACTGGCGGAGCAGGTTTGTTCCGCAGGGGCCTCCCTCCGACTGAACCTGCTCTCGCGGCGCCATCACCTTGCTGTGCCCTACCTCCCCCTCCCGCCCCCCGCCATGCTCTTCCTGAGTTCCTGCATCGCCGCCGCAATGGCGGATGCCTGATCCGCGCGTGACTCGGACTTGCCCTCCACCTGTTGTGCGGGTCGCGCAGCCGGCATCACATGCACCACGGGCGGCTCGGTCTTGCTTGCTTCGCCCCTGCCCGCATCGCGCGACGCCAGTGCAGTCGGCGCGGGGGGCGGCACGCTCGCCCCCACGATCGACAGTGTCTTGTTCCGCCCCGCCTCCGCCTGGTCGAGCAACTTCTGGTACGCTTCCGCGTCCTGCACCACCAGGGACGCCTTGCCGTTCACCGTCAATACCTGGGCCTTCCCCGTCCTTGCCAACCGCGTGATGTGGTCCTTGGCATTGCGCTGGAAGTCCGTCAGCGAAATGATGTCGCGCAGGTCGATCGTGGGCATGGTCAAGCGTACGGCGAATTCGCTGCGGATTGCACGGGCGACGCCCAAGTCCGTACGCGGTCGTGCCTTGCGTCAGATCGTCGCGGGCTTTTCGTGCACGATCATCTTGAACGCCACACCCGCGGCCGCGCCTCCACCCAGGCTGCCCACAAGGTGCACCCAGATGTCCGCCCACTTGATGATCTTCATGATCGCCAGCGATACCGCCACGGCGGGGTTGAACGCCCCGCCCGAGATCCCGCCCACTGCGTACGCGCCCGCGACGACGGTGAACGCGATCGCCAGCCCGAAGTAGCCGTTGTTCGCCGTCGCCTTCGCGGTCGCGACGTTCAGCACCACGAATGCCAGCGCAAAGGTGAAGAGAAACTCCGCGAGAAGTGCTGGGAAGAGGTCGATGGACATGGGCGACGGCGTGGGGTTGCCCTTGAGGAAGAGCGCAACCAGCGACGCGGCAAACCCGGCCGCGACCTGCGCTGCGACATACCCGATGGCCTGGTTCGCAGGATGGGCGCCCCTCACGACCGCCGCGAGGGTGACTGCGGGGTTGTAGTGCGCCCCCGAGATATGCCCGCCCGCGTAGACCATGACCATCAGGACCGCGCCGATGGCGATGGGCGCCATCGACCCGGTGGCGTTGGGCGGCACTACGCACATCCCGATCGTAAGGACCAGGAAGAACGTGCCGATGAATTCCATGAGCAGCGCACGGGTGGGCATGGGTGGTCCTCGGGTGTGGGGAGTGTGGTGAGTGTGAATGAGAGCGGAGGGCGACGGCGAACGCGGGTCTTCTCCCGCCTTGTAGGATGCTACGGCTTCACCAGCGTCTTGAGCGCCCCATGGATCCCCATGCGTCGCAGCGCGATGTTAAGCTTGTCCGCCGCCTTGTACCGGATGTTCTGGTGTAGCATTTCCTGTGCCAAGCGGAACACGCGCGGGTCTTCGTCGGGCTTGGGCAGGGGTTTGCCGAGCGCGTAGATGTCGATGCAGTCTCCCAGCATGAGGCGCATCGCCCGCCCGGGGTTCCGGGCCAGTGTCGGGTGCTTGGCCAGCAGCCTCGCCCGCAGCAGGTGGTGACGCTTGGGGTCGATCGTGTGCATGATGCTGCCCGGGCGAAGGCGGTACAGGATCGAGAACTCGGGGATGACCTCGCCCCGGTAGCCGCGCTCCAAGATGCTCGCGTGCATGTCCCAATCCTCGTACGCCGGCAGGTCCTCGTCGTAGCCGCCGATCTCGTGCAGCAGCGCGCGGGGCATCATCGCCGTTGAGCACGACGCGGCGTTCATCACGCCCATCCAATCCATGTCGCCGCCGAAGGGCACCCAGCCCGCGACGGCCTTGTCCGGCGACTCGCGGAAGTGGCGCAGGAACGCTGTGACGAACCCGACGTTCTCGTGCGTCGCGTAGACGCGCAGGCACTGCTCAAGAAAAGTGGGCGTGAGCATGTCGTCTGCGTCCACGGGCAGGATGTACTTCCCCCGTGCCGCTCGCAGGCCCACATTGCGGGCGTGGCTGAGCCCGCCGTGGCGGGCGCGCACCACGCGGACGCGCGCATCTTGGTTGGATGCTGAAAGCTGGTCCAACGCCTCGCCCGTCGCAGGGTCGGTCGAACCATCGTCCACGACGACCGCCTCCCAGTTTGAGTGCGTCTGCGCTTGAAGGCTCGCGAGCGTCTCGGGCAGGTGCTGGTGCAGGTTGTACACCGGCACGATCACGGACACGTCGGGTGTGGCAACTCCGCCCGAAGCGCCCTTTGATACCGCGCCACCCTCCGCACGCAAGCGCGCTGAATCCTCGCGACGCTGTGCCAGTTCCCGCACGAGCGACTCGGTCTCTCTCGCCACGCGGGCCGGGTCGCACAACGACGCGATGCGGGCCGGCCCCTCCGCAGCGCACCGCGCCCGCAGCGCCGGGTCGCCCAGCATCTGCTTCATCGCGTGCACCAGCGAAGGCACGCTGCTCCCACCGCACAGCAGGCCCGACCGCCCGTGCTCGATCATGTGGGCCATGCCGCCGCTGTCGCTGCCGATGACCGGCACGCCCAGGGCCATCGCCTCACTGCACGCGTAGGGGAAGTTCTCCCACAGGCTCGGGAAGCACGCGCAGGTCGCGTGCCGGTAGACCTCGCCCAGCGCGCTCCTCGCCACGCGGGGCTCAAGCCGGATGCGCGACTGCGCGTCCGCGGGCAAGCCGGAGTCCCGCACGCGCCGCTCCATCCACGCCCGCATCGGCGTGCCCAGCGGGCCTGTCAGCGTGTCCTCGCCGACGAAACGGAATGTGGTGCGCGACCACGCGGGGTCGCGGAGCAGTTCCAACGCGGCGTCGACCATCACCTGCACGCCCTTGCGCCGCTCGAGGCGCCCGACAAACACGACCGTCTGTTCGTCTCCCTCCTGACGCACACGAGACCCATCGCCCGCGCCCAGTTCTGCGGTCTGTTGCGCCGAAAAAGGATTCTCGATGATGCGCATGGGCGGCATGACGCCCCCTTCGCTCGCGAGGAACGCCCTCATGTGCTCGCTCATCTGGGGGCACGGCGCCACAAGCGCGTCGGCGTGACGCAGGCACCAGTGCTCCATGTGCTCGACGGTCGCGCGCTCCAGGTCGATCCAGTCGTCGTGGTTGAGAGTGCGGATGTGCCGCACTGTCATGTGCAGCCGCACCAGCATGACCGCGCCCGCGAACTGGCCGAGCGTCCGTCGTCCGCGCAGCGCGAAGTACGCCTCGCCCAGGAAGTCTGGAAACTCGATGCAGTCGAATTGGTGTTTCTCGTGCAACGCGAGGAGCGCTCGGTACGCGGCGTAGGAGTACCGCTGCGGCTCGGCGCTGTACGCCGGCAGACGCACCCAGCAGTCGCTCATGTCCACCGCGTGGAATGTCACCCCGGGACGGAGCTGCGCAGCCTTCTCGATATCCGCCCCGTCCGCGAAGAGCACATGCACCTCATGCCCCGCCGCGGCGAGCGCCTGGGCCATGAGCGATGCGTACGTGCCCGCCCCCCACCCCTGGAAGGGCGCAAACTCGCGGGATGCAAGGCAGATGCGCATGCGTTGCCGCGATTGTAAGGTGTGTTCCCCCGCCCAGCGTCCGCGCTACTGCACACTCCCCACCAGCGCCGCGTTCGTCGGAAATCTCTGCAACGCCGCCAGCAACTGCTCCACCTGCTGGTGCGGCGGCATGGCCAGGAGCCTGCGCCGCAGCGCTGTCATCGTCTTCACCTCGGCATCACTCAGCAGCAGGTGTTCCTTCCGCGTGCCCGACTCCGCGAGGTTCATCGCCGGGAACAGGCGGCGCTCGCTCACCTTGCGGTCCAGGATCAGCTCCATGTTGCCGCTGCCCTTGAACTCCTCGAAGATCACCTGGTCCGCCTGGCTGCCCGTGTCCACGAGGCACGACGCGATGATCGTCAGGCTCCCGGCTTCTTCGGTGTTGCGCGCCGAGCCGAACAACTGGCGCGGCACCTCCAGCGCGCGAGAATCCAGCCCGCCCGAGAGCGTCCGGCCGCTGTTGGCGTGCCGGCGTGACTGGTTGAACGCGCGCCCCACGCGCGTCAGCGAATCCATCAGCACCACCACGTGCTTGCCCGCACGCACCATCTCCCGGCAGCGCGAGATCGTGCTCGTCGCCACCTCGATGTGCTTCTCCACGCCGTGATCGTTGGAAGATGCCAGCACCCGCGCCCGCGGTTTGGCCGCCGGCGCTTGCCCCACTTCCCCCGCCTGCCGCGGCTCCACACCGGCCTCGTTCAACGCTTCTGTCCCGCGCGCCAGCATTTCCCTCGCCATCGCCTCGCTCTGCGGCGCGGTGAACGTCCTGCGGAAGTCCGTGACCTCCTCCGGGCGTTCGTCCACCAGCAGCACCACCACCTCGATGTCGGCATGGTTCCGCAGCAACGCCGTCGCGATGTCCTTGAGCAGCGTCGTCTTGCCCGCCTTGGGCGGGCTGACAATCAATGCGCGCTGCCCCCGCCCGATCGGGCAGAAAAGATCGATCAGCCTGCACGACGCCGGGCACCCCGGATATTCCAGCGTGAGCCGTGGCTGCGGATCCACGGAAGTCAGCTCATCAAAGGGTCGTGCGTTCGCGGGTAATGTGAGCTGCTTGCCGTCCACGTCGTACACCGGCGGTGTCGGCCGCGGACCTCCCCCGCCCGCAGTCCCCCCATTGCTCCCTTGATATGACTGCTGAGGCCTTGCAACAGCGGTTCCACGGTCGCGGTGCGATTGGTCGTCGAGCGCGAGCGCGAGATCCAGGCATTCGTGTCGACCGAGTACTGGTCGATCGTCGCGAACCTCTCCGGCAAGCTCCCGCCCCCGTTCGACGCAAAGCTCCTGAAGATCGCGGACAACACCGTCAAGTTGTCGGGATTCGACAAGGACCTCAAGAAGACCGAAGTCCACGTCAGGAACGAGGACGAGGCAAAGGCAATCCTCGGTGAACTAGCCGGCGCCGAGTACACGGTCGCCGAGCTGACCACCAAGGAGAAGAAGCGCAACCCGGTGCCGGCGTTCGTCACGTCGAAGCTGCAGCAGGAGGCCGCGCGCAAACTGCGCTACCCCGTCAAGAAGACGATGCGCATTGCGCAGCAGCTCTACGAGGGGGTCGAGATCGGCGAGGAGGGCACCGTCGGTCTGATCACGTACATGCGAACCGACTCGACACGCGTCGCCGATTCGGCGCTCGACGAGGCTCGAACGTATGTTCAGAGCACGTATGGCGGCGAGTACCTGCCCGCAAAGGCCAACGTCTACCGATCAAAGAAGGGGGCGCAGGACGCGCACGAAGCGATCCGCCCGACGGCCGTCGAGCGAACGCCCGACCGGATGGCGCAATTCCTGACCGGCGAGCAGCTCGCGCTCTACAAGCTGATCTGGCAACGGTTCGTCGCGTCGCAGATGATGCCGGCGCTGCTCGACCAGACGACGGTCGACATCACGGCGGGCGAGAAGTACCTGTTCCGCGCGACCGGCTCGGTGCTCAAGTTCGACGGTTTCCTCGCGGTGTACGAGGAGGGCAAGGACGAGGAGGACGAAGAGGACGACGAGCGAAAGCTGAACCTGCCCAAGCTGGAGAAGGGCGAGCGGCTGACGCTCAACGATCTCCATCCGAATCAGCATTTTACGGAGCCTCCGCCGCGATATTCCGAAGCAACGCTTGTCAAGGCGCTCGAAGAGAAAGGCATCGGCCGGCCGTCGACGTACGCGCAGATCATGACCGTTATCCAGGAGCGCGAGTACGCCGAGAAGCGCGGCGACCGGTTCCACCCGA
>CALLYM010000043.1 GCA_937858155.1 uncultured Phycisphaerales bacterium | reverse complement strand
CAGGATCGCCCGTCGCGGCGTCGCCCCGATCAACCCGAAGGCACCGGTCAAGAAGAAGTCCGCCGAGCCGAGCCACCAGGACCGCGTACGCCGCGCCGCGCAGAAACCGCAGGACCCGAACCGAGGAATGAGCAGGTGAGCGAGGGTCGCCAGCCCCGGCGACGTAGTCGCAGCTTGACGTGTTCTGAACGGGTTGCGGATGAAGAGTCAGCGCCGCTACTCATCTTCGATGGTGAGCAAGCTGCGGACGGCGTCGTCGAGTGCGGTGTTGATCCCGGCATCGTCGAGTGCGGAGCGTACGAGGCTGCGCGCCTTCTGGAAACCTAAGCTCCCAAGGTCTACGCCAGCAGCGACTTCTTCAGCTTGGGTGCTCAAGTCTGCGATGTGCTGGTGCAGCTCGTTGCCAACGTCGAATGTGGGGATCGGCAGACGCCACACGTACGTGTCGAAGTCGCGGGCACCGAACAGGCCACGTGACTGATATACGGCGACAGCCGTGTTTAGGGCCGGTGTGTTGAGAATACCGGCGAGATATCTCGCCTCATCGATGCCACGGGCAGGGAGCCAATAGAGCTTGTGGTCGATTATTTGCCGCGGGGTGTCGATCCGAGCTGCGGCGAGTTTCGTGCCTGACTTCGTGTACACCACGCGGTGTTTGGACCCGTTGAGCTGCTTGGTCAGCTTTCCTTGGTAGTTGAGGCTGCCCAGCAGTGACAGCTGGCTCTGGCTGGTCTTGTGCTTGTCCCACAGCTTTGAGGTGGTCTCCCACCACTGGCCGAAGCCAGAGGCATGACTGGTGATGCTGTCCTCGACGAGCAGAGTGTCCTTGTCGATCGGAAGGACCGCCCGCCACGGCGTCAGCTCCCGGTAGGGCACGATCGTCGAAAACGCCGTGCCCTGCGGCCCCGGCACGATTCCTGAGCCGAACAGGTACGCGTAGTTCGCCGGATTCGTCAGGAACGAGGCCCCGTTGGCGCCCACGCTCCCCAGCACCGGCGACACCAGGCTCGCCGTCGCCAGCGGTACGCTCGCAAACGCGAAGCACTCGAACGTGCGGCCAAACCTTCCCCGCCCGATGCCCTGCGCCACCAGCAGCCCGTGCGCCGCCACGCACCACAGGAGCGTGCCCAGCAGAATGACCGCCGGGTATGCCGAGAGCCCGATCCCGACGGCCGTCAGCGTCGGCATGCCCAGCTTGGGCGCGCTGGGCCCCGCGCCCACGGCGGTGGATTGCATGAGCGCAAAGAGCGACATCATCACCGCCATGCCCGCGCCGCCTATCAGGCCCGTGATGACCGCCACGCGCCACAAAAACGCCCACGCCGCGCCGACGTCCGCGTTCGGTCCCAGCCCCTTTGCCAAACGCCCGGGGCGGAAGAGGGACGCGACGCACGTCTTCGCGAACGCGCCGAGCATCCCCGTGTCGCGCCGCGTCCAGGGCATGTCCGCCGCCTTGGCTAGGTCCTCCCGCACGCCGTCGGCGGGGACGATGACCATCTCATCCTCCGTGACGGGCGTGTTGCACGTGACGCAGGTGAACGCCGCCGGCTCCAGGTGTCCGGTCTGGCTCGTCCCAAAGTACTGCTGGCGGCAGTGCGGGCACTGGAACTTCACCGCGTTCGCGAGGAACGTGAATTCACTGGGCTTGAAGGGCGTCCCGCACTCCGGGCAGGTGCGGGAGGCCATGTTCCACAGCGGGTATGCGCAGCGCGTGCAGTGCATGAGCGGGGGGCGGGGCGAGTCGGGCGAGCGGGGGGCAAGGAAGGAGAGTCTACCCCCAAGTGGCGGTCTCACGCCGCACAGAAGAGGTGTTGAACCAGATGACAAGGAAGGCTGGGTACGCGAGCCCCCACACAAGCCCGAGCACGATGCCGATGTACCCGAAGGCGTTCATCATGCCCGACATGGCGGCGGGCCCTCCCGCGGAAGACTGGTTGTTCGCCAGGCCGGTGAGCACGTCGCGCACGTACAGGAAGTTGATCACGCAGTACGCAAGGACCGACAGCGTGCGCACCACCGCGTACGAAAAGTGCAGCGAGACCCCCGACTTCTTCCTGCGCAGGAGCGCGACGCCCGCGAAGATCAGCAGCGCCGCGGCGAGCAGTTGGAGGGCCGCCCCCGCCGCGAGCAGGTACTGCCACTTGGCGATCGCGCCCTGCACGCCCTGCACCGGGCTGATCGTGACGGTGGTGTTCGTGGTGACATACCCGGTCGCGGGGTCCACCGTCTGCGTGGTTGTGCTCGCGCCACCCTGCGGGACCATCGACATGAACCGGGACGCCAGCAGCGTCGACACCACGCCCCAGCAGTTCGTCAGCACACCCAGAGCGCCTAAGACAATGCTGGTAATGCCCACGATCTGCGGCCACATGGACTGAACCGGCACGCGCCCCGGCAGCGTCGGCGGGGCGTTGACAATGGCATCGGGATGGCTCGGGTCGGGCGGAGAACCGGGGGGCTGCAGCATGGGGACCTCGGCGATCAGCCCTTGTTCGGCGGGCGCCCCGCGTGCGTTACGCGTGCGCACGGCGGGCGGTTGGCTCACTCTATCATGCCGCGTGCAGGACGATCGCAGGAACAAACTCGCGGAAGTGATCGTGCGTCACTGCACCAAAGTGCGCCATGGCGACCTCGTGACGATCGTGGGCGAGCCCGCGGCGCTGCCCACGGTGGAGGCGCTGTATGAGAGCGTGCTGCGCGCAGGCGGGCACCCCAGCTTCCACGTGAAGGCCGAGGCGCTCCAGCGCGTGCTGCTGCGCATGGGGACCGACGAGCAGGTGAAGCACGTCTCGCCCTTTGAGGAATACCGCCTGGAGCGGTGCGACGTGCTCATCGTGCTGAGCTACAAGCTTGGTCTGGCCGGCGCGCCGGACCCCGCCCGGGCCGCGATGCTCCAGGCCGCCCGGCGCGGGCTGCTCACCATGTCGCTCCGCAGGCTCGCGGAGGGCAGCACGCGCTACTGCCTCACGCAACTCCCAAGCGAAGCGTCCGCACGCGATGCGGGGATGACCCTGGCGGAACATGAAGACTGGGTCTCCCGCGCCGGGTTCCTGCACCTGCCCGACCCTGTCGCGGCGTGGGGACAACTTGACGAACAGCACGCCCGGATGAAGGAATACCTGGAGGCGCGGCGCGAGCTGCGGTTCGCATCGCCCGCGCAGGAACAGGGTCCGTACCCGTGCGGCGCAACGAACCTGGTCGCCGATATCTCCGGGCACAAGTGGCTGAGCCGCGCGGGGGGCGAGAACTTCCCCGACGGCGAACTCGACTCCGGCCCGCGCAGTGTCGATGGCGTCGCGTGCTTCGGCTACGCGTCTTACGGCGGCACGCTGGTGGAAGGTGTGCGGCTGCAGTTCAAGGATGGGCGCGTGACCGACGCGAGCGCCCGCACGAACGAGAACTTCCTGCACCGCATGCTGGACATGGACGCCGGCTCCCGCACCGTCGGCGAGATCGCCCTGGGCACCAACTACGCCCTCACGCGCTACACGCGAAGCACTTTCTTTGACGAGAAGATCGGCGGCACGTTCCACCTCGCCCTCGGCGCGGGCTACCCGCAGACCGGCAACACCAACGAGTCCGGCCTGCACTGGGACATGGTGGGCGATCTCCGCGCAGGAGGCAGCGTGCACGCCGACGGCGAACTCATCCAGCAGAATGGCAGGTTTCTGCGGGCCGGTTGGCCGGCCTAGCCGCTCACCGCCGCATCGCGCGGAGCAGGCCGCCTGTCACCAGCACCAGCGCGGGCAGCCCGGCGATGACGGCGATGCGGAGAGTCCGGAGAGGACCATCGGGGATCGGCCTGACGATCGGCGTGGCCCGCGCCGTCGCGCTCTGGGCGATGAGCTCGTCCTCGTGCGTGAGCCACAGGATCGCGTTCTCCAGCAGCTCGAAGTTGCCTGGATTCTGGAAGGTCGGACGCCCGTCCACCACCGTGCCCTGCTGCGTGACCTGGTCGATGAACCAGTCGTTGGAGCCAACGACGACCACGCGCGAGGAGCCGGGGCCTTCCGCCATTGGTTTGCCCTCGGCCGCCGCCACTACGACCCAGCCATCGGCGCCGGTGATCGGCCTTGCCGGCGCCGCGCTGTCGCGGCCGGGCGAGAACGCCGGTGCGTCCGGCATCAGCGAACGTTCCTCACGCCGCACGCTGCGGAACCGTTGCCACTCGGACTCGCCCCAGGTTGTCGGCGGGTTCGCGGCAGAGACCGGCACCGTCAGGATGGGCCACGCGTTCCAGCCGTTCGCATCGGTCTTCTCGATGGGCACCGCCCACGTCAGGTATGTCGGTACGCCCCGCACCGCACCCGCCAGCGGGTGGGCGCTGTCGCCAGGGATTGTGCCCTGCACGATGCGGTCGGTTTCGGCGGTGCGGCCGCGCGGGGTCATGACTTCGGTCAACAGCGGCTTGCCAGTCTGCGCGTCCAGGCCGTACTTCTCGAGCACCTTCGCCATGGGGTCTTTTTCGCCGTAGGTGGGGAGCATCGACGGCGCCAGGCTCACGATCATCGGCTGTCCCGCGTCGAGGAGGCGGGACGCTTCTTCCGCGAGTTTCGAGGCCCGCTGGGCGCCCGTCAGCGCGCCCTGCGCGGGGGCGGCAGCGGCGTCATTGGTCGCGAGCGTGAGGTACACCTTCGGCCTGTTCGCGGCGTCCTGCAACCCTGCAAGGTCCGGGGCGGGCGCGCTGTTCACGCACCACTCGACACAGTCCACGCCCCGCAGGGCCAGGCGTTCGCGCAGCGCATCGGTCCAGCCGGCCTCGAACAGCATGGGCCGCTGCTCGGCGTGCATGATGACGAGCACGGGGCGCACGGGGCTGGCGAGGCTCGCGATGGACGTGGCGAGGATGTCCTCGACGCGTCGGCGCAGGTCGTTGTTGCTGGCCTGCGCGGCGTCCAGCCAGGCGGCGCTGGGCAGCACGCTGGGCGGGTCGATCGCCACGACGCCCTTGCCCTGCGGCGCCAGCACCAGCGCTGCACTGCCGGCCTTGAGGGCGTCCGCCACGCGGGTGGCGTCCAGGCGCGTCACGGTCTTCAGTGATTCGAGCAGCACCGATGCGCGGTCCCGCGATTGCGAGGCCTGGGCCAACGCGATGCGCGCGGCTTCGGCCGCGGAGGGGTCGACGCCGGAGCTGGGCGTGCCTGCGGCCTGCACGAGGCGGTCGAGCTCGCGC
>CALLYM010000042.1 GCA_937858155.1 uncultured Phycisphaerales bacterium | reverse complement strand
ACCGACGAGCACGCCGACAAGGTGGTGACCAGCGCCCAGCAGCACGGCATGACCGCCATCCAATGGGCGGACAAGAACGCCGAGGAGTTCCGCAAGGCTTTCGCGTTCATCAACGCCAGCAACGACGACTTCATCCGCACCACCCAGGACCGTCACAAGACGCGCGTGACGGAGTACGTGAGCGCGCTCCTGAAGACAGGCGACATCTACAAGGGTTCGTACGAGGGGTGGTACGACGAGAACCAGGAGGAGTATGTCACCGAGACGGTGGCGAAGGAACAGGAGTTCAAGAGCGCCGTCACCGGCAAGCCCCTTGTGCGGCGCAAAGAAGAATGCTACTTCTTCCGCCTCAGCAAGTACCAGCAGAGGCTCGACGCGCACTTCAAGCAACGCCCGGACTTCGTGCAGCCCGAGGCGCGCCGAAACGAGGTGCTCGGCCGCCTGCGAGACGGGCTGCAGGACGTACCTCTCAGCCGTCCGGTGACCAGCGATCCCGCAACCCAGTTCGGCATCCGCGTCCCCGGCGATGAGGGTCATCGCATCTGGGTCTGGTTCGACGCGCTGTTCAACTACCTGAGCGTGGTGGACAACGACGAACGCCGCAGGTTCTGGCCTGCGCCGAGCACAGGCGGGACGCCTGTGCCACCCGCAGCCACCTGCGTCCACTTCATCGCCAAGGACATTCTGTGGTTCCATGCCGTCATCTGGCCCGCGATGCTCATGGCGCTGCATGATTCCGGCGGTATGGGTGGCACAGGCGTCCCGCCTGTGCATGGAGGGCGTTTCTCGTTCGTCGGCCTGCCCACCACCATCTACTCGCACGCCTACTGGGTGCGCGAGGGCAAGAAGATGAGCAAGAGCCTCAAGAACTTCATCGAGATCGAGCAGCTCCAGGCCTACGCGGCGAAGTACTCGCTCGATGCGGTGCGGTGGTACCTGCTCACCCAAGGCCCGCTGCACGCGACGGACGCGGACTTTTCGCACGGCAAGTTCGTGGAGGTGTACAACGCCGATCTGGCGAACGGCATCGGCAACTGTGCGAGTCGTGTGGCGAACATGATCGAGAAGTACTTTGAGGGTGCCGTACCGCAGTCGCACGGGCTCAATGGTTGGGCGGCATTCACGCCCACATCATCGGACCAGTTCGCATGGCCGAAGATTATTGGTGACGCCTTGCGCGATGCCGAGAGTGCGGTAGCCACCTGCAATGTGGCTGCAGTCGTGGCGGGGGGTTCGGCGATCGTGCGTCAAGTCGATGGTTTCATTGCTGCGACTCGACCTTTCAGTATCGCCAAGACGATGGACGCAGACGCGAGCGGCAATCAGCGAAAGGCGTTGGAAGCGATCCTTTATCAGTGCGCCGAGGCTCTCCGCATCGCCTCCATCCTGCTCTCCCCCGCGATGCCCGACAAAATGGCCGCGCTCCAGAAACTCTGGAACTGCACGCCGGCCGCGGGTGCGACGTTGCAAGACCTCTGCACGTTCGGCGGCCCTCACGCACTGAAGCCAGGCAAGATGATCGCCAAGGGCGACGCCCTCTTCATGCGCGCCGACCCTGCCGAGGCACCGCCCGCGTAAGACCCGCGTATGTCACTCAAGGCACGCCCCGCCGCTGAAAACGCTCAGCAGCGCATCGATATCCAGTGTGTCCGGGAAGAGCGTGTCGTTGTTGAAGTCGATGTCGTTGCAGTTTGGGTCGTTGCTGCACACGCCCCCGCTGAAGACTGAAAGGAAGTCGTCGATGTCGGCTGTGTCGGGGAACAGCCCGTCGTTATTGAAGTCAACCGTGTCGCACCCCCCGCTCCCGCCTCCGACTACCGTCACACCGCAGTCCAGACCCACCGCCAGGTCGAGCGTGGAAATGTCGTACCGCTGCCCGCGATAGAGCGCCACGCCGTTCATGAGGTCTGGGATGAGGTCGCTCCCAGGCCTCGGCGGCTGGTTGCCCAGGTGCTTTGCGCTCCCGAATGTGAGCGGGACTCCCCCGCCGTACAAGCCTTGGGACGTCGATCCGGAAAACCAGAAGTCCCCGTCGAACCCGCTGAACCGGTCGAAAGGCGACTGGTAGTTGGAGGGTAACTGCCCGTTCAGGCCGTCCCGCCACCCGTTGAACATGAACACGTGCCCGAGTTCGTGGAGGAACACCGACACAGCATCGGTCCGGTTGGACGGGACAGGCGCGGTGCGTGCGGCAGGGTTTGGGTCAAACCAGAGTTCGCTGCTTGTGTACGCGGTGTTCAGCGTGATGATCGCATCCTGCATTGCGCCGTTGGGATCGATCCCCGTGCGTGCCTCGTACGCCGCGCCAAGCTCGTACGTGTTCACACCGTCGAACGTGCCCACGTACGCGGACGCCTCGCTGTGGCCTGAGGCACGCGGGTTGGCGTTATCCACGCGCACAAGGATGGTGATGACGACCGGTCCGGCCGGCGCGTCGATCACCTGGGCCCAGCGGGCACATGCCGCGCCGAGGTTGCTCTGAATGGCCGGCGCGAATGCGGTGAGTTGATTGAACGGGTCGTCGATGATGATCTGGAATGTCGGTCCGTTGCGCGGCGTGAAGGTGCTCCACGAAGCGGGGTCGAACACGGGCAGCGCGCACCCTGGGGGAGGGTTTATGGAGGGGACATCGCATCGTGTACCCGGTCCTGCCGGTGCCTGCGCGAAGGCTCCCGCGCACACGCTTATCGAGGTAACGCCGCACCAGAGTTCTCGCTTCATGAGCGCACCCTACCCCAACCAGGCCGCTTGGTGCAAGCCAATATGAGAACCGTTCCGGTCGCCCAGGCGATTCTGTCGCGCAACCCCTGCGCCCTCAAACCCTTGCGGCTCGCCCTGTCCCCGGGCCCCGCCCTCCTTCTATAGTGGCCCCCTTTTGTCCCCCAGAGCATCCAACGCACCGGCGTCTTGACGCCGTTTTCAGGAAGGAATTCCCCGTGGCAGATCGGCACTTCGACGTCGTTGTGATCGGTGGCGGGCCCGGCGGTTATGTTGCTGCGATCCGCGCCGCACAACTGGGCTACAAGACGGCGGTCGTCGAGCGCGACAAGCTGGGCGGAGTGTGCCTGAACTGGGGCTGCATCCCGAGCAAGGCCCTGCTCGCCAACGCCGAACTCGTCGAGAAGCTGAAGGAGAAGGAGGCTTGGGGCCTCAAGCTCACGGGAGAGGTGGGTATCGATTGGGACAAGACCATTGGGCGCTCGCGCGATGTGGCGAGCAAACTCAACAAGGGCGTTGAGTTCCTGATGAAGAAGAACAAGATCGAGTTCATCAAGGGCAATGCGAAGATTCTCTCGGGCCGCAAGTCCGCGAAAACTGCGGCGGGCGACGTCTGCAAGATCGCCATCCACGACTCCACCATCCAGGACACCCGCACCGACAGCCCGGTGACCGTGGGTGCGGCGAAGGAAATCATCACCGCCACCAACATCGTGATAGCAACTGGTTCCGTCGCGCGCGACCTCCCCTTCGCCAAGTTCGACAGCGACAAGATCTGGGGCGCGCGCGAGGCGATGTTCAACAAGCAGCAGCCCAAGAGCCTCATCGTCGTTGGCGCGGGCGCCATCGGCATGGAGTTCGGCTACTTCTACCACACCATGGGCACCAAGGTCACGGTCATCGAGATGATGCCCCGCATCCTCCCTGTCGAGGACGACGACATCTGCACCGCGATGGAGAAACTCTACAAGAAGCACGGGATGGAGATCCGCACCAACACCGGTGTGGTCAACATCGAGAAAACCGGCAGCGGCGTCAAGGTGACGGTTGCCCCCATGGCCGCCGGCCCCGACGGCAAGATGAGCGCGGACCAGTCCAGGAAGGAAACCATCGAGGCCGACAAGGTCCTCCTCGCCATCGGAGTCAAGGGCCGCTACGACGGCCTCTTCGACGCCACGCTCCCCCTCGAGACCTTCCGCGACCACATCAAGACCGACTACGACGCGACCAAGAAGGAAGAGCAGCACTGCGACTACAAGACGAGCATCCCCGGCATTTTCGCCATCGGCGATGTCATTGGTCCACCCTGGCTCGCGCACGTCGCCAGCGAAGAAGGCATCTGCTGCGTCGAGCGCATCGCGTGGCGCGACGGCAAACTCAAGCACGAGCCGCACTCTGTCCCCTACGGCATCATCCCCGGATGCACCTACTGCCACCCCCAGGTCGCGAGCGTCGGCTACACCGAGCGTGAACTCAAGGCCATGGGCAAGGTCAAGGGCAAGGACTACGAGGTCGGCGTGTTCAACAACAGCGCGCTGGGCAAGGCCATCGCGGTGCGCGCGACGGACGGCATGTGCAAGATCCTCCGCGGCCTCCCCCGCGGCGAAATCCTGGGCGCACACATCATGGGCGAGGCCGCAACGGAACTGATCGCCGAGTTCTCCCTCGCCAAGCGCGTCGAAGCGACGACCGAGGAACTCATCGCGACCGTCCACGCACACCCCACCATGCACGAGAGCGTGCACGAGGCGGCGCTCGCCAGCGAAGGGCGAGTGATCAACTCCTGACTGGAGCGGTCGGCCCCCGCAAGTAGGCGCCGGCTTTGTTGGAAAAAAGCTCGCGAACCCGTGCAACCGGCGGCACCCGGCGGCGGTAAACCCTCGTGGCTGGGGGGCGTCCGATTGCGAGGGATTATGTCCTTTATTCACCGCGTGCAGCTGCTCATCATTGTGGCACTTGGTGTCACTACCCCGTGCCTTCACGCGCAGACGTGTGATCTTCAATGGCTCCCGGGGGAAGGGGTCTCGGGCCCCGACAACCCCGTTATTTGCGCAGTTGCCTGGGACGCCGATGGCCCGGGGCCACAGCCGGTGAAAGTGGTCATGGGCGGCGGCTTTTCATCCATCGGCACGGTGGCCGCGGGCAACATCGCCGCGTACACCCCATCAACCGGCGCCTGGGAACCGCTCGGCACCGGCACCAACGGCACCATCCTCACCCTCGCCATCGCACCGGACGGCGCGTTGCTCGCCGGCGGCCACTTCACCACGGCTGGCGGCAATGCCGCGTCATACCTCGCGCGGTGGGATGGGCAGGTGTGGACGCCGCTGGGCAGCGGCACCAACGGCTTCGTCGAAGACCTGCTCACCACGAGCGGCGGCGATGTTGTGGCATGCGGCCAATTCTCAAACGCCGGCGGCACCCCGGCAAACCAGGTCGCCCTCTGGCGGAACGGCGCATGGCAGGCGATGGGGAGCGGGCTCGGAACGGGGAACAACAGCGTCCACGCGCTCGCGCAATTGCCCAACGGGTCCGTGGTCGCCGGCGGTTCGTTCATCATGTCGGGGATGCCCCTGTCCACCGTGCGCGTCGCCCGCTGGGACGGCGCGGCATGGTCTTCCCTTGCGACGACCGGCAGTGGCGAAGTCTGGTCGCTCGCCACGCTCCCCAACGGCGATCTGATCGCCGGCGGCGCCTTCGCCGATATCAACGGTGTACCGATGCTCAACGTGGCACGCTGGAACGGCTCTTCGTGGTCGGCCATGGGGCCGGGATTGGGCACAAGTTCGTCCGTCGGTATCCGGACCGTCTTTGTCCGCGCAAACGGCGACATCCTTGCCGCCGCGCGCACCGTGGCGGGCGCGGCCAGCATCCGGCGGTGGGACGGGAGCGCTTGGCAGTACGCGTTCAACCCATCTGGCCCCACCGGCAGCACCAGCTCACTCGCACTGGCATATGTGGAGAACGGCGGCGATCTGTACGTCGGTGGAAACTTCCTCATAGGCGGCAGCGTCAACGCGCATCACGCTGCGCGCTGGGACGGGACGAACTGGCACGCCCTCGCCTCCGGCTGGTCCAGCTCCACCGGTTTCCCTGTCACGTATGCCGCGCAGCGGACCACCGGCGGCGAGCTCCTCATCGGGGGCGTGTTCTCGAATCTGAACGGCGTTGCAGCCCCGAACATCGCGCACTGGAACGGCGGTAGCTGGGAGGCACTGGGCGGTGGAGTGTCAGGCATCTCATCGACGTGCATCCGGTCGATCGTTGAGCTGCAGAGCGGTGACATCGCCGTCGCCGGCAGGTTCGCCTACGCCGGCGCGGTCCAGGCGCGCCACGTCGCGCGGTGGAATGGCACGGCTTGGTCGCCGTACCCGTCACTCCCCGAGGCGCTCTCGGAAACCAACATCAGCGCGATGACCGTCATGCCCAACGGCGACCTCGTCGCCGGCGGCACGTTCGGCTCCGTCGCCGCAGGACCAGTCCGCAACATCGCGCGGTGGAACGGCTCGGCGTGGACGCCACTCGGGAACGGTATTGATGGCACTGTGAACGCGCTCGCGGTGCTGCCGTCGGGAGACCTTGTCGCGGCCGGCTACTTCTCGGAGGCGAGCGGTGTCATCGTGAACAGCGTTACCCGATGGAGCGGCTCGGCGTGGGCGCCGTTGGGCACCGGGGCACTCCAGGTGCATACCGGCGCCAGCGTCGGCTTTGTGTTCGCGCTGACGATCGATCGGAATGGAGAACTGGTCGCGGCCGGCGGATTCAACCGCATGGGTGGAGTAACTGCCGACAATATCGCTGGCTGGGACGGCAGCAACTGGCACGCACTCGGCGCGGGCGTCAACTCCCAGGTGCTCGCCCTGACGCGCTCCACCGACGGCGATATTGTCGCCGGCGGCGCGTTCACGACCGCCGGCGGTCTGCCGGCCGCCCGGCTCGCCCGCTGGAACGGCAATGCATGGTCCCCCGTCGGCTCGGGCACGAACAACAGCGTGAACACCCTCACAGCCCTGCCCGACGGAGGTCTTCTCGCTGGCGGCTTATTCGGGACCGCGGGCTCCCAGGTGTCAGCGATTGTTGCCCGCTTTGATACCCCGGCAGGCTGCCCCGCGTGCGACACCATCGACTTCAACCACGACTCCCTCTTCCCCGATACCCAGGACATTACCGACTTCCTCAACGTCTTCGCTGGCGGCGTCTGCTCCGGCCAGTCCCCCACCGACCCGCCCTGCAACTCTGACATCGACTTCAACAACGACTCATTGTTCCCGGACACAACCGACATTGGCTCGCTGCTTTCAGTGTTCTCCGGCGGGGCGTGTTTGTAAGAAAGTACGCGAGCGAGGCCAGACTCTCGGTGCAACGGACCAGCGTGTGCACAATGCGCGATGAAAACAGCGGTTTGCAGTGCAACCTGGCCCATTGACAAACCCAATATGCTGAATGAGTGGGCCGTGCTTGCGCAAAGGAAACTCGATGGCCAAACTCATTCCGTTCGTTCTCACGGCCGCCTTGTGCATGATGCCAGAGGTGCTTCGCCCGGCGCACGCGCAATCGATCCCGTGCGACCCACAGTGGCTGCCGAGCGAGTCGCCGCCGGGCATCAACGGAAGCATCTACAGCAGTGCTTTGTGGGACGCCGACGGCGTCGGTCCGCTCGCGCCGTCGCTGGTGGTCGCGGGCAGCTTCGCGACATGGGACGGCGCCGCGGGCACGGGCGTCGCCGGCTGGGACGGGAGCCATTGGAGAGCGCTGGGAACTGGGTTCAATGGAACGGTGTGGTCCCTCGTGGTTCTGCCCGACGGCGCGCTGCTCGCGGGCGGCGTCTTCACCGCCGCGGGCGGCAACCCGGCGTCCAACATCGCGAGGTTCGACGGAACGGATTGGTCGGCCTTCGGCGGCGGCGTGAACGGCGGTGTGCGCGCACTGGCCCTCACGCCCGGCGGGCAAGTGATTGCGGCGGGCGACTTCAGCCAAGCAGGATCGGTTCCCGCGAGCCGCATTGCCTCGTGGAATGGATCGGCGTGGTCGGCGATGGGGTTGGGCATGGACGGTACCGTCTACGCGCTCACCATTGCCGGGAACGGCGATGTCATCGCGGGCGGCGCGTTCCAGGCCGCGGGGTCGGTGTCGGCGGATAAGGTGGCACGCTGGAACGGAACCGCTTGGAGCGCGATGGGAGCGGGCGTCCCCCCCGCGGGGTCGACGACTCCGGTCTTTGCGCTCACCACGCGCGCGAACGGCGACATCCTCGCGGCGGGAGGGCACCCAACGAACTTCTCGTGGATGCTGAAGCGATGGACGGGCAGCGCGTGGACGGATGCGTTCACGAGCATCGAGACGGGCGTCACCGGTCCCATCTACGCACTCAAGGAGCACTCCAACGGCACGCTGCACGTGGGCGCCCGCGCGATGGCCGCGTATCTGGACGGCGCCGGCGTGCTGCGCCGGTTCGGCGGTGCAGGCTTTGGCACCGAGGCCCGAGCCATCACGCAGCTCCCCGACGGGACTGTTGCTTTCTGCGGTACTGTGCTCATCGCCAGCGGCAACACGCAGATGCTCTGCGGCGTTGGCGTATGGACGGGCACCGAGTTCACGGCGCTGGGACCGGCCTTCAACGGACCAATCCGGGCCATGCTTCCGCTTGCCGGTGGTGACACGGCCTACGCAGGCTACTTTGACCATGCTTTCGGCACGCCGGCCAACGGCATCGTGCTCCGCACGCCCTCGGGATGGCTGGCGTTGGGAGGCGGGATCACCGGCGGCGGCGTGAACGCCCTTGCGCAAGTGCCCAGCGGCGACCTCATCACGGGGGGCACCTTCAGCGCCGCGGGAGGCGTTCCCGCGCAGTACATCGCTCGCTGGAACGGGGCCGCCTGGTCCGCGTACACCCCGGGTCTCAACGGCGCGGTCACCACCCTCGCTGTGAGCCCGTCGGGCGAACTGCACGCGGGTGGGAGCTTTACCGCGAGCACTGGAACACTCAACCACGTTGCGAAGTGGAATGGCGTATCTTGGGTACCGCTGGGGACTGGCATCACCTCATCGAACCCAAACTTCACCGCAGCGGTGTCCGCGCTGGCGTTCAAGACCGACGGGTCGCTCGTCGTGGGCGGTCGATTCACGCACGCGGGAGGCATCGCGGCGCCCGATGTCGCGATGTGGACGGGCAGCGGTTGGCAGGTCATGGGGGCTGGGCTGCCGCGGAGCACCGGCACGAGCGCAGTCAACTGCTTGCTTGTCCGCCCCAACGGCGAGATCTGGGCGGGCGGTACGTTTGATGCGCCGCTTACCGGAATCGCTCGCTTTGTAGCCGGCCAATGGCAACTTGTGCCCGGCAGCACGTCGGGGGTTACGTCTTTGATCAACGCGATTGGTGGAGGGGTCGTCGCCGCCGAGACCAATACGGTGGCGACGTGGAACGGCTCTGCGTGGTCGCGGCCCGTTGGCACGCTGCGAGCGTTCACGCTTCCTGCGCCGCTCGGGCCG
>CALLYM010000041.1 GCA_937858155.1 uncultured Phycisphaerales bacterium | reverse complement strand
CCACCAGCCGCAACACGCCGCTGGACGAAAGCAAACTCGACACCCACACCCTCCGAGAAAAGCAGCGCACCAGCGCCCGCCGCGCGGCCCACCTCCTCTTCCGCATCAGCCACTACACACCAAAGCCCATCCGCGCTCTCGCCCCAACCTCCCCCATGGGGGAGGTGCCGCGGTCCTCCGCGGCGGAGGGGGCTACCGCTTCTTCACCTTCTTCCTCCCCTCAGCCACCCACCGCGCTCGTCACCACGCACTCGACCCGCGGTACAGACATCCCGCCCGTGACGAGCGCCGCAAGCCCCCGGCCCACCGCGCCCTCTTGTCCCACCACAACCCTCCACACCCCATCCATCCCTTCACCCGCTCATCCTCCGCGCCCCTCCGCCCTTCCCTCCGCCCCCTCCGCGATCAAGCTCCCCATCTACTCCCGCACCAAGCCCACCATCCACACCCCGCTCCCCGTCCCCGACGCCTAAGCCCGAATCCAGAATGCCGAATCACGAACGCCGAATGCCGGCTCCCACTCCCCCTCCTACTTTCTCGCTCCCACCCGAGGAGCCTTCATGACCACTCCAGCCCCCGAGTCTTCGTTCGGCCGCCGCGACTTCCTTGTTCAGACCGCGGGCGCTCTCAGCGCCGTCGCGATCCTGCCCGCCTTCGCAGCGGCCGCGTCGCTCGCTGCGCCGCTGAACATTGCTGTCATCGGCCTGGGCCGCCAGGGCCGCGCGATCATCGCCGAACTCCAGAAGATGGAGGGTGTCAAGATCACCGCCGTCTGCGACAACGACCCGACCCGCCTCGACAGCGGCGCCAAACGCGTCCAGGGCGCAGCCTCTTACGCCACCCACACCGACCTCATCGCGAAGGCAACCGACACCACCGCCGTCATCATCGCCACGCCGACGCACCTGCACAAGCAGATCGCGGTGGACCTGCTGGCCGCAGGCAAGCACGTGTACTGCGAAGCCCCCCTCGCCCACACCATCGACGACAGCAAGGCCATCCTCGCCGCGGCCAAAGCGGCCAAGTCCACCTTCCAGCCCGGCCTTGAGGGCCGCTGCAACCCCATCTACAAACTCGCCCGCACGTTCTTCCGCTCCGACAGCGTCCGCGACCTCATCTCCATGCGGGGCCAGTTCCACCAGAAGACCAGCTGGCGCGTCCCCGCGAGCGACGCAAGCCGCGAGAAGGCCCTCAACTGGCGCCTGGACGAGGCCGTCAGCACCGGCCTGCCGGGAGAGTGGGGCACCCACCAGTTCGACGTGTTCTGCTGGTACCGCGACCAGTACCCTGCAACCATCCGCACCGTCGGCGGCATCTTCTTCCACAAGGACGACCGCACCGTCGCCGACACGATCAGCACCCAACTGGTCTGGGCCGACGGCCGCGCCGCCAACTACGAGGCCACGCTCGCCAACTCCTACCAGGGCAAGCACGAGCTCTTCCACGGCAGCAACGCCGCGATCAAGCTCGCGTGGTCCCACGGTTGGATGTTCAAGGAGGCCGACGCGCCCACGCAAGGGTGGGAGGTCTACGCCAACCGCCAGCAGTTCCACAACGACGAGGGCATCACGCTCATCGCGAACGCGACCAAGCTCGCCGAGCAGGGCAAACTGAAGGAGGGCGTGGGCATGCCGCAGACATCGCTCTACTACGCGCTCGAGGCATTCGTACAGACCGTGGCGAACGGTGCCAAGCAGCTCGCCACCGCCGAGGACGGGCACCGCGCCACGGTCCTGGGCATCCTCGCGAACCAGTCGCTGCGTGAGAAGAAGGAAGTCGCGATCGACAAGGACATGCTGGGATGAACAGACTCGCCGCCGATCCCGCGACCAACTGGCCCCGACTGTGCGACCTGCCCGGGCTCGCACGCCTCGGTATCGCGTGCCTCATGCTGGTCGTGCTGGGCGGTCTCTGCGTCTCCGCCTGGCACCTGCACGACCACTACGAGAACCGCGACGAAACGCCCGGCCTCACCATGAACGACCTCAAGGGCGCGTACCACGGCGTGAATGCCCCCTCGCCCCTGCGCGAGGCCCTTACCCGTGGCCACCCGGAGATGCTGTCCGCGACGGACCGCGAGGCGCTGCTCAAGTGGCTCTCCAGCGACAAACTCAGCGAGAACTACGACAACCTCGACCTGGGCGACAAGGCCCCAAGCGAAGTCATGTCCCGCTCATGCCTCGAGTGCCACAGCCGCAAGCACGCCGACAAGAACCCCATCGCCAAGTCCGTCCCGCTCGACTACTGGGACGACATAAAGCCCATCGCCTTCAGCAAGGACATCCAGCCCGGAAGCCTGAAAGTCCTCGTTGCGAGCGCCCACGCCCACTCCCTCAGCCTCGCGACCCTCGCGCTTGTGCTCGCCGTGCTGCTGTTCCTCACCCGCCTGCCGCGCGGCGTGTCGGGCGTGCTCACCGCCTGCATGGGCGCGGGGCTCCTCATCGACATCGCCTGCTGGTTTGTGGCGCGTCAGAACGCCGGCGCAACCTACCTCGTCGTCATCGCCGGCGCGGTGTTCAACGGCGCGTGCGGCCTGTCAGCGATCGCAGTCTTGGTCGATGCCGCTAGAGCTCGCTGCCGGGCTTCCTCGCCTCCATGACCCGGCGCAGCGTGGACATCTGCCACCCAGCCCACACGTACGCACCGCCCGCGAGCGCCAGTGGAACGCCGAACGCAACCGCGAGGGGAAGATGCAGCACCTTGGCGCACAGCAGGTACATCCCTACCCCCAGGAACTGGAACAGGGCTCCCCGTACTCCCACGAGTGTCGCGTGGATGGCCACGTACGTGGGCACACGGTCGGGCGTGGGTGCGAGGGACACCGGGCCCAGCATCCACCCCACGCTCGCGCCCGAGTGCGCGACGCCGTACACCGCGCTCACCACGAGCAGGCTCTGCTTGTCCCACGCCAACGCGAGGCCAATGGGGTAGAGCGCGAGCAGGAAGAACGACAAGCCCGTCGCCCGCAAAGCCCCCCAGCGGTCCATGATGACCGCGGCGGGGTAGATGGAAAGGACCAGGGCGAGCAGGTAGGCCACCTGCGTCGCCAGCGCGTACTCGTCGTACTTGAGGCCCAGGCGCTCGGTCGCGATGAGCGGCAGCAAGGCGTAACCCACCATCCAGCCGATTCCATACGTCATGTACGCGCCCTCATACCGCGCAAAGACAGGATCGGCCTTGAGCACGCTTGTCATGTGCAGGATCGGGTCAAGGGCCGCTCGGAACGACCACGGGCGGTGGGCCGCCTCCGGCGAGGGGGCAAGGTCCGGCAGGTGCCCTGTGAACCGCGCGAGCACCAGCAGCAGGACCACGCCCGCAAGCTGCAGCACGCACGCGAGGGGGATGATCGTGCGGAAGGACTCCGGGTTCTTCGTGAGGGCCTGGCCGAGGAAGTAGCCCATCACCGCGCTCGCGATCATCGACCCGCCCCATACCACGCTGTACGCCCGGCCCCGCATGTCCGGCGCGTAGAAGCTCTTGAGCAGCGAGCCCGACAACGGCGGCCAGCCCGCGCCGCCCGCGCACGCCACCAGGTGCGGCACAAGCACCCACCAGTACGCACCCGCGCCCTTCGCGAAGAACAGCGCCGTCATGGGCAGGCACGCCAGCAGCCAGAACGCGATGAAACACTTCACGCCGCCGACCCGCGTAAAGAGGTCGTTCCAGAAGATCGACAGCACGAACATGATCGTGGGAGGCGCGGTGATGAGTGTGGTCTGGATTTCGGTCGCCCCAAACTGCTTCCGCACGATCATCGGGAGAATGACAATCACGGCCTGCGACACGGCCTGCACCATCGCGACCCCGAGCAGATGCAGCGCCACCACGCCGAGCGAAGCGCGCTTGGTGCCGGAGAAGGGAATGGCAGGAGCCGAGGTCAGCGGGCCGTTCCAGAGCGCAAAGACAGAACCAACCCGGGCAACCCTGCCCGGGCCCGGGTCAGATGCACGGGGAGTATCAAAGTTACTGCACGGCGTTGCGTGCGTTGACACACCGGCCTGTCACGCACTTGCCCGACAGCGACGGGAGCGACTTCCCGGAGGTCAGCACCCGCGAACGGACCTGCGTGTACGTCCACGCAGGGTACCGCGCCATGACCAGGGCGCACACGCCGGTCACGTGGGGTGTGGCCATGCTGGTGCCCGTCATGTACGCGAACGAGGTATCGTTGGTGCGGTAGGTGGAAAGGACGGTCGAGCCCGGAGCGCCGAGGTCCACCGATGTCACCCCGTAGTTGCTGTACGAGGCGAGCGTGTCGTTGTTGGTGGTGGCCGCGACGGCGATGATGTTGTCCAGGTTGTACGAGGAGGGGTAATGGGGAGAACCTTCGTTGCTCCGGCCGTCATTGCCCGCTGCGGCGCAGAGGATGTGCCCCATGCCGCGGGCGTTGCTGATGGCGGCGTACATGGTGTTGCTGTACCCCGGGCCGCCCCACGAGTGGTTGGAGAGCTTGATGTTCTTGGTGCGGCAGTAGTCCACAGCGGAGACCGCGCCGGTGATGGAAATGCTCCCGCCCGCGCTCGCGATGCGGAGGGACGCGAGCTTGACGTTCCAGCACACGCCCGCGATGCCGGTGCCGTTGTTGCCGCGGGCGCCGATCGTGCCCGCGACGTGGGTGCCGTGCCCGTAGTCGTCCGTCGGGTTGTTGTTGTTGCTCCAGAAGTTCCAGCCCCAGGTGTCGTCCACGCGGCCGTTGCCGTCGTCGTCGACGCCGTTGCCCGCGATCTCGCCCGGGTTGGTCCAGATGTTGGGGGCCAAGTCCACGTGCGTGCGCCGGATGCCGGTGTCGCACACGGCGACCACGACGTTGCCGCCGGTCGTGATATCCCAGGCCAGGTTCGCGTCGATGTCGGCGTTCGCGATCCCCGGGTCGCCGTTGACGGTCTGCCCGGTGTTGTTCATGCCCCAGAGGTTCCCGAACGAAGGGTCGTTGGGGTTGACGTCCACATGGCCGATGAAGTCGGGCTCGGCATACTCCACGCAGGCGGAGGCCGAGAGGGTCTTGATGGCCTCCTCCACGCGCACGCCCCGCTCGACTGCGAGGTGCTCGACACCCGGCACAATCTTCCACGTCTCGATGGGGTCTGCGACCACGCCCGCTGCGGCTTTGGCGGCGGCAGTGCACTCTTTGTCGGCAGTGTCGCGGAACTTCACCAGGAGGCTGGTGGGGTCGTAGGCGAGGCGCGGGTTTCGGTCGATGGTCGCGTTGCGGGTCTCACGCCACGTGTCGCGCCAATCGTCCTGCTGGACGGCGTCCGCCGCCCACAACGCGGGCACCAGGCTCCCAAAGGCGGTGATTGCGGCGAACCGGACGAATGCGCTCGTATGCATGGGAGTCTCCAGGGAATACCGGCCATTGTTGGCGTGCCTTGTACGTCGGACATCCCCCGCTCCACACGCCAAGAATCCCCGCGTGGAACGCCCGCAGCGGCACAACGATCGCCCCCGTCCCTCCGAACCCGGCCCCAACCCGGACCGGTCGCTGGCGTACAACCTCGGGGCCTTTTTCGGCGAGATCATCAAGGCCGTCCGCACGCCCGTCGACGTGCCCGCGGCACGCCAGCCTCCTGTGCATGTGCGTCACGAGACACGCGAGACGGAACTGCAGACACAGGATGGGCGTGTCCGTGTCCGACGCACGGTCGTCGACGAGGTCGAGCGGCTGCGCGATTGATCGCGCGAGCGGGGTGCTTCTTGGGCTGGCGCGGGAGTGGCGGCGACAGAAGCTACATCATCAACGCGTGCATTGCAACAAAGGGGTCAGGGGAGCGGGAACTTGTCGCAGAGGGCCCGGACTTCGGCGCGGACCTTTTCGCACTCGGTCGCGAGGGCTTCGGGGCCCTTGAGGCCGGCGGAGAGGGTGCGGTCGATGAAGGATGCGACGGTGCGCATCTGGTCTTCCTTGAAGCCGCGCGTGGTGGCGGCGGGGGAGCCGAGGCGGATGCCGCTGGTTTGCTTGGGTGGGCGTGGGTCTTGGGGGACGCCGTTCTTGTTGCAGATGATGCCGGACTGTTCGAGCCACTTCTCGGCGTCGGCGCCGATGAGGTCGGCGGACTTGCCGCGGAGGTCTACGAGCATGAGGTGGTTGTCGGTGCCGCCGCTGGTGATGCGGAAGCCCTTCTGCGTGAGTGCGCCGGCGAGGGCCTGGGCGTTCTTCACGACCTGCTGGGAGTAGGTTTTGAACTCGGGTTTCAAGGCTTCGCCGAAGGCGACGGCCTTGGCCATGATGATGTGCATGAGGGGGCCGCCCTGGATGCCGGGGAAGAGCGAGCGGTCGTACTTCTTCGCGAGTTCTTCGTCGTTGGTGAGGAAGAGGCCGCCTCTGGGCCCTCTCAGGGTCTTGTGGGTAGTGGTCGTGACGACGTGGCAGTGGGGGAACGGGCTGGGGTGGACGCCCGCGGCGACGAGGCCGGCGATGTGGGCGATGTCGGCGTGGAGCATGACGCCGCACTTGTCGGCGATTGCGCGGAAGCGGGCGAAGTCGATGACGCGCGGGTAGGCGGAGTAGCCGCACATGATGAGCTTGAACTTGTCGCCGTGCTGCTGCTTGGCCTCGAGGCAGACGCGCTCGGCGGCGTCGTAGTCGATGCGTTCGTGGTTGGGGCTTGCTGCGTCGTAGACGAGCGGGTAGTGGACGGGGCTGAACCACTTGCCGGACATGTTGACCTTCAGGCCGTGGGTGAGGTGGCCACCGTCGGCGAGGACGAGGCTGGCGAAGACGTCGCCGGGCTGGAGGTAGGCGAAGAAGAGGGCCTGGTTGGCGGTCGCGCCGCTGTGGGGCTGGACGTTGGCGAACTTGCAGTTGAACAGCTGACACGCGCGCTGCTGGGCGAGGCGTTCGAGCTCGTCGTGGTGGACGCAGCCGCCGTAGTAGCGGGCGCCGGGGTAGCCCTCTGCGTACTTGTTGGTGAGGCACGTGCCCATCGCGTGCATGACGGCCGGGGAGACGTGGTTCTCGCTGGCGATGAGCTCGATGGTCGTGGCCTGGCGGTCAGACTCCTTCTGGAGGAGTGCCGCGATGGCGGGGTCAGCGGAGGCAAGTTCGCGTCGGATGGAGGCGGAGATGGGGTCGAGCATGCGGCATGGTATAGAGTCCATGCGACAGCCGGCGCGGCGCACAATGCGCCGCGCCGGCCGCGAGGGTCTGGGGTGATTGCTAGATGCCGCCAGTGTGTCCGTCGAGGCATGCAGAAAGGTCGGCGGCCGTTCTTGCGAAGGCGTGTGCGTTGCCTAGCGCCGTGCCAAGGACGGCCTTGAGCAACGGGAGGAGGTCGGCCCCGCCGAAGCCAAGCCAGACCAGCCAGCCCAGCACGCCGAGGCCGATGATCCCGCCGACGCACTTAACGGCCAGTTGGGTGCCCACAGCCTTCCAGAAGCTATTGGCCTGCGTTGTGGTGCTCGTGTCGGAGTGTTCGCCAATCGCAGCGACTTGTGGTACTTCTCCAAGGAAGAGCTGATTGCTGAGTTGTCGGGCGGCGTCCGCGCGGGCACTGAGCGCGACTCGCACGTCCGAATAGCCCTCGGGGACCAGACGGCTGAACTCGTTGTAGTTGGCGACGTGGAAGCGGAGTTCAACGTCGGACGCGGTGTCGATCGCGTCCGGGAAAGTGGTGAGCAATTCCCGGATCTCCCGGGAGAGCAGCCCTCGGCTGCGGTGGACGTCGACATCTTCGCCGCATTCCTGTTCGGCGTCGTGTAGCAGCTTGTCCTGCATGATGCGCGATACCAGGCGCCAGTAGCTGACGAGGACGTGCGGTTCGTTGTGTTCGCGGGCGTCAGCGTCGGACTGGAGCGCGATCGTGCGGAGCTTTCGCATCGCGCCCGCCTCAAGCGCCACTCTATCCGGGAGCGGGCAGTGGGCGTCTTTCGTACGGCGAAGCATGGCTTCGACCTCCTTCATGGAGGCGTGGTGCGCAAGCGACTGGAGCTGGCCTGCCTGCCCGGGCAGCAGCCCCTGGGAGATGCACTCTCCAGCGTACCGGAGGCTGTGTTCGACCTCTCCAGCCTCCATCAGAAGTACTGCGCGCATGGTGCGCAGACTCGAGCCGATTGCAGTTTGGGGAGCGAAGTCGCGCACATGCGCTTCAAGCGCGTCGGCGGTACGGCACAGCTCGTCGAGGTCGTGCGGCGTCCGGAGTGCGTCGGGCTTCGCAATGATGGGGCGGGCAACTTCCTTGGCTTTGGCGATTGTGGTTGATGCGTTGCGGATTGCGGCCTTGCTGGGACGCGACAGGATGGTGGCCACCGAATTTCTCCTAAGGCGTCGCGGTGCGCATACCTGCGGCGCAGACGCCCAAGTATGTGACGCACGGGATTGGTTGCAGGTTCTGTGGAATGTTACTTAATGTTACGAATATGATGCAGTTGTAACTTCGTTGCAATAGGCAATTGTTGATGTGAGCACATCTTGCGCTGTTCTCGAGTTGCGTGGAGTTCGGCGAAGAGGCTAGCTCAATGTGGTGACTCCGCGAGCAAGAAGTCACCATGGCGTGGTCTTTGCGTGGGGGTAAATGGCCCACCGCAAACGTCGAGAACGCGGAGCGCGGCTTTGAGGAGAGAGTGGCTCCGCACCTATGGCAGGAGTTCGCCTATCCAGAACATAAACGCGAGGCCGCCCAGGACGGAGCAGGCGATGATGCTGAACATTGCAGGCAGGCTGTCGTTTTCCCGCATGCGCCAGCCGCGGGCGAGGGCGTAGGTCCAGTAGATCGTGAGCCAGAACGCGATGATGAGCGCGGCGACTATGGCTGAGCCGCCCGACATTGCGGAGAACGGGAGGCTGCGCATGGTGAAGCTCCAGCCGAGGGTGTTGGGGTTGGCCGTGCTCAGGATGTCGCGGATGGTGAGGGCGAGTTCGACGGTGCGCAGGGCGACGGACCAGAGGCAGAGCACAGCGAGCCAGCAGAAGCTGTAGGCGGAGGCGCGGAGGATGTGCACGCCGCGGACTTTGGCGCGGGCACGGGTGTGTGGGAGGGCGAGGACGATGAGCGGGGCGGTGAGGGTGGCGCCGAGCGCCCAGGTAAGTGTGACGGGGCCGCGGGGTGGCATCCAGCGGTTGCCACTCCATGTCGCCACGAGGTCCTGCTTTGCGACGTCGATGACGTATTTGAGCTGGACCGCACTGATATTGGCGCCGGTGAGGCCGGTGGGCGTGGGCATAGTGAAGTTGCCGTTCAAGGGGCGAGTGACCGGCCTAGACCAGGTGACGGTGCGCGTTGCGAGGGTCGCGAACGCGAGGGCTTGCGCGAAGACCAGCACCGCCAATGTGAAGATGAGGATGCCGAACGTGGTGATTACCCAGCGGGCGATGCGTGAGGGGACGACCTGGGTTTTGAGGCGGACATCGCGCCAGAAGCCCATCGGATTCAGTGCGCGCCACGTTGTGGTGACACAGGCGCGGGTGAGGCGTTTGCCGGCGGACTCGATGAACCAGAGCCAGCCCGCGAGGCCGGGGCTGAGCACCAGCCGCCACTCGAATTCCAGCCCGCACTCGCTGCATGTGCCGGTTGGTGGGCGTGGGGATTGGTCGCGTGCCACACCGGCCTGGCCGGAGAGGTCGTAACCACAGCGGGGGCATTCGGGGATGAAGTTGGGCGGGAGGCCGCTCCCTTCCGTCCAGCCGTCCGCGATGGGCTTGGGAGGGGCCATCTCGGCGATGGCCTCTAAGTGCTCGCGTTGGGCGGTGGAGCTTTTCACCCGTGGTGATACCGGCGTTGGGGCGCGTGGGTCAGGATTGGCGTCGTCTTTTCAGATTACGGCGGGGACGCGGTGCGAAGTTCGCAGAAGCCGCCCTCCATGTTCCGATATCCCTTGTCCCATGTCAACAGCCACCCTGCCACCGGGCCTACCGTTGTCTGTTCTGGAGTCTGGTTCGTCCCGGCGGAGAGAGAGGAAGATGTCCAGAGGTCGTACCCCCACCCCCGCGGCGGACGCCGCGCAATCGGTGCCGATGTCTCCTATGAAAGGCGAGGCGTCGCCCAGCGCGCCCGCAACGCCTGCCGTTGAACTCCCGCCCGACCTCACTGCGCGCGTCGAGGCCCTCCTTATCAGTGTCGACCGTGCCCTGCCCGCGCAGCGCATAGCCGAGGCCGTGGGCCTCTTGCCCAAGCCCGCCGAGGGCGAGGATGCCGCGAACATCTCGGGCAAGGAAGTTGCCCGGGCCGCGAAGACGGTGGCTGATGCCATCGGCGTACTCAACGACCAGTACCAGGCCAGCAGCCGCGCGTTCCGCATCGAAGAACTTTCCGCCGGGTACCGGGTGATGACGCTGCCGGCGTACGCGGCCACGGTCGCGGAGTTTCACAAGGCCCGGCAGCACACCAAGCTCTCCCGTGCCGCGGTCGAGAGCCTTGCCATCATCGCGTACAAACAGCCCATCACCCGCGCGGAGCTGGAATCCATCCGCGGCGTCTCCTGCGGCGAGGTGCTCAAGAGCCTGCTCGAGCGGCGCCTGGTCACCATCCGCGGGCGGGCGGAGGAATTGGGGCGGCCGATGCTGTACGGGACGACCAAGCAGTTCCTGGACACATTCGGGTTGTCCTCGATCAAAGATCTGCCTGCGCCAACCGACCTCAAGGTCTGAACGTACGGTACAGGGTGATCCCCCCGTGGCCGATCCCGGCCGTACCACGCTGGGCCCGTGTTCTTAATCGGCGCTATCACTTCAGCCCGGCCGGCGCGGCGTATGTCGTGACGACCATGGTGATGATTCTGGGGGCCATCAATGGTCAGAACAACCTGTTGTTCTGGCTCTTCGGGCTGGGGGTGGGTGGTCTGCTGGTTTCGGGCGTGCTCAGCGGCTCTCCGCTGATGGGCCTGCGCATCCGGCGTGAGGTGCCGGATGTCGGGGCCGTGGGGCAGCCTCTGCGCGTGCGGTACGTGATCCAGAGCCGTAACTGGCTGGTGCCGGCGTTTGCGCTCACGATTGAAGAACTGTCGGCGGCGCGTGCGTGGCTGGGGAAGACGGTGGATGGGGCTTGGGCGGGGCGGCTGCCGCAGGTGGTGACGGACGCGTCGTACGTCCGCCCGCGCGGCGAGGCCATCGCCGAGGTGGTGGTGCAGCCGGTGCGGCGCGGCGAGGTCACGTTCTGCCCGGTGCGTGCATCGACCGCGTTTCCGTTCGGGATCATCCGCAAAAGCGTGACCTTTGCGATGGAGCAGAAGGTGCTGATCCGGCCGCAGCCCGCGGAGGTTCCGCAGGAGCTGCTGCGGACGCGGGCGGGCGCGGGCGTGGCGGTGGGGTCATTAACGCCTTCGCGCGCGGGGATGGAGTTTTTTTCGCTGCGCGAGTATCAGCCCGGGGACGCGTTGCGGTCGGTCGCGTGGCGGGCCTCTGCGCGGATGGACCGTCCGGTCGTCCGCACGTTTGCGACGCCGCCGGGGCAGCGGCTGTGGGTGATGCTGGACTGCCGCGGCGCGGGCGAGGACGATGTGGAGCGGGTGGTGGCCATTGTCGCGGGCATCGCGACCCGGGCGGTGGCGATGGGGTTGGAGGTGGGGCTGGTGGGGCCGGACGGGCGTGTGCTGGAGCCCCTGCGGAGCGGGCGGCGGCAGATTGACCTGGTGCTGGACCGCCTTGCGGTGTTTCAGCCCGGGGAAGGGAGCCCCGGCGATGCCCCGGCGTGGCAGCTTTCACGGGTGCTTGTGGTGCACGCCGGGGCGACTCCCTCCGCGGGAGTGCCGGCGCACTCGGTGGCGATTCATGCACATGACCCCCGGGTTCGCGTGTCGTTGCCGTCGCCTGCGGCGCAGCCCGTATGCCGATCTGGTCGGCCCCCTCCTGCTGCCCCCGGACATGGTGGAGCCGGCCGCACAACTGTGGTCGGGCACCGGTGCGGACACGCCCCTCGGACTCGTCGTCGTCTCCCGCCCGGGCGGCGACCTCACCGCGCTCCGCGAGGCTGCGGAGACGGCCGTCACCGACGACCGGCTCGACCTGCGCGGCGTCGAACTCGGCTGGCGCGCCGACTGGCGCAACGCCGGAATCGACGCCCCCCAGATCGTCCTCGAACTCCCCCGCGGCCTCGAGCAGGCCCTCGCCCTCACCGACGCCGCGACCGCGATCGCCGAGGCCGGCCCGCTCGACCCGCGGGTCCTCGTCAAGTTCCGCACCGGCGAGACGCCCGCGTGGCCGTGGCCGGACGAGAACGAACTCGCCGAGGTCCTCAGCGGTGTCGTCGCGATGGCCGTGCCAGTCAAGCTCACCGGCGGTCTCCACCACGCCATCCGCGGCGAGCACCCGCTGCCCGACGCGTCGGGGGTCACCGCCCCGCAACACGGCTTCCTCAACATC
>CALLYM010000040.1 GCA_937858155.1 uncultured Phycisphaerales bacterium | reverse complement strand
ATGAGGGCCGGAAGCTCGAGCGACGGGACGGGCATCGAGTGGCACTCGACCCAGACCTTTGCCCAGAACCCCAACGCCAACGCGCTGCGGTTTGGCACGACCTACACCTTCCGATTTGATTCGCCGCGCCCCCCCGTGTCCGGGACTGCCACGTTTGCCATCTTCAAGCCCGTTGCGGGCCAGCCCGATAGCGTGGCGGTGCCCATGCTGGTGCCGAGCACCCCGTCCTGCGACATCGACTTCAACAACGACACGCTCACACCCGACACGCAGGATATCGACGCGTTCCTGGCTGTGTTCGGCGGCGCCGACTGCCCGACCGCGTCGTGTGACACAATTGACTTCAACCGCGACGCGATCTATCCCGATACCGACGACATCAGCGACTTCCTCGCGATGTTCGGCGGTGCTCCGTGCGTCTGACGTGTGTGCGGAAACTCTCACGTCGTCCGGGTCAGCGCCCGGGCGACGGCTTTGCGGATGTGTGTGGGGCGAACGCCCCTGGACCAGAGTGGAATGATCGGGACTTTCGGAGGTTGGCCATGCTGCGTTGCTCGCATGCTGCGGTTGGGATGGTGCTTGCCAGCGTTCTGTGCGGGGTCGCACAGGCTGATCAGGTGACAGGCACAACGGTTCGGGACAACACGCTCTTCCAGTCCGCGGTGGATAACCCCCTGAGCAGCGGGTCGGGTTCCGGCATGTTCTGCGGCCGAAACAGCGGCGGGACTATCCGGCGTGCCCTTATGAAGTTTGACATCGCGGCGATGGTGCCCGCCGGTTCCACGATCAATTCGGTAACCGTGCGGCTCCAGTGCATGAACTCGCCGCCGAATTCCACAGCGCGCACGTGTTCTCTCTACAAGGTGCTCGCCGATTGGGGTGAGGGCATCTCCAATTCCAACGGAGGAGGGGGCGATATCGCGGGGCCGGGGGATGCGACGTGGTTCAACCGTTTCGAGGCCACGCTGACGGATGTTGCGGTGCCCTGGGCTGCCGCGGGCGGTGACCTTTCGGCCGTGTCATCCGCATCCACGAATGTGGGAGCATCTGGCACGGCGTACTCGTGGGGTTCGACCACTCAAATGGTTGCGGATGCGCAGTCTTGGCTGGACAACCCTTCGTCTAACTTCGGGTGGGCGATGCGCGGCAACGAGACGACGGTGCAGACGGCACGCAAGTTCGCCACGCGGGAAGAGCCGAACGCGGCCTTCCGTCCCAAAATCACCATCAACTTCACGCCCCCGCCCGCGTGCAACGACATCGACTTCAATAACGACTCGCTCTTCCCCGACACGCAGGACATTGCGGACTTCATCGAGGTGTTTGGCGGCGCGGCGTGCCCCACGGGCAACTGCGACAGCATCGACTTCAACAACGACGGTCTCTTCCCTGACACGGACGACGTGGCGGCGTTCCTGCGTGTTTTCGCGGGTGGTGCCTGCTAACATTGAGAGTGGGGCGGTCCGGATTTGGTGGGGCCGGTGCCGATGTGTGGAGTGTGGGCTGGTGTGGGCTTCGAGAAGGAGGCTTGCTGTGACCATGCACCGTCGTGACCTGAGTCTGCTCGTTGCATCTGCCGCCATGTGCACCGCTGTTGTGCAGGCGTCGGGCGACACCGTGTCGCTGGGCGCGTCCGCGGATACCTGCATATTCGCCCCGTCCTTTGACAACGAGTACTCCAACGGCGTGGGCCCGCTGCTCTACGCGGGGAAAAACTCGTCCGGCAATGTCCGTCGGACTCTCCTCCGATTTGATGTAGCGGCAAGCGTTCCGGCGGGAGCAACAATCACCGGCGCGACGGTGACGCTCAACTGCAACCGGTCGGCACTGGGGAACAACCTTCTCTTCACGATGCACCGCGTGCTGGGCACGTGGGGCGAAGGAACGTCGGACGCGGGCGACCCGGGGGGCTTCGGGGTGGAGGCTACCCCCGGGGACGCGTCGTGGACTTTCCGTGTGTACCGCGACACGCCATGGACGACACCGGGGGGTGACTTCGTTTCGTCCCCGAGCACCTCGAGTGTTGTCTCCACCACGGGGTCGTATACATTCCCAAGCACGCCCACGCTCGTTGCCGACGCGCAGGGGTGGCTTGACAATCCAGGGTCAAATGGCGGATTGATACTTGTCGGTGACGAAACAGTGGAAGAGGGGCCTGCTGCCCGCCGCTTTGCTTCACGAGAGTATTCCGTGGCAGCGGAGCGTCCTTCCATGACGATCACGTACACCCCGCCCGCGGGCTGTGATTCCATCGACTTCAATGGTGATGGTCTGTTCCCCGACACGCTCGATATTGACGACTTCCTGAGTGTGTTTTCCGGCGGTTCCTGCTCCAACGACCCGCAGTGCGGAGACCTGGACTTTAACAACGACACGCTCTTCCCTGACACGCTTGACATCGATTCGCTTCTAAGCGTGTTCTCGGGTGGTCCTTGCTTGGTATAAGCGTGGTCGGTCGGACGAGTAGGTTACGAGAGAGGCCCGACAGTGACGATGCGCGATTCGCCGGGTATACTTGGCTCGCGGGTTCTGCCCGTTTAGGAATCCTGGGCGGCTGGCGCAGTTGGCTAGCGCGCATCGTTGACATCGATGAGGTCACTGGTTCGAGTCCAGTGCCGCCCACTTGCACAAAAGCCTTCGCCTCTGGTGGAGGCTTTTTTCATTGACCTGAGTTGCCGTGTGTCTTGGGACGAAACCGCCCCGGCGCGTTTTCACGCGCCGGGGCGTTCGGGGAAAAGGGATAGGTTCGATTCAGCGGAGGCAGGGCCCGCCAGAAAACACGCTCAGGAAGGCCTCGATGTCAAGCGTGTCCGGGAAGAGGCCGTCGGTGTTAAAGTCGACCGGGTCGCAGTTGGGGGTGGGGCAGGGCCCGCCGGAGAACACGCTCAGGAGGTCGTCGATGTCCTGGGTGTCGGGGAAGAGGCCGTCGTTGTTGAAGTCGATGTCGTTGCAGTGGGAGCCGGGGCCGATCGTGAGAACGCCTGGCCCGCCCTGGTTGTAGTAGCACCCAACGCGAATGAGGTAAGACTGCCCCGCCGCCGCGTCGAAGGTGATGTCACCGGCATCGCTCATCTGACCGGGCGTGCAGGTGTCGTAGGAGTCATTGCTGCATGCCAAGATGGGGGAGCCCGGCGCTGGGCACGAAAAGACCGGCGTGGACATGTACAGGACGAGGTTAGTGTCGAGGCTGCTGCCGCACGTGTTCACGTTGAATGGCCCGGTGGACGGTGCGGTCCAGCGGTACCAGATGTCATCGAACGGCACGTGGAGGTTGCCGAGCAGGCACGGGGCGGGGAGTCCAAAGTCGGTCGTCGCGCCGCAGTTGTTGAAGTTCCACGTACCAGTCGACGTGCCAAGGTTCATCGCGGTCTGGCAGGTGTCGTTGGGATGGCCGGGGTAGTACTCAGAGTGACGTAGAACGAACGAGCCGTGGGCCTGGTTGTAGCCGCTGACGCGGATGAGGTAGACTTCGCCCGCGTTGAAGCTGAAGGTCACAAGACTCGCGCGGTTGTTGGGTGGCGCGAAGTTCGCATCATCGTTGCACGTGATGGTCGTGGCGACGAACGGATTGGGGCACGCCGAGTGCACGCTCAATACCGTGTCAAACGAGGATCCGAACGTATCGAAGATGGCGTTGCCGGTGCAGGTGGGCGTGAACTGGTACCACACGTCGTTACCCTGCCCAGACCCGCCGGTGCCGCAGGTGGTGACGTTCGCTCCGATGCTCGGGGTGGCGAAAGACGTGCAGCCCGGGATGTCGCCGTTGTAAACCGAGAGCGGCTCGGTGCAGTCATCACCCACATCCATGCCCGACGCCACCTCCACCGCGTACGCGGAACCGGAGTCTGTCAGCGGGGAGGGGTCGTCGTTTGGATCGCCGACGGCGACGTCGGTGTCGCGAATGGCCACGGACGACGCGAATGCGCCGGCCGACGGAGAATCGGGATCGATGACGGAAGCTTCGTGTTGCCAGACTCCGCCGGAAGAGCGGTAGACGTGAGCACGGTGGGTGCCCGGCTCGCTCGCAACGATCCGGTCACCATCCGTGGAAACCTTTGAGCCAAAGCCGGCGCTGCTCGTAGGGCTGGGCGAGCGGAGTTTGGCGGAGAATACCCAGTTGTTGTTGACACGCTGGAAGATGTAAATCGCGCCGCTATCGGTGGCTTGGAGCAGAAAGCCACTCTCCTGGAACGAAAGGTCCTCGTCGGGAGCGCCGACCACGAGCAGTGTGCCCTCCAACGCCACCGACGCGCCGAAGTGCTCGCCCGCCTCGGGGGACGGTGGGCTCAAGATCACCGGCGCGACCAGCACCTGACCGTTGTCGAGCCGGCGGATCACGGCGACGGTGCCGTGGTTGGCGGATTGATTGGCGAGTTCGGCGTCGGGCGAGCCGTACACCGAGTAGGGTGTTGTCTGGCTCATCGCGACGGACGTGCCGCGATGGTCAAAGGCCGCTCCGTCGTCAAAGCTGCTGCTCGTGAGCTGGACAACCTGGTTCCAGTTGCCGGCGGCATCCCGTGTGAAGTAGAACACCCCGCCGGCCTCTGTGAAGCCAACGCCTGTATGCATCGGTGCGCCGACGATGGCCCAGCCGCCGCCGTAGGCGCTGATGGCGACACTGGACCCGAACTCCGAATTTCCACCGGCCACATCCGAGGTAATGGTCTCCTCGGAGAGATAGCCGTTCCAGTTGCTTGGGCGCTTGTACACGCGGGCGCGGCCTTTCGAGCCGTCATAGCCGGGCGCACCGACGATGAGGTAGGGATCGGCAACAGCGATGGAGGCGCCCATGCGTTCTCCGTCCTGACCCGTTGTGTTGACGAGACCGAATGCCTCGGTCCACGTGCCGTTCTTGTGAAAAACGGTGAACCCACCGCGGTTGTTGTTGCCCGAAGAGTCCATATCCGGCTCACCGACGGCGAGCATCGGGAGGTTGCTCAGCCCGCCGAAGCCCAAGGCCACTGAACTTCCGAAGTGGCCGGTTGATTCCGGGACAGAGCTGGGAAGACGAGTCATGACAGGGCAGGGCTGTGCGCGGGCAACCCCTGCGATGCATGCGAGCGATGCGAGAGCGAATGCGTGACGGTTCATGGCGTGCTCCTGCTGTGTGTGGATGACGGGCGAGAATTGCCGCCGGTTAATGCGTCGCGCTGGTCCGAGAGCGCTAGCGCTTCACATGCATATGTCTGTTGCGTGAGAGTGAAAGAAAAAGCCCCGCGGCACTGTCGCACCGCGGGGCTGAAAGGGGGTATTGGTGCTGTGATTACCGCAGGCAGGGGCCGCCGGAGAAGACGCTGATGAAGGCGTCGATGTCCAGGGTGTCGGGGAAGAGCGTGTCGGTGTTGAAGTCGACGGGGTCGCAGTTGTTGGTGCTGCACGCGCCGCCGGAGAAGACCGTCAGGAGGTCGTCGATGTCCTGGGTGTCGGGGAAGAGGCCGTCGTTATTGAAGTCGATGTCGTTGCAGTAGGAGCCGGCGCCGATGGTGAGCTGGGCGGGACCGAAGTCCGTGGTCCAGTAGCCGCCGAGGCGGATGAGGTACGACTGGCCCGCGGTGGCGGTAAAGGTGAGGTCGGAGCGGACGGTGCTCTCACCGGCGGAGCAGGTGTCGAAGGAGTCATCGTTGCAGGCGATGGCCTGGTTTGCCTGGGTGGGGCAGGACTGCTGCGTGCCCTGGAAGACCTGGAGAACCGTGTCGAACGTGCTGCCGCAGGTGTTGACGTTGACGGGGCCGGTGTTGGTGGCGTTCCAGCGGTACCACACGTCGTTGTAGATGGCGCCCGCGCACGTGGTGGACAGCGGGTCGCTGGTGGCGGAGCATGTGTTCACCTGCCAGGTGCCGTAGGACGAGCCGACGCTGGAGGCCGTCGCGCAGGTGTCGTTCTGGACGCTGTAGGTGTACAGGTGACGCAGCACAAACTGGCCGGACGCACCGTTGTAGCCGGAGACTCGGATCAGGTAGGTTTGCCCACCGGTGAAGTTGAAGGTGACGAGGCTGTCGCGGTTGTGCGGGGCCGCGAACGACGCGTCGTCGTTGCACGTGATAGTGGTGGCGGTGCCCAGGGCGTTAGGGCAGCTCGAGTGGACACTCAGCACGGTGTCGTACGAAGAGCCGAAGGTGTCGAAGATGGCGTTGCCGTCGCAGGTGGGGGCGAATTCGAAGTAGACGTCGTTGCTGTCGTTGCTGGTGCCGCAGCTGGTGATGTTGCCCGAAGACGGGGTGGGCGTGGCGTTCGCGGTGCACCCGGTGTAATCGCCTGCCGGGATGGAGAGCGGGTTGGAGCACAGGTCACCATTGTTCTCGGCGGGGTCAAGGTTGGCGACGTAGACGGCACCGGCGTTGTTCACCGAGTTGTTCTCGTCGAGCATGTCGGCTATCGCGACCTCGTTGTTCTTGACCGCGACGGCGTTCGCGAACGAGCCGTTCGCTGCAGAGTCGGTATCAGAGAAGGTCGCCTGGTAGTGCCATGAGCCGCCGTCGTTGGAGAAGACGTACGCGTTCTTGGTGGTGGACTCGCCGACAACGATCTGTGTGCCGTCGGTGGCGATGCTGGACGCAAAGTGGCCGTTGGTGGTGGGGGTGGGGGCGCGGAACTTGGCGACAAAGTTCCACGTATTGAAGAGGGCGGGGTCGCGCTGGTAGATGTACATCGCGCCGCAGTTGCTCGCGGCCATGACGGAGCCTCCCTCAAGGAGGGCGAGGTCCTCATCGGGCGACCCAACCGCCATGATGTCACCTTCGATCGCGACCGACGCGCCAAAGTGCTCGTTGAGTTCGGGGCTGGGTGGAGTGATGCGAGTGGGCTGCATGTTCACGACGCCGTTCACCCGCTTGAAGACATAGACCGTGCCGTGATCGGCGGGGTTGCCCGAGACTTCATGGTTGGGCGAGCCGACCGCCGCGTACCCGGAGGATTGGCTCATCGCGACGCTCGCGCCGCGGTGATCCAGGCTATCGCCGGCGAAGTCTGCGCCCCACACCTGCGTGGTCTGGGGCCACGCGTAGTTCTGGGCGTCGAAGTTGTAGAAGAAGACGGCGCCGGAATCGACGAGGCCGTGGAAGTCATGGAGGGGCGCACCGACGGCGGCCCAGCCACCTTCAAACGAGGAGACAGCAACCGCGCGGCCGAAGTCGCTGCCCGCGCCGGAAAGGGACGGGACGACATCGACCGGGCCCGTGTACCCGCTGCCGTTGCTGGGGCGGCGGTAGATGCGGGCGCGGCCCGTGTTGCTGTAGCCCGGGGCGCCGGCGATGAGGTACGGGTCAGAAAGGCTGATCGACGCACCGAGTTGTTCACCGCCCTGGCCGGTGGTGTTCCAGGAATCGTACATCACAGTCCACGCGCCGAAGGGCTTCTGATACACGGTGAAGCCACCGGCGTCGTTGCCGGAGACGGGCGCGTCCTCGTTGGGCATGCCGACCGCGAGGAGCGGAGCGTTGTTGAGCCCGCCGAAGGACATGGAGATGGCGGCGGCGAAGTTATCGTCGGCCGCTGCATCGATTCCGCTCGTGAGCTTCGTCACGGTGGTACAGGTCTGCGCCTGCGCGAGGCCCGCGAGGGCGGCGAGGGCAAAGGCGGACAGTGAGGTGCGGGTGTTCATGGCGTTCTCCTGAGATGAGACGTGCGGTGCTTGCGTGCGGATGCCGCCGCCCCCGGCGGGTGGCCGGGTCGTGTGGGAGACGGGTTGCACACAGGGGTGCGGCGGTCCACGCTGGACGCCGCTGTTTACCGCGGGCCTCGGGCGGGCGCTCCCCTCCCTCGAAGAGCGCCCCGCCCCATGGCCCCGGCACTTTCAATGCGACGCAGACGGCAAGGGCGCTAACACATTTTGGTCATTATCAGGTTGAAAAAAAACCCTTCCCGCACGGGAAGGGCTTTGGGGGTTGAGTTGTATACAGGGGTGTCTACCGCACGCATGGCCCGCCGCCAAAGACACTGAGCAGGGCGTCGATGTCGACAACGTCGGGGAAGAGCGTGTCGTTGTTGAAGTCAATGTCTGCGTTGCACTGAGGCGGGTTGGGGGCTGCGCACGTGCCGCCGGAGAACACGCTGAGGAAGTCGGTGATGTCCTGAGTATCGGGGAAGAGTCCGTCGCCGTTGAAGTCAACACTGTCACAAGGGAGAGGCGGGTAGAGCACAAGTGTGCCCTCGCCGTAGTCGAGCGGATCAAATCCGCCAATACGGATGAGGTAAGACTGTCCTTGTGTCAGGGCCACGTTGACTCGGGAGTACAAGGACGGGAAACCACCGCAGGAGCCGTCGTCGTTGCAGGCGACCACCTGCTGCGGCCCGGTCTGGGGTGTGCCGGTGTAGACAACCAGGACGGTATCGAATCCGGACACGCATGTGTTGATGTCGGCCATGCCTGATGCGGGTGCGGTGTACGTGAACCAGATGTCCTTCGCCGCCTGGCCGGCGCACGGGATTGGCAGTCCGACCGAAGAGGTCGCGCTGCACGTCTGGAAGTACGTCGTGAGCTGAGAGACCTGTTGGGCCTGGGCGGGGGTGTCGGGGGTGCTCGCATAGGACGCGACGCTTCGCAGGGTGTAGTTGCCCGACTGGCCGTTGTACCCACCGACCCGGACGTAGTACGTCGTCCCGCCGGTGGCGTTGAAGGTCACGAGGCTGGCGTGGTTGTTGGGGGCGGCGAAGTTTGCGTCGTCGTTGCAGGCGATCTGGCCCGTGTTGCCCGCCTGGGGTATGCGGTCGTGCACGCTGATCACCGTGTCGTAATCACTGCCGTACGTGTCGAAAATGATGTTGACATCGCACGTGGGTGTCCAGGAATACCAGACATCTGGGGACGGGGTGGAACCGTTACCGCAGTTGGCCGCCTGGAATGGTGTGTTTGTGGCGGACCGGGTGCAGCCTGTGCGCTGGATGTTCTCAGTGCCGGGTTCGATGACCTCGGCTCCCAAGGGGGTGTCGCCGGCGGTCTGCGTGACGGTTGTGATGTGCACCGAGCCTTGGTCTGCAATCGACACATCGTCGTAGGGATCGGAGGTAAAGATGGTGTTACCCAGAGCGGCGACACCATCGGTTGCGAAACTGTCGACGGGTGTGGTGCCGTCACGCAGGACAGCCGCCTGATGCCATCCGTTATCACCCTTCTCGAAGACGTAGGTGCGTTGCGCGGTTTCTGAATTCACGACGACACGATCCTGATCAATCGCGACAGCCGTGCCGAAGAGCATGTTGGTTGCCTGAACCTCCGGCAGAAGAATGTCCTCGAACACCCACGTGTCGGTGCCGGGCGTGTGACGGTAGATGTACACGGTGCCGAGGTTGGGGTGTCCGTTGAATGCAAAATTGGGCGCCCCGACGGCAAGCAGGTTGCCGCTCATGGCGACACTCTGGCCAAAGTGCGTGTAGCTGGACGCCCCGTCTGGAACCAAAATGGATGAATAGCCGTAAAGACCGTTCGCGTCGCGTTTGACCAGCATCACCGTACCGTGATCGGTGTGTTGCCCCGGCTCGGTTCGGCCCGGCGCGCCGATTGCTCCCCATTCACTGTCGGGCGCCAATGCAACGCTCGTGCCAAAGTTATCGTTGGCGTCACCGTCAAAGTCACTGCCAAGGATGCCATTCACATACGACCAGACTCCACCGGTGCGTTTGTAGAAGTGGACACTCCCGGCATCGACGGAGTTCAAGCCATCGTTGTCCGGAGAGCCTACCGCCGCGTACGCCGCTTGGAAGGTGGTCAGCGCGACGGCCGCGCCCGCATGTGCATTCGGTGTGACGATTCCCGCGGGGAGGAACGAGGTCTTATACACCCACGTGCTGCCGGACCTCTCGTAAATGCTCGCGTGGCCGGAGTCCACGGTACCGGCGTTGGGCGCTCCCACGAGCAGGTATGGATCAATCATGGCAACCGCAGCGCCGAAGTGCTGATTCGCCTCGTTCGCGGGTGGCAGCACGGTCGACAGCTGCCCCCAGACCCCGCCGACCCTGCCGAACGTGTACACCTTTCCCGAGTTGTTCAAGCCGGGCGCGGTCCAGTACGGCGCGCCGACGGCGAGGCGGGGTTCTCCCGTTGTCGAATCGCCGCACGCCGAGAGTGCATCGCCGAAGGTGTCGAGCGCGTGCGGATCCGATGCCGTGATGCGCACAGTCGTGGGGCACTGGGCGAGTGAGGCGTGTGCAACAGCGAACACGCAGGCGGACGCAAGGATTGAACGGGGTTTCATCGAAGGCTCCTTTGGTTCAGGGAAGGCGGGCTTCACTGGTGGTTATGTCCATGGGTTGCCGTGTCATGCGATGCACGCCGGCCTGAGCGCTAACCAATCCGCGGATCAATGCTGGACAAGTGTGGCGGTTCTCCTGCGCCGGCAAGTAGCCGCTGCTGCCGCGCGGAGAGCAGGGGCGAGCCCGGAGTGTCGTGAGACAGGGACGCAAGTGCGTTGCGCGACTACCGGAGGCAGGGCCCACCGCTGAACACACTGAGCAGTGCCTGAATATCAAGGATGTCGGGAAACAGCGTGTCGTTGTTGTAGTCAATATCCGCGTTGCACTGCGGCGGATTGGGTGACGCGCACGCCCCACCGGCGAAGACGTTCAGGAAGTCGTCGATATCCGCCGTGTCGGGGAAGAGGCCGTCGCCATTGAAGTCGGTGCTGTCGCAGCCGTTGCCCAAGTCCAGAGCGACAAACTTTCCGGATTCTCCCAGGTCGAGATTGATCCACCCGATGTTTTCAGCCCACGCGTACCCGAGCAGGCGACGGGGCGACGTATCGCTCAGGCGGGCGGCGTTGCCGGACAGCGCGCCCGTGGAGAGGTTAATCCAACCGACGTTCTCGCCCCAGGCAAGGCCAGAGAGGTTGCCGGAACCAACGTCAACGTTGACGCCAGAGTCGGCGCCGGTGGAGTTGTCGTACGCGAGCCCGTTTGCGGGTGAGCCATCGCCCAGGTTGAGGAAGCCAATGTTTTCGCACCACACGAACCCCGAGAGAAATCGGCCGGTTGAATCGATGGAGACTCCCTGCGAGCTCGTCGGACTCCCGGAGTCGTACCAATTCATCCAACCGCAGTTCTCGCTCCAGGAGACCTTGTTGGCAGGGTCAACATTGGAATCAGCGTTTGCCGTCAGCGTGATCGCAAGCGCAGAGAGGGACGTAAGGTAGAAGGCTGGGATGGAACATAAGCGTGCCATAGAGGGCTCCTGCTGCCTGCGGTTGTGTCGTGTCGAAGTGGGGCGGTTGCACTAGAGGAACCGGGGGTGACGGAGCTACCGTCCACTTGGTCGGTGTACCTCGTTAGTTCACGAAGTTCGCATGAGGGTTGGTGTTGGCAGTCGGGTTGCCGTTGCTCGCGGTGGGACCGATGATGTTCGAAGAAACCGCCGAGCCAGCGATGGCGGTAGTGGCATTCGCGAGGTGATTGCGGATGACGGTGTTGCCCGTTGCGGAGTTGAGCTGGACGGCGATGCCGGTGGGTGCCGTAATCTGGTTGTCGGCAATAAAACTGTCACCGTTCGAGAGTGCGACTGCGGTCTGACCAGCTGCCCCCATGGTGACCCGGGAATTGCGCAGGGTGGTTCCTTGCCCCGACAGGCGCACGCCAACCGAACCGCGTGAATAGACCGTGCAGCCATCGATGGTGCTGTTGCCCGACGCCGAGATCCCGGTGGCAGGAGCAGCAGCACCCACGTACAGGCTGTCAAGCACCTGGCAGTTGCGGATGGAGCTCGCCTGACCAACGTATATGCCGTACCCGACAATCCCGCCCGCATTGCCGGTTTCACGGACGACGCAGTCTTCGAGCGTGGCCCGGTCGGACAGAAACAAGCCAACACGGCTCGCGCCAAAGCATTGCACATGAGAGAGGGTCGAGGATGTATCCGCCGAGGTAAGGAGCACCCCGTACTGCCCGCCCATGACCTTTGTGTCGCGGATTGTGACCGAGTTGCACGCGGACTGCGTGCGGACGCACGAGCCACCAACGCCAGTGATCGTCATGTCCTCGATGACTATGTCATCCGCTCCATCCTGCATGTAGATGCCGTCGGCTGATCCGGCGGACATCGATAGCTTTCCGTTGCGGATGAGGACACGGTCACCGGCGATGTGAATGCCTTCGGCCGCGGCGGCCCGAACGCTGAATCCGTTCAGGTCCAGTGTGACGTCGTTGGCGGTGATGAGAATGCACGGATTGGCACCCGGAGATGCGATTATGTCCCCGGCCAGGTAGTACGAACCGGGCTGGGTAATCTTGAATTGGTTCGTGACGTTGCCGGGGGTGTTGGCTTGGCTCAACGCCGTGCGTGGCTCGACGTCCGACAGTGTCTTCATGGTCGAAGTCACG
>CALLYM010000039.1 GCA_937858155.1 uncultured Phycisphaerales bacterium | reverse complement strand
CAACCGCGCCGCCATCGCCACCGCCGGACTCGTCACCGCCGCCCTCATCCTGGGCGTCGTCGGCACCACCGCCGGCATGCTCCGCGCCCAGCGCGAACGCGCCGCCGCCGTCGTTGCCCGTGAAAGCGAGCGCGAGCAGCGCACCCTCGCCGAGTCCCGCCTCTCCCAGGCCGAGGCCACCGTCAAGTTCCTGGACGACATGCTCGGCGCCGCCGACCCCTCCGCCCAGGGCAAGGACATCACCGTCCGCTCCGTGCTCGACAAGGCCGCCGCCCCCATCGACACCCAGTTCAAGTCCCAGCCGCTCGTCGCCGCCCGCCTCCACGCCACGCTCGGCCGCACCTACCTCGCGCTCGGCGAGTACAACCCCACCGAAACCCACCTCCGCGCCGCCCTCGCCCTCAATGAGCGCGAGCTCGGCCGCGAACACCCCGATACCTGCCGCGCACGCAACCAGCTCGGCATGGCCCTCGCCAAAGGAGGCAACTACCCGGAGGCAGACTCCATCCTCACCCATGCCCTGGAGGACAACACCCGCCTCTTCGGCAGGGACAACGACGTGACGGCCGAGTCCATGGACTACCTCGCCCAGCTCCGCTCCCTCCAGTCCCGCATGGAGGACGCCGTCGCTCTCGGCAAAGAACTCATCCAAGTCCGCACCAAAAGCCTCGGCCCATCCAACCTCGCGACCATCTCCGCCATCAACACCGTCGCCATCAGCATGGTCGACCTCAACCAGTTCGAGGAGTCCGAGCAGCTCATGCAGAAGGCCATGACCGACTGGCAGAAGGAGAACGGCCCCGACCATCCGCTCTCCCTCGAACTCCGCTCCAACTGCGCCTGGCTCTACTACTGGTGGGGCATGGCCCTTGAGCCCGACTCCCCCGCCCGCGCCGAAAAACTCGCCAAGGCCCGCACCATGGGCGAGGCGGTTGTCCGCGACCGCATCCGCGTCCTCGGCGACGAACACCCCGAGACGATGACCAGCACCAGCAACCTCGCCAGCGTCTACCGCGCACTCAAGATGCACGACGAGGCCGACAAGCTCGCCCTGCACGACGTCGAAGTCTCCGTCCGCACCCTGGGCGAGGAACACCCAGACACCATCACCAGCATCGCCAACATGGGCAATTCCCTCCGCAACCGCGGCAAGTACGCCGAAGCCATGGTCTACTTGGACCGCGCCCTCCGCAACGCCCGAAAGTCCCTCCCCAAGGACGCCCAGGGCACGGCGTTCATCCTGGGCTGGTACGGTTCCTGCCTCCGCGACACAGGCCGCTACGCCGAGGCCGAACCCATGCTCACCGAGTGCCGCGAAATCGCCACCCGCCTCTACGGCGAAGAAGACCCCATCACCGCCCAGATGGCGCTGGGGCTCCAAATGCTCTACGAAGCCTGGGACAAAGCCGAACCCAACAAGGGCTACGCAGACAAAGCCGCGATCTGGAAAGCCAAAGCGCCGAAGAAGTAGCCCCGCCACTCCCTTCGGCCCCATCGAGGCCGCGGGATGGAGCCAGCCGGGGAGGGGGGGCGGGTGGAGCGACGCGGCTTTGAGCATCGCACAACCCGTGGAAGACTTCAACACAAACACCCATCGCCCCGGCAGGGATCCCACTCCCCACCAGCTTGTCGCCGAAACGCCGCGTCTGCACCGCCTAAGACTCGCCAAACCATCTCGCCACTCGCGACGTAAGTTCTTCCGCAATGCTCATGTGCATGATCACCCTCGCATACGGCGAGTTCCGCTCTCTGGAATTTTGGGCAATGCTCGGTGAAACGTTGCCATTCTTCCTGAGGCTGGTCCTGCTGGTCGCAGTGCTCTATGGAATCGCATCGGTCATCGCCGAATGTTGCAGGTGGCACTGGATTGGAATCCCGGTATATGTGATTGAAATATGCCTCATCGCACCCAGCCTCGGCGTCATGGGAGCCTGGGGTCCCGCGCACGTCGCGCTCTTCACGGGAGTCTGGGCGATTCCGATATTCGGAATCGCAATTCTGGCAAAGGTTGTACTGCTCTACGTGGTGCGCCGACCTCCCACGCCCAACTCATCCCCGCTCGCAATGCCACAACTTCCTCCTTAGAGGCCCGGGCGCAAGCCCGGGCACCTTCACGCCCCCCCCACCCACATTCCCACTCCCTACCCGTTCCCCCGCCGCAACGCGGCGCCCGCCTGTTGCCAGACGCGCAGCGTCTGGACCGCCCCCAATCTCTTCCCCGCCCCGGCAGGGGCGGCCGCACACCCAACCTCCCTCACTGACCACGCCAGCACAAGTACCGCCCTCCTCTTCACGCCGAAGGCGTGGTCATCAGTAGCCGGGGGTCAAGTGAGCGAGTCCTCGAGCGAACGCGACCCCCGGAACACAACCCAACGCACCCCCGACCCTGGAAGGGTCGTCGTGCCACCCGCATACCCACACCGCGCAATTCAACCTTATTGGGGCCGCAGGATGGAGCCAGCCACGGGCGGAGCGCAACCCGTGGACAGCGAAAAAATGATCGACCCGACCCGGCAGGGGCGGAGGAATATTGAGACGATCAGCATCCGCCGCCCACGGGCGCAACCCCGAATGCGTTGGATGCTTGGTCCGCTGATGCAGAGAAGGCGTGCCGCCCACGTGTCACTGACACCGTCGCACTTCTCCGTGCCCGGTGAATGCAGCCCCCAGCGCGTGGTGGCCCCGTCCTTAGATCGAAAGCGGGGGTGCCGGGGGCGGCAGCCCGGCAGCTCAATCGAGCATCGTCACGCCCAAATCACGCAGGTATTCGAACGTCGCGTCGTACATCTCGGGCGAGCGTGTTGGATCGTCAGCGTCTCCTGCGGGCACCACAATGACCATCCCTTGGCGAGCTCGAGTCAACAGCACACGATACGCGTTCTTGAGGTAGGCCTTGCGTTCGTCCTTGTTGATGCGTTGCCAACAACTGCCCTTGAAACTCCAGTGCTGCCAGCCCCAGGGTGAGAAGCGAAAGTCGCCATCCCATACCACACAAGCCCAGTCCAGTTCCAAACCTTGCACGTCAAACTCGGTCGCAGCGTCCTCCAGGTAGTACGAGCTTCTCACGTCCTCGCGGGGATGAAGGAACCAGTGCACCGGATCGATGTCTACACGAACGTCGATCGCGTGCGGCTTGAGCCGTTGGGCTTGGGACGACACGACCAACCCATAACGCTCGTTGCCGCGGGCTCGCCCGCGCAGCCATGCTTTCGCCTTCGCCAAGTCCCGCGTGAGCGCGACTGGAAATCGCTCGCGAATGCTGGCAAGTGATTTAGCAGCGACGTCGCGGTCGAGATCCAATACCGCCTTCACCCACGCCGACACGTGCTCGGCCCGGAAGGATCGCATGGAGACGGCAAGGTGCAAACTCTCGTGGGTATCGACATGGGCGTGGCCCGCAAGCAGGCCCAGCGCGTCACCCGCCGCATACTCCGTATCTTTGATGTGCGGCGAAAGATGCACATGCCACTCAGGAAAGTCGGTGCGGATCGCCCGCAACCACTCCCCGATCCCCGCCTCGCCCGTGTTGATCTCCTGCCCGCCGCCAACGAGGCACACGATCACTGCCCAGTCCGCGTGCCGATCCATACACGAGATCAAGAAGGCGGGCTCGGAAACGTCAAAGTTGACGTGGCCCTTCTTCTGACGCATGAACTTCTCGGTCTGCTGCTTGTTCCAGGCTCGCTGGGCTTCATCGAAGATCGTGACGTGCTCGGGAGGCGCCGCCGGTGCATCGCGGATGCACTGATCGCGGAAATGATGAACGTTTTGGATGAATGCTTTCACTTTGCTCCGAGCCTTGGCGAGACTCAACGGCGAATCCGTCGAGTCTGATCGTGCAACTTGATCACGAGCCAAAGCTTCACACAGAATCCGGACCAGCGGACCGTTGCCAGAAAGGTACACGCTGTACAACTCGCTGGTCTTATCCTGATGCTTGGTTGCGACATCAAGCCCGACCAGCGTCTTGCCCGCGCCCGGCACGCCGGTGACAAAGCAAATCGCCTTGGTCCCACGCTCACGAGACTCGCGAATGATCTCGTCGATCCGTTTGGTTGTCTCCGTGAGGTTGATGGCGTCCGCCTCGCGTCGCGAAATCTCCTCAACCCTGTGGCCGCCGTACAGGGCCCGCGCAGCCTCGATGATCGTCGGGGTGGGTTTGTACGCCCCGGCCGCCCAGGCAGCGATATCGATCTTGGGACCACTGAACCAGTCGGAAGCATGTCGGAGCAGGCCCGCCAGCGTCGCGGGCGTCGCGCGGAGTGGCCTAACCACACCATCGTGATCGGCTTCGATCACCGCGTGATCTGCCTCATCCTCAGCAGCCGTTACGACCAACACCGGCACGATCGTTGCGTCGTGACTTGTGCTGTGGAAGTTCTTCATGTCGAGCGCATAGTCCCAGACTTGTCGCATTGCGTTGCCTGAGAACTCGCGCTCGCCAACCTTGAATTCAAGGACAAAGACCACGCTACCCGCTACTACCAACACGTCGATACGCTTTCCCATCCGAGGGACCGCAAACTCAAAGGCGATCAACCCCGTCGCGTGCCATCCCACCAGAGCTTGCCTCATAGCCTCGATCTCTCCGTGCCATGCGTCGCGTTGCGCAGGCTCGATAGCAAAGGAGGAGGCGTTGGCGAGCGCCGCAATGATCGTATCGCCGCGGTGCGAGAGAAACTCTCCGATACTGGCAACGTAATACGCTCGACCGCCGAGTGAGTAAGCTGAGTCTGACCGTGGAATATGCATTCTCAGTCAGGATACTCGCAAATTCAGGCGGGTGGGTAGTACAACTTCCCTACACGGCGGCAGGTGGCACAACTTCTCCCACCGTGCCACAAGCTCCGCCGTCGCTCTGGACGGCGGTGCTTGTGGCGATGAGTCGCCAACCCAGACGCTCGCTGTAGCCTCGCTGTCACTCCGCGCCAACGCTTCTACGCTGCCCCGTGCACGCTCTGGCCCACTCCCTCCTCACCACCGCCCTCCGCGCCGCCGACGCCGGCGACGCTGTCCGCCGCGCCAACATCGCTGCCGACCTCGCCCACGACCTCGCCGACCCCTCCACTCCTCTCGCCCTCCTCGCCATCGGCAAGGCCTCCCTCGCCATGGCACGCGCGGCCCACGAATCACTCGGCCCACGCATCACCCACTTCTTCGCCACCACCATCCCCGAGCACGCCGACGATCCGTTCTGGCAGAACCTCCCCGCCTCCAACATCCGAAGCGTCCTCGCCTGCGACCACCCGCTCCCCACGACACGCAACGTCTACGCCGCGCGCCGACTCGCGCTCTGGGTCAAGGCTCTCCCGGCAAACGCGGTCCTCGTCGTCTTCCTCTCCGGCGGCGCGTCCGCCCACCTCTGCTCACCCGCAGAAGGGCTGACGCTCGATGACATCACCCACGCCACCCGCACGCTCCAGCACGCCGGCGCCGACATCCACGAACTCAACTGCGTCCGCCGCCACTGCGAGACCCTCAAAGGCGGCGGCCTCGCCCGCCTCGCCGCCCCGCGCAGCACCGTCACCTACATCCTGAGCGACGTCATCGGTGATCCTCTGCACGACATCGCATCCGGTCCGACCGTACCCGACCCCACCACCCGCGCCGACGCCCTCGCCATCGCGCACAAGTACCAACTCCACGCAGTCGCACGCTTCCTCACCGCCTCCACAGATGCAAGCATGAAGGCCGATGCGGCATCCACAGCCGCGCCACTCCCCCACTCCCGCACACGCATCATCGCCAGCAACCGCCTTGTCGCCCGCGCAGTCTCCGATCAAATCCGCTCGCAAGGTTTCACCACCGTCACCGAACTGCTCGACGTGCAGTCCCCCGTGCCCGATGCCGCCGCGCTACTCACCTCGCGTGCGAAAAACCTCTCCGCTCCCGCCGCCATCATCCTCGCCGGCGAATGGACAGTCGACACCCGCGGCGTGGCACACGCGGGCACGGGCGGCCCCAGCCAGGAACTTGCCCTCTCCGTTGCACACTCCCTGAAACTCTCGCGTCCCTGGACCTTCCTCACCCTCTCCACCGACGGCCGCGATGGCCCCACCGACCACACCGGCGCAATCGTCACCCACGAAACCGCCGCACTCGCGCACGCCCGGAACATCAACCTCGCCGAAGCCCTGGCCCACCACAACTCCACCAGCGCGCTCGCCGCCCTCGAAGCCCTCCTCACTACCGGCCCCACTGGCACCAACCTCAATCATGTGGCTGTGCTCCTGATCGAATAGGCCAAACTCCCGCTGCACTTCGCTGTTAGCGCCCGCGCCGACAATCATCGCATGGAGAGCATGGACAACGCCCTGCCGAGGTTGCCCCTCTGGGCCCAGGTGCTGCTGGCCTCTCGCCTGCTGCGCCGCACAGCGCTCGCGCTGGACGACCACGCGGTGCTGGCACTCTGCGACCGCGTCGATGCTTCCGCGTGGGAAGGCGAGTGCCGTGTCACCGCCCCCTCGGCCTGCGTCAGCCCGCTCCGCGCCGCCGTGATGTCGCTGGTGGACGCCGCCGCGGGCGCCGAAGGCGCTCAGTCGTTCCCCGTCGATAGCTGCGTGACGGCGAGCGTGGAGCGCTGCATCGACGCCGTCCGAACGATGCGCGGCGCAAACGCCCTGCAAGTCGCCATCCTGGTAAGCGCAGACCTGGACCAGATCGCGTTCGCATGCAAAGAAGTCGGAATCGGCACGTACGACGGCCTAGGTGCCCACGTCCGCGGTCGGCTGGCCCCCGTGCACGCGCTCACCATCGTCGAACCCGCACCAACACCCGAGGAGAAGTCCCGATGAGCTGGCTCTGGACCGTGATCACCGGCATCCTGTGCGGCGCAGCCGGCGGCGGCATCGGCCTGTTCATCAGCGACAGGTGCGTGCACTGGTACTCCATCTCCTCGCGCGAGGGTGGCTCGGGATACTTCATGGCCTTCATGATGCTGGTCGGCGCGGTGGTCGGCCTGCTGGTCGGGATGATCGCCGGCCGCGTCTGCGCCGCGAAGTGGTACACCGCCTTCTGGGCCCAGGGTGTCGTGGGCTTGGGTTCGCTCCTTGTCCTGTCCCTTATTGTGCTGGGCCTGTGCCGCTTGGGAGCGGACGTCGAACCGACCTACGAGGGCAAGGAACTGGACATCGAAGTGGAAGTCCGCGGCCCCGAAGGACAGCCCGAAGCAGCAGGCTGGAACAAGGAAGAAGCCTGGATCGCGTTCGCGTCCGTGCAGGGCGGCATCCAAAAATTCGAAGAGCGCGGCGCTTTCACCGAGGATGCTCCCAGCACGCACGACGGTCGCTGGCAGATCAGGGGCAAGGTGCCGCTGCGGTCTGAACGTGGAACCCGCGTGGTGCGATTCAAAATCGGCGCCATCGAAGAAGCGTTCTCGCTCCCCGTGAAGTCCTGGCCCACACCAAACGAGAACTGGAGCGACTGGCTGCCACGCGCAAGACCCGACGGCCAGCCCGCCATCAACACCACCACCTACAGATACCGCATCGTCCCGCGCGAGCAGTGAGCCTCGCTTCCCCACCAAACCACAAACGGGGCATTGGACCCGCGCGGAATCCGCCGGATTTTCCGCTACAGGCGTCAACACCCTCCACTTCCCACCCGATACCGGACGCATGAATTCGCCGAAGCCCACCACCGCGACCTCCCCCACCAGCCACACCAAGACCCAAACCAGCGAGCCCGCGGTCCGCTGCCCCTCGGCCACTTCGGGCGACAACCTCTTCCTTGGGCCCACCTGGCCCGAGACCAAGTTCGGCCGCCTCATGGTCAAGGGCTTCGGGCGTCTCCTGGCCGGCGCCGCACGCGGCACCGAATTCATTCGCAACGTGGGCGTCGAGGTCGGCGCAACCATTGAAACCCGCAACGAGGACGAGACTCTCTCCCGCTGGATCGATTCCCGCGGCTGGCCCGCGCGGCCCCTGCAGGTCAACGTCTTCCAGTCCGGCCAGTGGGCCGACGACCTTGTCGCGGCCAACGGCGTCTTCCGCCCCGAATGGCACGAGACTTCCCGCCCGACATTCTTCGCGCACACCGACGTGATCGTCCGCCGGGCCGATGATGGCGGGCTGCTCATCACCACGCGTGAACGCACCGGGCGCGAGTCCGCCTGGTTCGACTGGTCCAGCGAGCGCCCCTTCTCGTACCCCAGCGTGTTCCCGGTGCGCATCGACGCGACGCAGGTAACTATCGCGCCCGACGCGCTCGGCAATACCGACTCCCTCATTTCCCGCCTTCTGCTCGAGGCCGCGGCCCTGTGCTCGCGCCTCCCCGAGCGCCTCACGCTCGAGGACCGCATCGAGGGCCGCAACGTGGGCTGGTCGCGGTTCACCAGCCGGTCCACGGTGGAGGGCCTGCCCGTCACCCTGCACAACCACGCCGACACCGACCCGCTCACGCTCGTCATGCGGGCCCTGACCGAGGCGATCGCGACCGCCGACCAGACCACCCGCCAGAGCCCAGCGGCCCGCGCCGCCGCCCGCCTGCTCTCCGCATGGGCGGTCACCGCGCAGGGCGTGGAGGCCTCGATCGTCCGCTCGGCCGCGGAGACCGCGTGGGACGTCAACAAGAACGAGGTCGAGACCGCGCTGCGCGTCGCCGCGGTGCGCCTCGCCCAGCTCGACGATCCGGCGGGGCTCGCCGCCCTCGAGTTCGCGGCGACGCTTCTCCGCGAACGTCGGCAAGCATTCGCCCAGGAGCAGGTGGACTTCGTCACCAGCGAGCTCAAGACCCAGTCCCAGTCGGCTGAGGGCGTGGCACGCGTTGTCGCGGGCATCGTCCTGGTGGCGTCCACGTTCCCGCCCGAGCACCTGCGGCACTTCAAGCAGGACCTGCTGGACGACGCCCGCATTGCCGGCGCGCTGGTCGGGCAGGACCAGGACACGCACCTGATCCTCCAGGTGTTCCGCATGCTGGAACGCCGGGCGGGCATCCAGTACGTGCCGGTCTGGTCGGGCAGCATCGAACCCCAGCCCACGACCAACGCCCAGCTGACGCTGACGCCGCCCGTTTTCACGTTCCCGGCGAGCGAGGTCGCCTCGCGTACCACGGGCCGCGTGAAGGCCACGAAGAAGTCCAAGACCAAGAAAACGGTGAAGGCCACGAGGGCATCGTCCGGGAAGAAGCTGCGTTTCCAGGCCAAGGCGAAGCCCGGCACGCAGCGCCGGAAGGCCGCGTAATCATCCACGCGCCCGCGTGCCGATGAAGGTGGAGTCATGTCGGTCTTTGGCACGCCCAACTCCCAGTCGATCGCCGGCGCTCATGCGGCGGCGAACACGCCCGGGGCACGCCCCGCGCGGAAGACGGTCGAACGGGCCGGCAAGCCCGCTCGCGCCGAGGATGAGTTCATAGCCGGCGCGGAGCAGGCGGGCGAAGCCGAGCACACGCGCAGGATCGCCCGCAACGATCAGGAAGACGCCCGCGAAGACCATCAGGAGCACCCGGCGTACTCGGCGAAGGGGCGCGTCCGCAAGGACGATCGCCACAACCTCGACGCGTCGGGCTAAACGCGTCGGCCTTCAGGCCCCGAGGATGTTGACACCGCAGTCCACGTAGATCGTCTCGCCCGTGATGCCCTTGCTCATGTCGCTCACGAGGAATGCGGCGGTGTCGCCGACGTCTTTGCCTTCGACGTTGCGGCGCATCGGGGCGCGTTTTTCCACTTCCTCTTCCATGGTGCCGGTGCCACCGACAGCGCTGCTCGCGAGTGTCCGCAGGTAACCACCGCTGATGATGTTGACGCGCACGCCGTCCTGCCCCATCTCGCTCGCGAGGTACCGCGCCGTGCATTCCAGGCACGCCTTGGCAACGCCCATGATGTTGTACCCTGGCACGACCTTCTCGGCGCCGTAGTAGGACATGCCCAGGATCGCGCCGCCGCCGGTCTTCTTCATCTGCGGGTGGGCTGCGCGGGCGAAGGCGAGCAGGGTGTACGCGGAGACGTCGATGGCGGAGAGGTACTGGGCCCGGGGCGTGGTGATGAACTTGCCGACCTGGAGCAGGTCACGCTCGGCGAAGGCGATGGAGTGGATCACAAAGTCCAGACGGGGGAAGGCGGCGGCGTAGGACTCGAAGGTTGCGTGGATGTCTTCGTCCTTGCCGGCATCCATCGGCTTGAGCCACGCGTCCTTGACGCCGAGGGCATCGACCGCGCGGCGGGTGCGGTGCTCGTTGCGTTCGCCGGGGAGGTGGGTGAAGGCGCACGTCGCGCCGCTGTCCATGAGGCTCTTGGCGATGTGCCAGGCGTAGGAACGCTCGTTCGCGATGCCGATGATGAGGCCGGTTTTGCCGGAGAGAAGTGCCATGCGGGGCTCCTATTGGATGTTGATCAAGGGCAGTTTAGCAATGTGGTGCGGCGGAGGTGCATGGGCACGCGGGCTGGATGCAGTCGCCCCGTGCGACCTCGATGGCTCGTACTCTGGATCATGCGTCCTGATCTTGCGCTGCATGCGTTGCCCCTGCCGGAGCTCTTCGAGCGCCTTGCTTCCACGGGCCTTGTGGACCGGCTGATCGCGCTCGCGGCGGACGAGGACCTGGGGACCGATCGGAAGGCGTCGTCGGACCTGACGACCGATGCGTGCGTGCCCCCGTCACGGCGGGCGACGGCGCACCTGGTGGCACGGAGCGGCGGCGTGATGGCGGGGCTCGCGTGCCTGCCGCGGCTGCTGAAGGCGTTCACCACCGATGTCACGGCCCAGGTGCTCGTCCATGACGGCGAACGGGCATCGGTGAAGCAGACGGTGGCGGTGCTGAAGGGGCCGCTGGACGAAGTGCTGACCCTCGAACGGACGATGCTCAACTTCGTGGGACGGCTGTCGGGCGTCGCGACGATGACACGGGCGTACGCCGATGCCATCGCGCATACACGGGCGCGGGTGTGCGATACCCGCAAGACCACACCCGGGATGCGCGTGCTGGAGAAGTACGCGGTGCGGTGCGGGGGCGGGCTTTGCCACCGCATCGGGCTCTTTGACGCGGTGCTCATCAAGGACAACCACATCGCCGGCATCACGCCGCGTGACCTGCCGGGGCTGGTGTTACGGGCGGCCGCTCGGGCGCGAGAACTTTCGCCGGGCCTGGCGTTTATCGAGGTCGAGGTGGATTCTCTGGAACAGTTGGACGCCCTGCTCACACTTCCCGCGGGCGTGATGGACATCGTGCTGCTGGACAACATGCCCCCGGAGCTCATGCGGACGGCGGTCGCGAAGCGAGATGCCCGTGCGCCCCGGTTGGAATTGGAGGCATCCGGCGGCGTGACGCTGGCGACGATCCGCGACATCGCCGAGACGGGGGTGGATCGGATCAGCGCGGGGGCGCTGACGCATTCGGTGGCGTGCCTGGACGTGGCGCTGGATGTCATCGAGGCGGCTTGACGCGATGAGAGGGACGGGGCTGGGAACGGGTACCAGCCCGGCTCCACGCTCCCTGACCTTCCCTTCAAAGAGAGGGAGTGGGAGCGATTCATGGTGAACGACGTTTCGGAGCTTGCGCGGTTGGCAGCACTCGCCCATGAGGGGGCGTTTGGGTGGGCGGTACGGCGCGTGCACGTCGTGCCCGAGTGCGGGAGCACGCAGGACGTCGCGAAGTCCCTGCTTGCGGAGGGTGACGCGGAAGGAATGGTGGTGGTCGCGGGCCGGCAGACCGCGGGGCGCGGACGGCTGGGGCGCGCATGGGTGGACGAATGCGGGCTTGGTGTCGCCGCCACGTTCATCGTGGACGCGGGCCCGGGGGCGCCTTTTCTGTCGCTCGCCGCGGGCGTGGCGGCCCACCGCGCGGCGCAGGTCGCGCTGCCGCAGAGCGTGCGGCTGGGGCTGCGGTGGCCCAACGACGTGGTCGAAGCGGGGGGACCACGGCGGAAGGTTTCGGGGGTGCTTGTGGAAGTCACCGGCACCACGGCGCTTGTGGGCATCGGTATCAACGTGAAGCAGGAAGCGGCGGATTGGCCCGGCGAACTTGTGGAGCGGGCGGTGTCGCTTTCGCAGCTGGGGTCGGCATGGTCGCGGGCGCAGGTGGTGGATGCGCTGGCATCCATGCTCTCGATGTCGTTGGCACGGCCCGCGCACGAACTTGCATCCGCCTGGCTGCGGTTGGACACGCTGGTCGGCACCGAGCGGATGTTCGAGCACAACGGCTCACGGGTATCGGGCACTGTGGTGGGCATCGACCCATTGGCGCGGATCACGCTGCGCACACCGGGGGGGGAGGAGTTGCACCTGCCCACGCTGACCACAAGCCTCGTGCATGACTGAGCGCGGTTTACTCGGTCGCGGGGCTCGCGCTCGCTCTTCACTGCTGCGGGCTTGTCGCTTCTGACGGATGCCCTGCGCGGCGAGGATGTGAGGGCACGGAGCAGGGCCGTTGCGGCGAGGCGGCGTTCGCGCGGTCCGACCGCGGCCACCAAGGCGTCGTACAACGCCGCGAGAGCGTCGGCCCGTCGGGCGAGGTCGCATGGGGTTTCACGGGCCGTTGCCATGTGGAGAGCCTACATCACGGGCACGTGATTGCCAGGGGTCGGGCGCGCATGTACACGAAGTGTCGCACGAATCGTGTACATGCGCGATCAAATCCCCTGACGTTGGGGTGCACAAAGTGGAGCACCTTACCGCGGGACGGGGGCTGCCACCGGCGGTATGAGCGGTTGCGGGGGTTTGGTCGCTGCGTACCTGCAGCGACGGACGCCCACGTACACCAGGATCTCGAATGTCATCATCCCTGCCATCACGGCGCAGAACAGGCCCGCGCCGTAAATGAGGTCCGACCAGGACATACCGCTGAACGCGCCCCAGCCGCGAAGCAGGCCGCCTCTCGGAGGACCCACATGGAAGAGGCGCACCAGAGCCTGGAACGCGGCGAGCGTGAGCACTGGCAGGATGCCGAGCATGAGCCACCCGACGCTGGCGTGGCAGCACACCTGCCATGCGCCCTCGGGGGTCAGCCGCCAGCCGCGCCTCCTGGAAAAGAACCGGATGCCCAGGAACTCGACCCATGTCAGGAGCCAGAGCACCGCCGCGGCGAAGACGGTTTCCAGTATCCACATGCCGGCGACGATGGCCCATCCTTGCACGCCGCCCTCGTGGCGTGCGGCACGGGCGGGGTCCTTCACGACCACTCCCACCCAGGGGTCGATGAACAGTGCTGCGGTGAGGAGTGTGTTGAGTATCAGCAGGCCGGTGCCTGAACGGGGCTCGATCCGGATGCGAGAGAATTCCTGCTTGGGCAATCGGAGCACGGCCCAGTTGGTCCTGACCCAGGAAAAGAAGCCTGGCGCGCGCTGCCAGGCCGATCCGGGCCTGTTTTCGGGCAGGGACTGGGTAATGGGTCTGCCGCACTCGGGGCAGGCGCCTTCTTGATCCAGGCCCTTGAGGGGGTATCCGCACTCTTCGCACAGCAAGGCCCGTGTGTCCACGCTCCACCGTACGCCCCGCGTGTTGGCCCTGTTCTTGCGGGGAAAGCGGTGGAAACTGCACCGGCTGGCAAGGGGCGGGCTGCCATTGCTCCCCAACTCGAGTCAATCTCGAGACAGGGATGCCGGCGCCCTCTCTCTTCCGCACAATCCCGTCAAGTGGCACAATCCGTGTTCCGATACCTCAGTGACCGGGTGTTTTCGGTGGGCCACGCGACCCATCGGGACCCCCACCCCGCTGCAGTGAAGAGAGCTCACCATGCACACCGCGATCAACCGCCGCCGTTTCGAACGCTTCAGCCTTCCCTTCGCCTACACGTCGATCGGCGTCCGCCGCCTTGAGTCGGAGCGTTTCGAGTTCGAGGGGCACGCGTACGACATTTCCGAGGGCGGGGTGCAGTTTGAATTGGATCGCGCCATCGAGGCCGGCACGCCCGTGGCGATGCGCGTGGACCTGCCGACATCGATGCTCCCGGACGACATGGGCCCCGGGCGGAGCGTGTTCCTGACCGGGAACGTGGTGTGGATGGACGATTCGGACGTGGGGCCTGTGCGGATGGCGCTGGCCATCACGAGCTTTGCACGCCAGGGCGACCGCGAGCGGCTGTTCAAGGCGTTCGCGGCGCGGCGGCTGTCCCGCGCGGCCTGATGCACGAACGACGCTCAGACACCTGTAGGGGCGACCGCACGCACTGCCGCCGCCACGCTCAGGCCCGCGCCTGAGCGTCTGTCACTTGCCGAGTTCCGGCGCTGTCCATGCTTTCTGACGCCCCTGCGTTTCTGACTTCACCTTCGCGATGAGGTCCGGCGTGACTGCGCCTGAAGCATTTCCCCAAGAGTTCCGGACGAACGTGATGACCGCGGCGAGGTCTTCGTCGCTGTCGAAGGTCGCGGGGGGCATGATGCCTTCGTACTTGACACCCTTGACTTCGACCGGCCCTTCCATGCCGTGCAGCAGAATGCGGGCGAACGCGTTGGCGTCGCCGGTCGCGATGGGTGCGCCGTGCAGGGAGGGCACCGTGCCGGGCTGGCCCTCGCCGTGCTCCATGTGGCAGAGGGTGCAGACGGACTGGAAGAGCTGCTGGCCTTTGGCGTATTGCTGGGAGGATTGGATGGAGCGGAGGTCGATTGTCGGCTGCTTGGCCGGCGATGGCGGTGCGCTGGGCGTGGACTTCGTGCCGACGGCGAGGTTGACGACGACGACGACCGCGATGAGAGTGACGGCCGCGACACCTACATAGAGCGGCTTCATGAGTGTGCCTCTCGCTCGGCACCGACCGCCGTCAGCACATCCGCCTGGTGGTCGGCGTGGTAGCTGCTGCGCACGAGTGCTCCACTCTCCACGACCTTGAAGCCACGGGCAAGGCCCTCGGCCTTGAACGCCGCGAACTGGTCCGGGTGGACCCAGCGGTCGATCGGGAGGTGGTTTCGGGTGGGCTGGAGGTATTGGCCGATGGTGAGGATGTCGCAAGCGTCGGCATTCGGCGTTCGTGATTCGGCATTCGTGGAGGCGGTGTGAGACCCATTGGCTTCTCCCGAATGCCGAAGGCTGATTGCCGATTGCCGCCCCACACTCGTCGCCCGCTGCACCTCATCCATCAACGCCAGCACCTCCTCGTCGCGCTCGCCGATGCCGACCATGATGCCGGTCTTGGCGACGCCGCCCTGCTCCTTGACGCGGCGGAGGAGCTCGAGGGAGCGGTCGAACTT
>CALLYM010000038.1 GCA_937858155.1 uncultured Phycisphaerales bacterium | reverse complement strand
CCGGCGGCCCACGCCTTTAAGTAGTTCTTGTAGGTGTCCGCCTTCTTCGGATCGTCGAAATCGGCCTTGCGGATGACGAAGCTGTTGGCCGGCAGCTTGGAGAAGTTGCGCCCGAGGATGTAGTCGAAGTCGAGCCCCTGCCCCTTCCACTGCGCCCGCAGCCCTTCCCAGGTCAAAGCCGCGTCACCCTTGCCCTGCGCCACGGCCGTGCCCCAGGTCACCTCGAGCCCGTTGCTCAGGCCGTACCGAGGGAGTTGCAGGTCGGCGACCGGACCCGCACGGTCAGGTCTCAGCGCGATGCGCGCGGGCTCGAGGGTCGACGGTCGCAGCGCCGACCCTCGACTCTTGGGCCCTCCGAGTACTTGTTCCGCGACATTCGGTCTCAGGTGGTTGCGGTGATCCTCGGCTCCTCCGAGACAACCAGCCGATAGCCGAGGTCCAGGCAGGTGAGTGTGCGGAGTTCGGCGTACCGCGCCCAGAACGCGCCGGAGGCTAGGTCGTCTTCCAACCGCCTGAGGCCGTCCCGCACGGACCGCCACGGCACCTCATGGAACGTGGAGATCCCCGCGCGGACCGCCTGGTCCAAGAATGCCTCCGGCCGCCTCCAGTAGGCGCAGAGAAAGCCGTCGGTGCAGTCGGCGGTGACCTTTGCCGCCACCGCGAACGGGCAATACCTCATCCGCGTCGGCGGCTACACCGCCACCGTCGGTGGAACTACCACGCAGGGCACTGGCACGCTCACCATCGCCGAACCCAGTTGCGCACCCCAGCCCCCGGCGAACAACGACTGTGCGAACGCCCAGTGGGCCGCCGCAGGTGTGACCTACACCGGTTCCACATCCCTCGCCACCAACGACGGCTCCGCGACGTGCGGCCTCGCCACAGGTTCACCGGATGTCTGGTTCAAGTACCGCCCTCTGTCGACAGGTTCAGTCACGCTGAGCACCTGCGGCTCGGACTACGACACCGTCCTCTCCGTCCACGCAGCGTGCGGAAGCTCCGAAATCTCCGGCGCCTGCAATGACGACGACAACACCTGCGCCACCAACGGCCTGAACTCCAAGGTCACACTTAGCATGACCGCGGGCACCACCTACCTCGTCCGCGTCTCCGGCTATAACGGTGCGGTGGGCAACTACAGCCTCCTCATCTCCGGCGGCGGCGGTGTGGTTCCGCCCATTAATGATAATTGCTCCGCCCGCTCTGGCCTTGCGGGCACGACCGCGTTCTCGACCATCGGCGCAACCACCGATGGCGTCGCAACCCCGGGCTGTGGTCAGGTCTTCAATGAAATCTGGTACAACTACCCCGCGGGCTGCACCGGCACCGCCACGGTCACCGCCGTTGGCAACGCCGGCTTCGCACCCAGCCTCGCCATCTACAACGGCGGCACCTGCGCCGCAACCTACATGACCTGCGCTGACGCGGTCGGCTCCACAGCCACCGCGACCTTCGCTGTCACCCAGGGTAACTCCTACGCCGTCCGCGTCGGTGGCAACACCAACGGCTCCACCGGCACCGGCACCATCTCCTTCTCTTGCACGCCCAGCGGCCCCGTCTGCGACACCATCGACTTCAATCACGACGGCCTGTTCCCCGATACCGCGGACATCGACGACTTCCTGAGCGTCTTCTCCGGCGGCTCGTGCAGCACAGGGACGTGCGGGGATCTGGACTTCAACAACGACACACTCTTCCCCGACACAGCCGACATCGACAGCCTGCTCAGTGTGTTCAGCGGCGGCCCTTGCCTCTAATCCCGCTGAAGAGGATTGATGCAGCCACGCCCCAGGACTTTGTCCTGGGGCTTTTTTTCATCACGCTGTCTGGCTGATCCAGCCGCCCCCAAGCACCCAGTCCTGATCGACAGCGTCGTAGAGGACAAGAGCCTGCCCCGCGGCCACCGCAGGCTGAGCGCATTCAAACTCAACGCGAAACCTTCCGGACCGTCCGGAGGGTCCGGCCTGCCCCTCGCCCATCACATGTACAACCGCCGAAACCGCAGGGGTGTTGTAGCGGAACTTGGCGAGCACACGCCTTGGATTGGCAGGCGGCTCGGTCAACCAATTTGCCTCGCTCACCTCACACGAAGTGACGAGAAGATCGGCCTCATTCCCCACAACAATGCGGTTGGTCGTGGCGTCCTTGGACACCACGTAGATCCGCCGGCCCAACGCGACGTTGAGCCCACGGCGTTGACCGACAGTGAAGTGGTGATGACCCGAGTGCTCGCCCACGACATTGCCGGAGGTATCCACGACTTCGCCGGGGCGCGCAACGTCCGGGCGCCGACGCTCGACGAGACTGGCGTAGTCATTATCGGGGACAAAGCAAATCTCTTGGCTGTCGGGCTTGTCAAAGACTGGAAGACCGAGTTCCTTCGCCATTTCCCGCACGCGCGGCTTGTCGAACTCACCGATCGGGAGCATCATGTGCGAGAGTTGCTGCCGCGGAACTCCGAAAAGGACGTACGACTGATCCTTTGATCCGTCCACACCGCGCAGGAGCTTCCCCCCGCTCGACCTCGCGTAGTGCCCGCTGGCCACGCTGGTAGCTCCGATCTGCCCGGCGTACTCATGGAGCTTGCCGAACTTGAGCCAATCGTTGCAACGCACGCAGGGGTTGGGTGTTTTCCCCGCGGCGTACTCGTCCGCGAAGTAATCGATAATCCGGCCGAAGTCCTTCTTGAAGTTGCAGACATAAAACGGAATATCAAGCTCCGCCGCAACCAGGCGTGCGTCCGCGGCGTCGTTGATGGAGCAGCACCCTTGGTGTCCGATGCGGATCGTCCGGCCGTTTGTCGATCGTTCGCATGCCGTCTCGTCCATCAGCTCATCCAGCGTCTCTCCCGGAGAGCCCAGGCGCATAAAGCAACCGACGACGTCCAGTCCGTTTCGCTTCAATAGCGCCGCCGCAACGGAAGAATCCACCCCGCCTGACATGGCAACGAGCACCTTGACGCCCGCAGGCGACGGCCGAATTGGGGGCAGCGACGTCACACTGAATAGTAGGTTTTCGGTTCGCCGACGCGGTGCAAAGGTTCAACCGCGGTTCTTGCCCTCGTGCCGCACCGCACGCTTTCCGTCACGGGGAGGTGCAAGTTCATAAGGGGCGTCGCCCCCGGGCGGCGGCACGACGGTGACGACACCCCGGCGCGCCGCGTCCGCCGGAACGTGCGGGCGCGTAACGATCGGCTCGGGTTGGGCCGGCTTCCGGGAAGGTTTCATCATGCCGTCGCGTATACGCCGGTTGATGTTGTCACTTCGCCGGCGGTCGCTCGCCGCCTGTTCCTCTGAGTTGCTCATCGCCCACCGTGACATATTCACGAACGAAATGAGCGCGAGTGCCCCCTGGATCACTCCAATTGCAAGCACAATGAACGACAGACCCCACAGAAAGGTTCCAAGGACCGACACCAGGAGCACAAACGAGCTCGGCGTTTTGAACAGCCCCGTGTAGGCTGTGCCCAGCACCGGACCCAGGAGGAACCCGAGAATCCAGAGAGGGAAGGAAACGCCGATCGCCATCGCGGCAAGGTTCAGCCGCTCTGCGAGTGAAGTGTCACTCGCCCAGTCCGCGAGCAAGGCCAGGTACAGCAGCAGTGCGCCAAGACCCATGAACGCGCACGCGAACGCGGCTGCGCCGCCCCAGTTCATCGCGATCGAGATCGCGGGCGGCGTGAACGGGGGAATGGTGCCTATCGCGGTGTTGGCGGTGACACCGTTTGCGGCATTAAAACTCGCGAGTGCCGCGGCGTTCGCACCCGCCGCCCCAGCGAACAGGATGCACGCTGCAAGCCAACCCACCTGCGTCCAGCGGGCGAGACCGCGGATGCGTTTCCACTCCGACTCATGATCAATCCCTTCCGGCACTCCTGGCTTACGCGGCTGCGTCACAATCCAGACGCTCGCTACCCAAATCAACGCCGCAGGAAGGGGGAACAGCGGCGTAATCGCTGAGCTGCCCATGAGGTACTTCCCCAGGAAGTGACACGCAATCATCCCCACGCCGGAGAAGAGCATCAGGACGCATCCCCAGAGGAGCTGAGAGAGGTACGCGCGCGGCGCCTCTGTGAGTGTGGAAGTGAATCGAACACGGGGCGCGCCGCTCGCAGGCGTGCCGCACTCGGGGCACGGCGTGCCGAACTTCAGCCCTTTGAGGTCATACCCGCACTGCCCGCAGGTAAGGCTGTTCTCGATCGTCTGGCCGAGCAGCCTGCGAAGAGGGTTGAGAGCGGAGGAGGGCATTGGTGCAGGTTTGTATCAGCTCGAGCGCGAGAGGTTGCTTGAACTTCAACACTTCACCCGCACCGAAGACTACAAGACTTGGGTGTCGACAGGGCAAAGGCCAGCAAGCACGGGCGTCGGTGAGGAAGTTCTCCCTCCAGCGGCTTCCACCGCGTTGCGGAAAATCCTGAGCCCGGGAGTTTCCCGTGAGCGGGTTCGGGAATCCAGCCGGGTCCACCACGGATGACGGTTCCAATCAAGGAACCTCTCCGGGTGGGGCATCAGGCCAAAAACTAGCCCCGAGACATCGCATATGCCCGCGATCGCGTTCTGCGAACCGTTGTAGTTGTCGTTGTACCGAACCGCGATCTGCCCGCGAGA
>CALLYM010000037.1 GCA_937858155.1 uncultured Phycisphaerales bacterium | reverse complement strand
GTTCTTGTAGCGCCCGCTGCTGGTCTGCACGAGGGCCGTGCACTTGACGGTGCCGCCGACCAGGAGCGTGATGCCCGTCTCGGGCGCCTGCCCGCCGATGGACATGCGTCCGTCGCCACGCATCTGCATGACGTTGCGCCCCTGCAGGCCGCTCTGGTAGTAGTAGTTGAGCTGGTCGTCGCTGTTGGCGGCGCCGTTGCACTTGGCGGAGAAGTGCCAGAACTTGTTCGTGTTGGTGTTGGTGAATGCCACGCGTGACCAGGAGTTGTTGCCGTCATCGGTCGTGCACTTCACGACAAACTGCGGGAACGAGAACCCGCCCACGCCGGCGGCGTCGAACTGGCCGGTTGGGGAGTTGGTGCCCACGCCCACGCCGCCCGTCGCGCGGATGAGGAACTGGTTGGCGCCGGTCGAGGAGAACGGATTGATGGAACTGCCGGTGGCGTCGCCCCACACGAAGCACCCCTCGTCGCCCGTTGCGTCACCGGATTCTGTTGCGTTGCGGACCTTGGAGAAGTACCCGCCGGCCATGGAGTAGTCGCCGCCGGCCTTGTTGAACGCGCCGCCGATGTTGGTCGAGGCGATACCGCGCGCCTCGTTCTGGTAACCACCAATAACCGTGGTGTACGACCCGCGGGCCTGGTTGCCCTGACCGCCGCCGACGGTGGCGAAGGCCTGCGTCAGCAGGTCGCTGTCGTTGATGCCGGCGGCGTTGTCCGCACCGCCCAGCACGGTGCACCCCAGGTCGTGGGCGAGGTTGGTGTGGGGCTGTCCGTTGACAATGTAACCTCCCAGTACCGTGCAGGATGTGCCGTTGATCGTGTTTCCCCAGTAACCGCCCAAGAGGTTGCCGCCCGCGTAGGTATTGGCGCCCGCGGTAAACGACGAGTACCCCAGCTGCAGAATCGTCTGGTTGTTGCTCGTGAGGTTGATGGGCACGTTGTTGGTCGCGCCGAGGATGTTGGTCGAGAGAGGCACATTGCCCGTGTCGACCCAGGCGATGCCACCCGCGAGGGCGGACCCGGCGGTGAGTGCAAGAACGGCGGCGGGGATGCAACGATTCACGAGTGTTTTCATAAGCGCCCGTGCAGCCGCGTAAGCGGGTGGGGGCGCAGACATCACATGGCAAAACCATGTGAATGTCAAGTGAATTCAGCGGGGGCTGGACGACATCAGTTTCTCGATGCGATCCATCCGGGCCTTCAGTTCCGCGTTCTCCGCACGCAGCGATGCCACTGTTTGCTGCTGCTCTTTCATGGCCTGGATGGCGAGGGCGGTGACGCGGCTGTAGTTGATGCCCTCGACCTTGCCGTCGATGGTGGCTACAGCCTCGGGGAACACGGCCGCGACCTCCTCGGCGATCAGGCCCACGTCCTTGTCGCCACCGTGGTCCTTGTCCCAGGTGAAGGAAACAGGGCGGAGCTGCAGGAAGCGGTCGAGGACGCTCGGGAGGGGCTGGACATCGTTCTTGTAGCGCCCGCTGCTGGTCTGCACGAGGGCCGTGCACTTGACGGTGCCGGACACCTTCAGCGTGATGCCCGTCTCGGGCAGGCCGCCGCCGATCGCGATGCGGCCGTCACCGCGGATCTGCATGGGGTTAATGGCGACGCTGCCGGCGGTGTCCTGGTAGTAATAGTTGAGTTCATCCTCACCAGGATTGGCGCCGTTGCACTTGGCGGCAAAGTGCCAGAACTTCCCTGTGCCTGAATTGGTGAACGCCATGCGTGACCAGGCCCCCGAGGACGCGTTCATGACAAACTGCGGGGCCGAGAAGGAGTCGGCGCCGGAGGTTTCCAGGCGGCCGTGCGGTGTATTCGTACCGATGCCCACCCCGCCCGTCGCGCGGATGATGAACTGGTTGGGGCCGGTGCTGCTGAAGTTTCCGGACGACACCGACTTGTCGGCCCAGATGAAAGTACCTTCGTCGCCGTTGCTGTCGCCGACGACGGTGGAGGTGCGCACGTTCGCGCCAAAGCCGCCCGCGAAGGACCAGTCTCCGCCCGCGGTGTTGTTCTCCCCTCCGGGCACGACGGAGGCAACGCCCGCGGCGCGGTTGCTCCTGCCGCCGGTGATGCTGCTCGCGTTGCCTGATGCCCAGTTGCCGATACCGCCGCTGACGGTGGCGTACGGCTGGCCGAAGAGAAAGCCGTCGTTGGTGCCGGTGAAGTTGTTAGCCCCTCCGGAGATGGTCCCGCCGATGTCGTAGGAGTGGTTGCCGAAGTCGGTGCTGTTGAGGTTGAGGCCACCGAAGACGGTGCTGGCGGTGGCGCCGGGGTTAATGGTGTTGCTGGTGTGCCCCGCGAGGACGTCCACGGCGCTGAACTGATCGGTGTTCACCACCGTCAGCTCGTTGAACAGCGTCATCACACGCTGGTTGTTGCTCCGGAAGTTCAGTGGGACCGAGTCGGTCGTCCCGATGAAGTTGGTGCTGCCGCTGGTGCCCGCGTTGCCGACGAGCAGCCAGGACTGGGCGGAAGCGGAGGCTGCGAGCATCACGCACAGACCAAAGCCAAAGGCGTACCGCATGGAATAACCCCTTTCGTAGGACACAAAAGGTTAGGCAAACAGAGCGCGATGTCCGGGAGGAATCAGCCCTTGGCCTTGTAGTAATCCAGGTTTACCTGGACGTACTTGTTCCACTCGCTTGGCACATCCTCCTGCTGGAAGATGGCCTTGACGGGGCACTCGTCCACGCAGAGCGCGCAGTCGATGCAGGTGTCGGGGTCGATATACAGCATCGTCGTCGTGGCAAAGTCCGGTTCGTTCTTCGTGGGGTGGATGCAGTCCACCGGACAGACGTTGACGCAGGACGTGTCCTTGGTGCCGATGCAGGGCTCGGTGATGATGTGGGGCATGGCGGGTGTGGCAGCAGCGGGCAGGGCTCAAACAAGCCGGGGATCGCGGGTGATCCCCTCCGCGCGATGGTACGCAGTGGGTGGGACGCCCCGAACAGTCGCCCGCTACAGGCACGCCCCGCCGCTGAACACTGAAAGCAGAGAATCGACATCCGCGGTATCAGGGAAAAGCCCGTCATTATTGAAGTCGATATCCCCGCACGCCCCGGTCCCGCAGGGCCCGCCGCTGAACACACTGAGGAAGTCATCGAGGTCGGCGGTGTCCGGGAACAGGCCATCGCCGTTGAAGTCGATGGAATCGCACGTGGGGCCAACCGGCGGCAGGGTGAGCGCTGTGAACTGCTGCCCCGCGACGGAATTGAGGTTTGGCGCCAGGCCCAGGTCGCTCGTTGCCGAGGGGCAGCCCGGCAGCCACTGATTGCCAAAGGTCCCGTCCGTCCGGAGCAGGGCGACGGCCACGCGGACCGTGAGTCCGACGCGCCCCGACGCGTCGATCGGCAGGCCGATGTCAGCATACGGGATGCGTGCCTCGAGGCCCGTCGTCGCGAGCGCTGCGCCCGTCACGGCCGAAGACGTCACGCCGGTGGTGTTGGTGTTGTCCATCGCCACCAGCAGGCCGTTGGGGTTTGTTCCCCCGGCGAGCGAGCCGGCCCCGTTTCCGACAACGCCCGCGCCGCGGTAGGTCTTGCTCGCACCCCCGGCGGAGAGCGCGACCTGATCGGCATAAATATTGCCGCCCGCAAAGTTGATGAAAAAGAGGTGCTCGGGGGCAAACCCGGCGTCGAGCGTGGTGCCGGTGAGCTGCTGGAGCCCGCCGGGCGGAGGCGTGAGCGCACTGGTGTTCAGCACGTTCTGGCCCCCGGTGGCTGTCTGGAGGAAGATCGCCATGGCGGTGCCGTCGGTCGGGCAGTTGCCCGAGATGCTGAGGCGCAGCCCGTCATCCGCGGGACGCACGAACAGCTGGTTAAGTTCCGCGATGTTGTTGCCCATGCTGGTGGGCGCTGTCTGCGTGGCGCGGAGGTTGGCAGCTCCGGCGTCGCTGGGGATCTGCCGGCCATTGATGTCAACCGGCGGCGGCGGGGGCGGTGTGTAGGTAAGCCCTGCGCTCAGGATGGCGTACGAGTACCCGGGCAGGCTGATGATGTACGCAGAGCGGTTGGCCGTGGTGATGGCGGGGCGCGTCGCGCCTGTGATGAGATCCGTGGGTGTGGTGGTGCCCCCGGAGACGCCGAACGCGGAGAGATTGAGCGTTGCGTTCACGGTCGCGGCGCCCAGGTTGATGGCCACGAGCACCTTCTGGTCGTCGTGGACACGGACGAACGACCACACGCGTGAGGATGAGTTGGTGACGGGCACGTACGACCCGCGGCGCAGCGCGATGCTGCCCGTGCGTGCGGCGATCAGCGATCGGTAGGTCTCCAGCACGCTGCCCGAAACACCGGCCTGCTCGGCCACGCTGCGACCGTCGTTGTTCTGGGCGGTGCGGTTGTTGTACGCGCTGCTGTTCAGCACCCAGTAATTGCTCATGGGCGCGCCCGCCACCGCGAGCCACTTGAACGGCTCCCGCATCGGGATGTCGTTGGCGTCCGTCCCCCAGTTGCCCTTGATGCCCCGCATGCCGATCTCGTCCCCGTAGTAGATGTTCGGGGGGAAGGGCTGTGTCAGGAGCACCGCGGCGCCCACCTTCTGCTTCGCGTTGCTGCCGCCCCAGTACGACGCGATGCGGTCGGAGTCGTGGTCGTTGGTCTGCGCGACCACCACCTTGCCCGCGGGCGTCGCGGCGATGGTGCTCGCCATCGCTGAGTAGAGGCCCGAGGCGGTCTCGTTGAGCACGGCGTCACGGGCCGCGAACTCAAAGGGCTTGGTCAGCACGCCGTCAAAGCCGCTGGGCGTCATGACCTCCGTGCCGTAGCTGCCCCAGTCGCCGTGCTCGCCGAAGATGACGATGCCTGGCTTGGTGGCGCGGAGGCTGGAGCAGAAGCTCTCCCACCACGCGATGTTCGCGCCCCAGCCCTCGGGCGCGTTGGCGTAAATGTGATCGAGCCGGAAGCCGTCCACGCCGTCGCTCGTGTTGCCGTCGTTGTTGGGGTCCAGCCACTTGCGGGCCCAGCTGGTGACCGTGGCCGCCGCGCTGGCGTTGGCGAGGTTCCAGTGGATGAACCCCACGCTGGACCCGTTCCAGGTCGTGTAGACCGAGCCGGTGTACGACGTGTTCTGCGAGTTGGTGAACGCCATCCACGGGTCATACGTGCTCGCGGGGTTGTTGAACGCGCTGGTGTAGTACACCGAGTTCTGGCTCACGCCGTAGGCAACATAGTCCAGGATGACCTTCATGTTCCGCGCGTGCGCAGCATTGATGAAGGTCTGAAACTCCGCCTGCGTGCCGAACCGCGTGTTCAGCTGGTCGCCCGCCCCGTGCTGATAGCCGTGGTAAGCAGCGCTGGGGAACACGGGCTGCAGATAGAGCATCGTGACGCCCAGGCCCTGGAGATAGTCCAGGCTGGCAGCGCTCGAGAGGCCTCCAAAGTCCCCAAAGCGAACCTGCGTGGCGCCCTGCGTGTCGTTGTTGGAGTCGCGCCACGCGATCGGCATGATCTGGTAGATCACTTCGTCCAGGAAGGGGCGCGCTGTCTGGGCCGGCGCTGGCGAAACCCAGACCAGCGCGGATGCAAGGGCGTACAGGACAAGGTGGTTCACGCGGTGCTTCATGGGCATGGTCCCGGGACGTCCCAGCATACACGCCTTGTCTAGGGGCGAGAACACACTGAGCCCGCCTCATTTGGGCGGGATTGTGAGAGCATCACGCGTTCTCGTACCGCCCGCCCGCCACGCCCAGGCGCTCCCACGCTGCCGTGACCGCGTAAAGCACGCGTTCGTGTGCGAATGTTGCCGCGACCAGCCGGGCGCCGGCCGCATCGAACGCGTCCATGTGCGTCAACGCACCCTCGCGGGTGACGTGCACTCTGGCAGAGAAGAGGGAGAGCCGCTGGCCCCCGGCCTCCAGCGAAAACTCCGCCGTGCCCTGCGTGGCGTCTGCCGAGGTTTCGCAGACCAGCGTGGCATCGACCGCACTACGGCTCTGCAGCCACACCCGCGCACCGGGCTCCGTGACCGCCGAAGCGATCACTCGCCACCGAAGCGCGGGCACCAGCTCCGCCGTTTCGGCCTGCACCACCCGCCCGCGGGAGACCGTGCTCATGATCCGGTCTCCTTCAGCCTCTCGTTCTTCCCCCGGTGCCCGTCGGGCAGCTTGGTCAGGAGGCTCGCCGCAAGGCGCAGGCCCTTGCCAGCCGGGCTGACAAACTGTGTCGAAAGCCCCGCAAGCATCTCGAAGAACTCGACCATTTCATCCAGACGCTGGTTGTGCTCCGCGACACGCCGAACTTCCTCGGGAGACTCGCTGTGCTTGCCGGCCGCACCGCCGTGACGCGTTGTCATATCGCGGATCTCGTGCAGGTTTGCGAGCAAGGGGTCCACCTCGCGGTTCAGCCGCTCACGCACGATCGCCCGGAACAACGCCCACACGTCCTGCTCCGCTTCAAAGTACTCCTTGCGGTCACCGCGCCGAGTCACGCGCGAAATGATGTTCCAGTCCACGAGCGCCCTCAGGCTCATGCTCGCGTTCCCGCGGCTGATCTGAAGCCGTTCCATCACGTCGTCCGTGCACAGGGCCTCGCCCGTCACATACAGCAGGGCGTGCACCTCGGCCATGGTCCGCGAGATTCCCCATGCCCCAGCCATCTGGCCCCACACCGCGACAAAGCGGTCCTGGGCCTCGCGGAGCGAGCGGTCTGATGCTGGGGGGGCCGGTGCCACAGGAAATCGTTCGTCGGGCTGCTCACGAAGTCCACGATTATTTCAGAATATTATGAAAACCAAAGGCCGGCCTTGATTCTTGCGGTCCGAAAAAGGAATGAAGGGCAAAAAAAAAGCTGGGCGGCGCGTCCAACTAACGTCGAACATCACCGCCCGCTCGGGGGGCAAAGAATTGTCGTTCCCAATAAGCCCCATCGGCTTACCCATTGGGAGGAGTCACATTCTACAACGTCCGCACCGCCGCGCCAAGCCCCTCTCCTCGACTTTCTTTGGAAACTCTTGACGTTGCCCCTCTTAGATCAGGACATCCACCACCGCGCACAGACCAAGCAGCACGCTCGCCACGCCGTTGAGCGTAAAAAAAGCCATGTTGAGCGCGGGTGGCTCCGCGGCCAGTTGCTGCTGAGATTGGCGAACGAGGCGCGTCAATATGGTGTGTTCCCACGTGATCAGGCACGCGACGAGGATCAGACCCGCCAGAAATAGCGTCCCTAATCGCGGATCGGTCAGCCACGCCAACACAAGGCAAGCAACCGCCGCGACGTGCATGAGCCGGCTGATCCACGCCGCGCCCCCAAAGCCCAGCGCCGCGGGAATCGAGCGGAGCGAAAGGGCTCTGTCAAAGTCACGGTCTTGCAGAGCGTAGATGATGTCAAACCCAGCAACCCACAGCAGGACAAAGCCCGCGATCCAGAAGAGTGCCGGCGCCCGTCCAAGTGAGGCCGGGTCGACAGCGATGGCCGCCGCAAGCGGGCTCATGGCGAGAGAGGCCCCGAGCACAAGGTGGCAGAGCGCCGTGAAGCGTTTGGTGTAGGAGTACAGCGCAAGCCACGCGAGCACGGGCACCGCGAAGAGGGTGGGCCAGGGGTTGGAGAAAAACACCCAGAAGAGCGAGCACGCCGCAAGAAACAACATTGCGCACAGAACGAGTGCACGGGCGCCCTGGCGGGGCGAGAGCTCGCCCGATGCAAAGGCGCGGCGTTTGGTGCGCTGGTTCTGGCGGTCAAAGTCGCGGTCCGCGAGGCGGTTGACCACCATGGCCCACGTCCGAGCCGCGACCATGCACACCGCGACGAGCGCGAGCTTTGCAGCAAAGCCCCGCGATGCGCCCCACGAGGGAGTCGGGAACGGTCCGGCCAGGAACGCCCCGACGACCGCGAAGGGGAGGGCAAAGACGGAGTGCGCGAGCTTGATGTCCCTGGCGATGAGGCGGGCGACCCCGGAAACCGACAGGCTTGGAGCGGGGACATCACGAGGGGAGGCCTGGGCGGTGGTCATCGCCTGAAAGCCTAGCGCGCCCCGTACGAAAGATGCGGAAAGCCCGGCCTGGTTCGTGTAATCTGCTGGTGGAGGACCTGCCCCATGGACACGCTTCGTCCCCTGCTCGAATCCGGCAACACGCTTGTACGCCTGGTGACGTACGAGGAGCCCGAGGTGCTCGACATCGCGCTGGACACCGCCCGTCGCCTGGGTGTGGAGGCATGGGTGTGGTCGTCCACCGGGGGGTTGCGTCGCGCGGAGTTCCGGCACCAGCAGGCCATCGCCGACACCATGAACGCGGCGGCAGCGCTGGTGTGGCTGCGCCTCCATGTCAAGGAGCCTTCGCTCATCATCACGCTCGACCTCGCGGACTTCCTGCAGGACCCGCAAACCGTGAGGGCCCTGCGCGACCTGGTCGAGTTCTTCCGCGCGGGTGGCGAGAACATGCAGCTGGCGGACCGGGCCTGGCTGGTGATGATCGACTACAAGAGCGACGTACCGGCGGTGATCGACGCGCTCTCCCGGCGCGTGGACATTCCCCCGCCGGACGACGCGGAGATTGAGTCGATCGTGAAGGGCGTGCTCAAGCGGATGAACACGCGGAGACCGCTGTCGATCAAGATCCCTAAGCGCACGTTTGAGGCGATCGTGCAGGCGCTGCGGGGGCTGTCGCGCAGGCAGGTGGAGCAGATCATCGCGGAGACCGTGGCGTCGGACGCAGAATTCAATGAGCAGGACCTGCCCTGCGTGCTGGAGGGCAAGCGCCGGCTGATAAGAGCGGCGGGCGTGCTGGAATTCGTGGAGCGTCCAGGTTCCATGGACGACGTGGGCGGGCTGCTTCGGCTCAAGGAATGGCTGCGGAAGCGTGAGGGCGGGTTGTCGGCGGAGGGGATCGCCGCCGGGCTCGAGGCCCCGCGCGGCGTGCTGCTGCTGGGCGTGCAGGGGGCGGGCAAGAGCCTGGCGTCCAAGGCGATCGCGACCGCGTGGCAGCGGCCGCTCATGCGTCTTGATCCCGGGGCCCTGTACGACCGCTACGTGGGTGAGAGTGAGCGCCGTCTGCGCGAGGCGCTCCGCCAGGCCGAGGCCATGGCCCCGGTTGTGCTCTGGATTGACGAGATCGAAAAAGGGTTCGCGTCCGCCGCGAGCCAGAGCACCGACGGCGGGCTCAGCCAGCGCATGTTTGGGGCGCTCCTGTCGTGGATGCAGGAGCGGCAGGCGCCGGTGTTCCTCGTTGCGACGGCGAACAACATCGAGGCCCTGCCCCCGGAACTGCTCCGCAAAGGAAGGTTCGATGAGATCTTCTTTGTTGACCTGCCCGGGCCCAACGCACGTGCACAGATCTTTACGGTGCACATGAAGAAGCGCAGGCAGGACCCCGCGTCGTTTGACCTTGCCCGCCTGGTGCGCGAGACCGAGGGCTATAGCGGCGGCGAGATCGAGCAGGCGGTGATCAGCGGCATGTACGCCGCGTTCGATCAGAAGCGTCCCATGTCCACCGAGGATGTGTCGGCTGCGGTGACGGGTTCTCCGCCGCTGTCGGTCACGATGCGGGAGCGCATCGACGACCTGCGGGCCTGGGCTGACGGCAGGTGCGTGCGGGCGGACTGACGGAACGACCCGCAACCCGGGAACTCCCGTACTATCACGCAAGGAGTTGCACTCATGCTCGACCAGATGAAATTGCTCGGCACCCTCGGCGGCCTGCTCAAGAACAAAGACAAGCTCATGGGCGCGGGCGACCGCATCAAGGCCAAGCTTTCCGCGGTGAAAGTTTCCGGAGAGTCCACCGGAGGGGGCGTCAAGGCCACTGTCAGCGGCTCGCTGGTCGTTCAGAAGATCGAGCTCTCTCAGCAGGTCGTGCAGCAGCTAAACGCCGGCGGTGTCACCCGCGACGGCGCGACGCAGCTGATCTGCGAGGCCGTGAACGATGCCATCGCCGAAGCCCAGGTCGAGATCAAGAAGGCCGTGGACGAAGAGGCCAAGGCCCTGGGCCTTGAAGGCGGCATACCCGATGTGGCGGGCCTGGGCAGTCTGCTGGGGTAAGGCCGAATCGGCCAATTGCCCCATGCCGCGCCCTGTCCATGACATTCCCTTCACCGATGTTTTCCCTCTCGCGTCGGGACCGCTCCTTGTCTCTATCTCGCGGGCCTCGCCGCCGATGAATTCAGGTGCGGTCGAGGCGGCATGGGCCAGGCTCGTGGAGAGCAACCTGCGGTACTTTGATGGCCCATTGCTAAGCGTTGTGAGCCTGGGCCCCGCATCGGCGGAGCACCCGTCCAACGAGATCGTCGTGCGCCGCGACCGATTCTCTCGCCTTGCAGTCCAGCCGGCTGTGATGACGGGCGTGCGCATCCTTTCCGTGACGGCAGTGTTGATCGCGAGCGATGTATCGGGCGTGCGCCACGTGATGCTGGGAAAACGCGGCGCGGGCACGCGCATCTACGACGGCATGTGGGAGTTGGGGCCTTCCGGGGGCATGCACGAACCGCCTGCGGCGGTGGAGACGCTCGACGAGGGGGCGGTGTTCAGCCACCTCGCGGACGAGGTAAGCGAAGAAGTGGGTCTGACCATCGAGCACGGCACGCCCGTGTGCGTGGTTCGGGACCACTTCGCGATGAGCGACGACATTGTGTTTGTTTGCGATGTCGGCCGGTTGGAAGGTGTGCGGGAGAAGACCGGGCCCGCGAACTGGGAATACAGCGAGACGACGTGGGTCTCCCTCGGAGAGGTCGGAGCGTTCGAGCATGCCCATGAGCGCGAGATCATCGCGCCGACACGCGGGATTTTCCGTGCAATGGGATGGGTGTAATGCGGGCTAGGAAATCGTCAACTTCGGCCTGCTCTTTCCCTGCTTCATCGCGGTGAGCGCGATCTGGCCTTCCAGGTTTGTCACCATCTCCTCCAGTGCGCTGCCCAGTCGCTTGCCGGCCGAATCCGAGCCCGTGAAGTTCGCCGTGGGGTTGCCCGCGTCGCTGTTGGCGCGCAGGCTCATGGTGATGGGCACCTCGCCCAGGAACGGCACGCTCAGTTTCTGGGCCATCTGCTGTGCGCCGCCCTTGCCGAAGATGTCGTACACCTTGCCGTCGTCGCCCACGAAGCTCGACATGTTCTCCACTACACCCAGGATCGGCACGTTCAGTTGGCTGAACATGCGTGCCGCGCGCACGGCGTCGTCCTGCGCCACCTTCTGCGGCGTGCACACGATCACCGCGCCCGTGAGCGCGAGCGACTGGGCCATTGTGAGCGCCACGTCGCCCGTGCCCGGCGGCAGGTCGATGACGAGGTAGTCCAGTTCACCCCACTCGGTCTGCTCGGAGAGTTGCTTGAACGCGCCGTGGGCCATGGGCCCGCGCCAGATGAGCGCTTTGTCGGGGTCCACGAGTTTGCCGATGGTCATGCACTTCACGCCGTGCGTGTAGAAGGGCTGCAGCATGCCTCGTTGCACCACCGCGTCGAGCGACGCGAGGCCCAACATCGTGGGCATCGAGGGGCCGTAGATATCGGCGTCGAGCAACCCGACCGCGAACCCGCGCCGCGCCAGGCCCACCGCGACATTGAGCGCGACAGTGCTTTTGCCGACACCACCCTTCCCCGCGCCGACCGCGATGACATGGCGGATGTTCGCGAGCGGCGCGGGCTGTGGGGCAAGGCCAGGGATGGGTGTGTGGCCTGCGGGCTGTGAAGTCGTCGGCGTGGGGGCCGCGGCTGGACGCTCCGCGGCGTTCCGCATCGCACCGAAACGCACTGTCTTGGCTGAAGAGCCAGCGTGGTCGACAAACTCGACGATGAAAGAATCCAGCGCCGCACCATCGCGAGCGGCAAGTGCAGCCACCGCCTCTCGTGCGCCGGACGCCGCCTTGTTCATCTCCGCTTCGCCCGCGCCGGGCAGTTGCACCTTGATGCTCGCGTAGGTTTCGCACACGCTGACCCACAAGAGCGAGCCGGCGGGCAGGACCGGGGCGAGGACGGACTTGATGGTGTCTTTGGTAAGTGCCATGGTGGTCGCTTTGTGCGGGCTTTGAGGATGGTAGTGGCAAGAGAAGCACGCTGCGGACGCGTCGGTGCCGAATAATGGCCTGCAAGTGAGCAATACGCGGTGGAGGTGCCGCGTTGAGCCCCCGTACGCACCGACCAAACAATGGATGAGCGGTGTGTCCATTACAGGGAGTGGCAGCATGCAGAGCAATCGAATCGTGTGGGTGCTGGCGGGAGCGGCGGGGCTTGCGATAAACGTTTGTGCGTTCGCGCAAACCGACAGCGATGCGCTCAGTGGTCCCAAGGTGAAGGACAACAGCGTGCAGGGTGAGCGGCGCACCCTGACGGGAAAGGGTGATGAGAAGTTCCAGCGCGCCGGACGCCTGCCACCCCGGGTCTTTGAACGCGCGATGGGCATCCTGCACGCGGACGACGCGCCCGAGAACCTGCGCCTGACCGAAGAGCAGCAGAAGCAGGTGGAGGACATCCGCGCGGAGTTCTTCGGGCAGATGCGCGATTACATCGCCGAGCACAAGGAAGAGATCCAGCAGCTGCGCGAAAAGTTGCCGCCCCGCGAACGTGGACGGGTGGAGCAATTCCTGAACGGCGGGCACGGCCCTGGTGGACCCGGTGGCCCAGAGAGCGAACGCCGCCCCCGCGGCAAGAACAAGGGAGGCCAGGACGGCGCCGTCCTTCACCAGCATGGGTCGGCCCGACACGACACCATCCATGGTGGCCGCGTCGAAGGTGATCACCTTCCCCGGGCCGATGACCGAGACCGCCTTCCCCGGGGCGTCGAACACCAGGCTGCCCT
>CALLYM010000036.1 GCA_937858155.1 uncultured Phycisphaerales bacterium | reverse complement strand
CGGGGGCATCGATTAACCCGGAGATTGGCCAGGCCACTGTCTCGAAGGGCTTCCCGTCATCGTCATGGAGGGCGCGCTTGCCGGATGCCGCCAAGAGCTTGAACATTTCCTGGCGGATACGCTCGGCGGACAGGCCGTCAAGACCGGCTCGTGCAGCAGTATGAGCCGATCTGCAACCGCCGGCCGGACCGCTGCGGCCCGAGGAGGGCTCAATGAAATTCACACTCACCGGCTTCAAAGAAGGCGACGGATTACGGCGTTTTGCGTTCGAATGCGTGGGCGCCGTCAAAGGTTCCCGGAGCGTTGTCTTCGTGGGCGCGGACGTCGGTTTGGCGCGCAAGCACGGCATCCGCTTGCAGGAACTCCCTCTGCTCTGCTTGAGGCTGCTCGAGACTCTCGATGATGAGCGAGTGGCCGGCCCGATCACGTTGACCGAAGATCGCATGATCGCTATCCAGGCGGAAGCGCTGGACGTGGCCGAGAAGCGATCGCACAGAATTCACCGGCGGCCGTCCGCGGTTGCCGGCCAAGCTTGGCGGACCACTCATCAGTGAACGCCAAGCGTCGATGGGTCGCTTTCGCGAATCTATCGATTGTAATGGGGCGCAACCGTTGCGTCCTCGTCGCGTCTATCTTCCAGCCTTTCCTTTGTGTCCGGCCAAGTTAGCTCGCATATAACGTACAACAGCTCTGCCTCTTGCAGAACAGAAGGAACCACAATGACCAATATATTCGTCGGTAACTTGTCCTTTGACACAACTGACTCCGACCTTCAGACCACATTCAGCGCATACGGTGCAGTAGAGCGCGCGAGCGTGGTGCGCGACCGCGACAGCGGCCAGCAGACCCGAATGGCCATGAGCAACGTCAGCGCCTTCCTCGCGGAAAAACTCGGGATGTAAAACGCCCCTTATCAGGCCAACCACCGTTGTTATGACCAGTCCACGCCCGCGCGCGCTACACACCCCGGCGCACGCTGCTACCGCAAACTAGTCAAACATGGCCCGATTGCTCACCAACGCCACTGCTCCCACCGAACTCCATGCCCGTGGCCCCGCTTGGAACGGGCCTGCGCACACGCACGGAGTAACCCATGCCCCCAGCACCCCACCCTGTCCACGACGCCGATCGAATCCGAGTCCTCGAGTCCTGCGCCATCCTCGACACTCACCCCGAGCCGGCCTTCGACCGCCTCACCGCGCTCGCCGCACGGCTCTGCCACGCCCCGGTCGCCCTTGTCAGCCTGGTGGACGCCAGCCGCCAGTGGTTTAAGTCCCACCACGGCACGCCCACCACGCACACCCCCCGCGGCATGGCGCTCTGCTCTTACGTCGTTTTTACCCAGGAAACACTGATAATTGAGGACACGCTCCAAGACCCGCGCGTCCAGGACAGCGAGCTCGTGACCAGCCCCCACGGCATCCGCGCATACGCCGGTGTGCCCATGACGACCGTCGACGGCCACACACTCGGTTCCTTCTGCGTCAACGACTACGTCCCGCGCTCCTTCACCCCCGAAGAAATCGCCGACCTCCAGACGCTCGCGTCGTTCGCGACCGCCATCCTTGAGCTCCGCCGCGAAGTCAACGCACTCGTCGGCGCCCGCGCCCAGATGGACGCGGCCCTGACCTACCTGACGTCACATGAGTGATGCAACGATGCGGCCTGGGTGCATCCCGTGATCAGGGGCTTTTCCCCTCCTCGGGTTATATTGGGTTGCAACGCGGACCGAAATCCGTGCAGCACGAGTGTGGAGATCCAGCCATGGTCGCCGACAAGCCCGCCAACGAAGCCCGCCGCCTCCAGGCACTCTACGAGTGCGACATCCTGGACACACCCCAGGAGCGTGAATTCGACGACCTTACCCGCCTCGCGTGCCGGCTGATGGGCACGCCCGTCGCGGTCATAAGCCTGGTCGACCGCGACCGCGTCTGGATCAAGTCCGCCTGCAACCTGGAGCTGCAGGAACTGGCCCGCGACGGCTCCCTGTGCTCCCACATCATCCTCGAGAACGAGCCGGTCATCGTGACGGACGCGACCCGCGACTCGCGCTTCTGTGATTGCCCGATTGTCACGGGCAACCCTGGCGTGCGCTCGTTCGCGGCGGTCCCCCTTATGACGATCGACGGCCTCGCCGTGGGCGTGCTGAGCGTCATGGACTTCCGCGTCCGGGGTTTCTCCGGGCTCGACATCGAAGACCTGGGCTGCATCGCCCGCCAGGCCGTCGCGAACATGCAGCTCCGCCGGGAAGTGAACGCCCTGGCCAAGACGCAGGCCGCGGCGGAGGCCGCCCTGGAGTCGCTCCGCCGCGTCGCCTGACGCCGACAGGTGCCAAGAATCGCTCATGGCCCACCCCCTCTCGCCCGCCGCCATCCGCGCCCTCTTCCCGATCTTCTCCAGGACCACGACCGCGATCCTCGACAACGCCGCCGGAAGCCAGCTGCCCCAGTGTGTCATCGACGCCGCGGTCGACTACATGTCCCGCGCGTACCTCAACACGGGCATGCAGACACCCGAGAGCAAGCGCGTCAGCGCCACCCTCGACCGGGCCCGCGCGACCGTCCGCACGTTCGTGAACGGCGACACCCTCGGGTCCGTCGTGCTCGGCGGCTCCAGCACCTCTTCCTGCTTCCTCCTGGCCAACGCCTACGCCGACGCGATGGAATCGACCAGGGCCGGCACGCTCGCGACCGGCGAGCCCCTGCCCGAAGCGACGCGGGCGATGAACCTGACCAGGCGCAACCAGGTCATCGTGTCCACCGCCGGCCACGAGGCCAACATCAATCCATGGGTGCGCCTCGCGCGACGGGGCTTCGATGTGGTGCTGTGGCCCACGGAACAGGACAGCGACGGCAACTTCCGCCCGCTCATGAGCACGCTCAAGAAGCTCCTCAGCGACCGCACGCTGCTTGTCGCCATGCCGCAAGTGTCCAACATCTTGGGGGAGGCGTGGGACATGAAGGCCTACACCGACGCCGCCCATGGCGTTGGCGCGCGCATGGTGGTCGACGGTGTGGCGAGCGCACCGCACGCGGCGCCCGATGTTGCGCACATCGGGTGCGACTGGTACCTCTACAGCACGTACAAGGTCTTCGGCCCCCACCTTGGCGCGCTGTTCGGCACCCGGGGGGCGTTCGCAGAGCTCACCGGGCCCAACCACTTCTTCATCCCCCGCGACGAGCTGCCCCGGAAGTTCGAGCCCGGCGGCGTCAACCACGAGGGCTGCGCGATGATCTGCGCCCTGTGGGAGTTTGTGTGCCAGGTCGAGGGCGCGGACGCCGCGAGCTCCGCACGCCACGATGTCTTCGCGTCCGCGTTCGCGCGGATGCTGGAGCGTGAACGCCTCCTTGCGGGACGGGTCCTGGACTTCCTGGTCAAGCACCCGCGTGTGAGGGTCGTGGGGCCCACCACGATGGACCACCGGCGCATCGGACTGCTCAGCTTCGTGCACGAGGCGATGAAGCCCAGCGAGATCGCCCGCCTGGGCAACGCCGAGGGGCTGGGCTTCCGCAGCGGGCACTGCTACGCCAAGCGCCTCGTCGAAGAGTTGAAGGCCGTCTATCCCATCGATCCGACCGAGGGCGTGGTGCGGATCTCGTTCATGGGGTACAACAACGACGCGGAGGCCGACCGGCTGGTCTCGTTCCTCGAACGCACACTGTGATGATGGGGGGGGGTTGGCGTGGCGTGGCTGGCTCCGCGCATCGTGTGGCTCACGTTGATGCTCGCGACCATCGGGGCGGGGCTGATCGTGCGTGCCACAGTGGCTGGCCCCGCGGGCAAGTACGCCGGCATCGCTCTCTACGCGGTCATGATGGTGTGGTGCGTGCTATTCGTCCGGCCGCGCACACGCGCTCCTGCCGCGTGCGTCGGTGCCCTGCTCGTTTGCTGGCTTGTGGAAGCGCTCCAGGCGACTGGCCTTCCCGCCCGCCTGCACCGGTCGGTGCCGGGGGTGCACCTGGTGCTCGGGGAGGTGTTCGCGTGGTCCGACATGGCGTGGTACGTGGTTGGGGCGTTGGCGGCCGGGGCGCTCCTCATGGTCAAAGCCTGGACCGGGAAGCACCGGCCGACCACTCACAATTCCCTTACGGACAGGGTGGATTGAAGGAGTTGACGGATTCCCGCAACCCATGGGAATCCGCCCGGTACAACCCAGCATGACGCGTGAGCGTGAGCAAGAGCTGGTGCTGCTCGCGGCGGCGGGCGACCGTGCCTCCGCGGCGGAACTGGTGCGCGCTCACCAGGAGCGCCTGATCGCGTTCCTGACACGGATGATCGGCCGCCGCGAGGCCGCGGAGGACGTCGCCCAGGAGGCGTTCGTCCGCGCCCTCCAGGGTCTCTCGCGGTTTGATCCTCAGTACCGGTTCAGCACGTGGTTGTTCACCATCGCACGGCGCGTGTATTGGAATCAGATCGAGAAGATGAAGCCGGTGGTGAGCAGCGACCTGCTCTCGAAGGTGCCTCCCGCGTGGGGTCTCACCAACTGGGCGAGTGAGCGCGCGGAGGACCACGCCGTCCAGCGATCCGCGCTTCAGAGGGCGTTGATGGAGCTCACGCCCGCGCAGCGGGAGATCGTGGTCCTCTTCCATCAGCAGGACTGGCCGGTGGGGCAGATAGCGCAGGCCCTGGGGATTCCGCCCGGCACGGTCAAGAGCCACCTGCACCGAGGACGCAACCGCCTTCGGGAAGCGCTGCACCTGCACGGGTGGGTTTACGGGGCGGAGGGGTGTGGGTTGGAGCGGGTGGGCGGGCCTTCGGGCACGCAGGCCAAGGGTGCGCCGATCGTGGAGGTGCCTTCCGTTGCACGCCACGGCGCAAGGGAGCGTGGAGCATGACCAAGAACAAGCCTGAGAGCAATGAACTGAACACCGACCCGCTCGACGACGCTGTCAATACCGCCCTGGACCTTGAGGCGGCGGGCGACCCCGCTGGTGCGAGGCGGGTGCTGGAGGCCGCGGCGAATCGGTACCCCGAGGCGCTCGCGCGGGTGGCGGCCCTGCGTGCGGCGGGTGCGGAGATGCGGTCTCCTCTTGCGCACACCGACCTGACGAGCAGGGTTCTGGATCAGTGGGAACGTGAGGTGCTGTTGACCGGGCCCAACACCACTGATTCAGATGGAACCGCAGAGCCCGTGGGGGCGGATACAGAGCTTGTCTTGGCCGAGGATTCGGCCTGGCCCACGGCCCCGGAAGGCATGGCGGCTGGCATGCGTGCGTCCCATGCACGCCACCGCCGGCCCCGGGGACGGCGCATGCGGGAATGGACGACCTTTCTGGCGGTTGCGCTCGGGCTCGCGGTCGGCGTCGGCCTCTACATAAGGAATACGCCCGCCCCGGCTCCCCGGTCGGGCGGGACGCAAACCCCGCACCTGCTGCAGGGCGTGCCGCCTGTCGCCCTTGAGGCGCCTCACGCGGAAGCGCCGTTGCGCCTGGGCAACGCGGGGGCGTACGACCGTGTGGCCTCTTCCGGGCCGGTGATTTCGGGCACGGCACGGCTGCGGTACACGCGGACGCCTGAGGCGGGATGGGTTTTCACGTCGTTGCCGACCCTGGCGCACCCGAGCCGTCCGGAGCCCGTTCTCGCCGGGACAGCCGATGGTGCGGACGGTTTGACCGATCCTGTCCCTCTGCTCGTGGAATCCACGCTCCAGCGCGCGAGGCTCCGATTCTCGTCCGACCCAGGCCTTGAGGTCATGCCACGATAGAAGTCCGGTCAGATCATCCGATGTATGATGCCCACTGACCCCCCGGGCGGATACTCTCGGGGCGGGCTCAGGAACGGACTTCTGCCCCGGCGTCTCTGCCGCCGGGCCGCTCATGGAAGGGCGCGTGGATGGACTCATTTGTGATCGAGGGCGGTTCCCGCCTGTTTGGCCGCACCAGGATCAACGGTTCGAAGAACGCCGCGCTGCCGATGCTCGCGACGTGCCTGCTGACCGACCAGCCGGTGACGCTCCGTGACGTCCCGAACCTTGCGGACATCAAGAACATGCTCCGGCTGCTGGGCACGCTGGGCGTGGTCCGGCGCGAAGGTGTCGAGCAGGTGGAGGCGGACGCGCCCTACACCGACGGCGTCGTCACGCTGCACTCGGTAGACCCTGCGGCGAGCCATGCGCGGTACGACATCGTGAAGACCATGCGGGCGTCGATCTGCACGCTGGGGCCGATGCTGGCCAAGCGCGGGTACGCGCGGGTTTCGCAGCCCGGCGGGTGCGCGATCGGTGATCGGCCGATCGACCTGCACCTGCGGGGACTGCAGGCGTTGGGCGTGCAGGTCACGCAGTCGGAGGGCGACATCATCGCGAAGGTGCCGGCGGGCGGGCTCGTGGGCACGACGATCTTCCTGGGCGGCAACTTCGGCAGCACAGTGCTGGGCACGGCGAACGTGATGTGCGCTGCGACGCTGGCCAAGGGCGTCACGATCATCGAGTCGGCGGCGTGCGAGCCGGAGATCGTGGACCTGGCGAACCTGCTGAACGCGATGGGTGCGAGGGTGCGTGGGGCGGGGTCGCCGCGGCTGATCATCGAGGGCGTGTCCGAGCTGTCGGGCACGGACCACACGGTGATCCCGGACCGCATCGAGGCCGGGACGCTGATGATCGCGGCGGCGATCACCAACGGTGACCTCATCCTGGACAACTGCCCGATGGACAGCCTGCTCGCCGCGACGTACGCGCTGCAGACGGCTGGCGTGCACGTGACGCCGCTTGGGCAGCAGGCGGTGGCCGCTGCGGGCGGGCTCGCGACCGGGCACCAGCGGCACAAGGCGAGCCTTCTGTCGGTCATCACGGGCTCGGCGGACCCCGGCGCCCCCACCGACCGCGACGACCCGATGCGGCGGACGGTGCGGATCACGTGCGAGCGGTTCCTGAAGCCGGTTGAGGTCACGACGCAGCCGCACCCTGGCTTCCCGACGGACATCCAGGCGCAGCTGGTGGCGCTCCTGACGCTGGCGAACGGCAACAGCGTGGTGACCGAGCGCATCTTCCCGGACCGGTTCCTGCATGTGGCGGAGCTGCTGCGGATGGGCGCGAAGATCAACCGCGTGGGGAGCACGGTGGTCATCAACGGCGTGCAGCGGCTGAAGGGCGCACCGGTGATGGCGAGCGACCTGCGGGCGAGCGCGGGGCTTGTGCTGGCCGGGCTGGCGGCCGAGGGCACGACGATCGTGAACCGCGTGTACCACCTGGACCGCGGGTACGAGCGTCTCGAGGAGCGCTTGCGGGCCCTGGGCGCGAACGTGCAGCGTGTGGACGAGAAGGAACTGGCGGGCGCGGCGGTGGTGGAGGCGTAGCCACGCCCTGCGCGCCGTGCTCGGGCTCGCGCCCGAGCCTCTATGATCGCGCCGGTGATCCGCGTCACATCTGTCAACTCGGTCACGACGATTTCGCTGGACAGGGCGGTCAAGCGCAATGCGCTGACGCCCGAGATGTCGGCGCGGTTGGAACGTGCGGTCGAGGACGCTGGGCGGGCCGCGCGGGCGGGCGAGACGAATGCCGTCGTGCTGACGGGCGAGGGGGACGTGTTCTGCGCGGGGTTTGATCTTTCGCTGTGCAAGGACGATGACACGGTGCTGGAGCGGCTGCTGCGGGGCCTGTCGGCGTGCGTGAGGGCGCTGCGGGAGGTGCCGTGCCCGGTGGTCGTGAGCGCCCACGGGGCGGCGATCGCGGGCGGGTGTGCGCTGCTGGGCGGGTGCGACATCGTGGTGACGCATCGTGGAGCGAAGCTCGGTTATCCGGTGCTGCCCTTGGGGATTTCGCCGGCGGTGTCGGCGCCAACGCTGGCGTCGCTGACGGGCATGGGGCACGCTCGCGCGCTGCAGCTGGGCGGCAGGGTTGTTTCGGGGGAGGACGCGCACCGCATGGGCCTGGCGCACGAGTGCGTGGGGAGCGCCGAAGAGTGCAGGACGCGTGCGGCGGGGGTTGCGGAGGAGCTTGCGGCGAAGGCACCGCACGCGCTGGCGGCGACCAAGGCGTGGCTGCGCGAACTGGACCCGGCGGGGGAGGGCCCGATCGACGCGGCGCTGCGGGCGTCTTTGGCGGTGGTGAACTCCGACGAACAGCGGGCGCTACTGCCCGTCGCGTGGCAATCGCGGCGTTAGGGCAGTTCAAGAACCTTCAACGATCCTGAGCACACAGCGATGATACAAACCACGACAAGGAGAACCATCCCCAACTGCCACCTCTGGACCCGCCTGTCGGCTGCCCGAGATTGATCGACGACCTGTTGATCAAGGACGGGCGTCGCACCACACCCGGGGCACTTCGCGTCGGCTGGCGCCCTCCGCAGGTCGTGCCCGCATGCGTGACACCGATCCGAAGGGTGGACGTGTTCCGTGCCCATGCACGATTCTAACATAGACCACCCCTCCTCCCCCCTCTGTGCTCTCTGTGTCTCTGTCGTGAACTGCCTTCATGCCCGACCTCGCCACCCTCACAACGTCAGGCCGGATCGCGACGCTGACGCTGAACCGTCCCGACGCGCGGAACGCGCTGTCCATCGACCTACTGGGGTCGCTCCACGCGCACGCCGACACCCTCCCGAAACGGGACGACATCTCCGTCCTTGTCCTCACCGGCGCGGGCAAGTCGTTCTGCGCGGGGATGGACCTCAAGGCGGTACTGGACGACCCGGCCGCGCCGCGCCGGCTGCTGCACCTGCTCGCGGACTTCACGGTCAAGCTGCGGGCGCTGCCGATGGTGACGCTGGCAAAGGTGAACGGCGCGGCGATCGGGGGCGGCTGCGGCCTTGCGTGCGTGTGCGACATCGCGATCACGCACGGCGACAGCAAGATGGGTTACCCCGAGGTGGACCTGGGCGTGTGCCCGGCGGTGGTCGCGCCGTGGCTGGTGCGGAAGATCGGCGCAGGACAGGCGCGGCGCGTGCTGCTCATGGGCGGGCTGATGACGGGGCAGCAGGCGTTCGAGATCGGGATGGTCGATCAGGTCGTCGCGGGCGTTGGCGACCTGGACGCGGCGGCGGACACGCTCGCGCAGCGGCTTGGCCAAGGCGGGCCGCACGCGCTGCGGGCGACGAAGCAACTCCTCAACACCATCGATGGGAGTAGTGACGCGGCGCTTGTGAAGCGCGGAGCGGACCTTTCGGCGGATGTCGTCGCGACGACGCAGACCCAGCAGATGCTGCGGGCGAAGCTGGGGAAGTGAAGAGGGTTGTGGTGAGGCAGAGACGAGCGAGTGACGCGGAAGAAGACGCATGTTCGCGAGTCGCGTTACGATGATCGCGATGTTTCGACGAATGACCATCATCGCCGCATGCCTTTGCCTTGCTGCGTGCGGAGGGAGCCGGGTCGCGTGCATCAACGCGGTTGTTGTGCGATCAGGCGTTTCACTGAAAAATGACCCTCGGGAAGTAATACGGTCGCTGGACGACGAACTCAATGTCGACCCGCAAGCAGTGGTCTGCGCGGCAAGCGTTCACGTGAGTGGTGGTGTCGCGCGATCTGCCGGTTTCACGGATGCCGACGGCGGCACTGATGTGATTCTGTGGCTCAGCGTGGAACCCGGCACCAGGGACGGTGAGCGTGTGGCAACGTATCGCGTCGATCACTGTTCACGCACTTCGCTTTTTCGTGGAACACGTGAAGGCGGCATCACGATTACAGTGGAACACGATGCCTGGCGCGTACCTTGTCGTGGCTCGATACCGTTGCCGGGCTCGAACGATCTTGAGCTTATGGTTTGGCTCCAAGGAGAGCAGCGATAGCCCTCGGCGCGCAACCACTCTAGCAGCGTATCTCCATCTTCTTCTGCGCCCCTCCGCGATCGGCCGTTACTTTCCGGGCGGTGTTGCGGGCTTGGGTTCTTCGGGCGTGCTCGCCGCGTCGGCGCCGTAGAGGTCGGCGACGAGCGCCTCGCGCTGCTTGATGGTCAGCAGTTTCAGCAGGTTCTTAAAGAACTCGCCGCGCTGGGCGGGGGTGGGGTTCAGCTGCGTCTTCTGGCCAAAGTCGGTGATGAGGTTCCTGATCGCGCCCTCCTGCTCGGGCGTGGGCTTCACGACTTCCATCAGGTGGTCGGTCTTGTCGGTGCCCTCCTTCACGATGCGGTCGAAGGACTGCTGGATCTCCAGGCCGACGTTGCGCAGGCCTTCGCCCAGGGACATCAGGAAGGGGTTGCCCTTGCGGCCTTCGGCCTTGGCGTCGGCGCTGGCCTGGAGCGTGGTGGCCTTGAGGTATTCGCCGATGACGGCGTCGAACCGCTGGGCGTTCTCGGCGGAGAGCGCGAGGCGGAGCTCGGAGCGGTAGGCGTCGCGGTCGCGCAGCATCGGGAGTTTTTCGTTGAGCTCGCGGATCGCTGCCTGGCGGTCGGTGGTGATGCCGTCCTCGCGGATGCCCTGGATGCGGAGGATGAACTGGGCGCTGTTGCGGACGCCCTTGTCCACTGCGGCGGCACGGTCGGCGATGATCTTGGTCACCTTGGCCCGCTCATCCTCTGAGAGAGGGAGGATGGCGATGGTCGCTTCTTCCACCGGCTGGGTGATGCGATCAAGCTTGCCGTTGAGGCCGACCTTGACGAGCGTGTAGGTGGGCTTGGGTTTTTCGACCTTGGGGCCCGAGAGGTCCGTGGGCTTGGCGTCGGGCTGAACTGCTGGCTGGACGGCGGGCTGCGGCTTTCCCTCGGCCTGCGCGAGGGCGGCGGCAGAAAAGGCGGTCAGGGCGAGGACGGTGAGGGCGGCGTGTGTGCGCATGGTGTATCCGTGTGTTCGGAAGAATCGGGCAAGTATCTGCCGGTCGGGGCGGGGTGATCGGAGAAGGTTTCATGGGTACGCTGGTGCATGGCCACCACGCAAGCCTCCCACCCCTCCCTCGCTCACGCGATCGCGGAAGTCGCGATGCTCCGGGGCACGTTCACCCTCCGTTCGGGCAAGACGAGCAATTACTACCTGGATAAGTACCTGTTCAGCACGCGGCCGGAGTTGCTGAAGCAGCTTGCGCCGCTGTTTGCTGATCGCATCGCCAAGGTCGAGCATGGCACGGGACGTCGGGTCGCACGGCTCGCTGGCGCGGAGCTGGGTGGTATCCCACTGGTGACGGTGGCAAGCTTGGAAACAGGCCTGCCGAGCATCTTCGTGAGGAACAAGAAGAAGGACTACGGCACGGCCAAGCAGCTGGAGGGTGTGGTAAAACCCGGTGATGTGGTGGTGCTCGTGGAGGATGTGGCCACAACGGGTGGGCAGGCGCTTGAGGCCGTGGGTGTGCTTCGGGAGGCGGGCGCGGACGTCATCGCGGTGGTGGCGACCGTTGATCGCCTGGAAGGGGCGCGGGAGAACGTGGAGAAGGCGGGTTTGCGGTTCGAAGCCCTTTTCACGAAGCGCGACCTGGGTGTCGCGGAGTAACGCCCGAGAATCGGCGTGAAAATCACGGTTGGGGGGGCGACACAAACGCTTCCGAGAACGTACATTGAAGTGACAATCGCCCGCCGTCCATCGGCGGAACGATAGTGTCATGGGGTGGGTAGGCCGCGGACGGCGTACGCAGCCCGTTCGGGTGCGTGCGTGAGAGAATGTTGGGCGCTATGGCGGAGCAGCACGTCCCAATCCAGCCTGAGAAGAGCGCGCCGGCCGGGCTGCGCGCGCTCGAACGGGCGCTCACAAACCTTCGGCACGCGATCCGTGTGCACCTGTTCGTGCAGCGGGGAGCGGCGATCGCGGCGTGGGCGGTGGGCAGCGGCGTTCTGGTGGGCGTGCTGGACTACTTCCTGCGGATGCCGAGTGCGCTGCGGATCGTGCTGTGGCTGGTCGGCGCGGTGACGGTGGCGCTGGCGGTGCGGCGGAACATCGGCCCGTTGGCCCGGTTTCAGCCTTCGCTCACGGACCTGGCGCTGCGGCTGGAAGAGTCCGACGTCGGCAGGAAGAACAGCTGGCGCGGCGTGCTGGCGAGCGGGCTTGAGCTTGGTCGGCGGGACGTGCCGCTGGAACCCGGCCTGGAAGACCGGCTCGCGGCGTCCTCGGCGGAGATCGCGTCGTCGCGGTTCCTTGCGGGTGCGGTGAGCATCCCCGGATTGCTGGACAACACCAGACTGCGGCGGGCGCTGGGCAAGTGCGTGGTGGTGCTCGGGGTGATCGCGGCGATCGGGGTGTGGCAGCCCACGCTGATGCGCATCGGCACGCAGCGCGTGGTCTTCCCGTGGGTGGATACGCAGTGGCCCAAGCGGACGGGCGTCGTCGCGGTGGAATCTCCGCGGGCGCACCCGCTGGGGACGGTGTTCCCGCTGCGGGCGATCCTGACCAAGTCGAGCCGCGGCGTGGACGCGACGCGTGTGGTTGTCAACTACCGCGTTGTGACGGGGAAGAGCGCGAGCGATGTGCAGCGTGCACTCTTGACGCCCCAGGGGCGGCGGATGAAGGCGGTGCCGGACGAAGCGGCGCTCGGCGCACCATCGCTGGAGGGCGACCTCTTTGAGCAACTGCTCGACACGCAGCGGCTCACGGATGTTGCATCGGCGACTGGTGTCACGGGCACGGAGTTTGACCTGGAGTACTGGTTTGAGACAAGCGATGACCGGACCGCGCCGGTGCGGGTGACCATGGTGGAGCCGCCGCGGGTGACGGGGGCGACGGTGACGGTCACACCGCCCGCGTACGCGGGTGCCTTCGCGGCACGGGCGGGGCTGCT
>CALLYM010000035.1 GCA_937858155.1 uncultured Phycisphaerales bacterium | reverse complement strand
CGCGAGTACCTCCGCGATGATCTGCATCCGCTGCGGACCCGCCGCAAACCCCTCGTCCAGCCACGGATCCACCATCGTCCGCGGCAGCCTGGGCATCAGCGAGATCGCGCGGTCGGTCGCCTCCCGCAATTGCTCGGTCGTTGCCTCCGGAAGACGGGTGGCCTCGGCGAACAGTGCAAAGGCCTCCCGCTCCAGCCTGTCCGCCTCCGGCCCGCGCGCGGCCTGACCCGCCTGAAATACCTTGTACGAAGCGTGCGCGAGGATGACCATCACGTCGTGGCTGCGGCGCGCCCCCTCAAGATCCGGCAGAAACTCAACCGCCTCCTTGACCAGGCCCGCACTTTCCAGCAGCTCCACGATCCGGCGCCGCGGCTGGGACTGAGCCGGGTCAAACCCCGGAGCACCGGCCCGGAGCCGGGCCATCAGCGTCGAGGACCCGTGCGTCGCCACCGAAGGCCGAAGCATCTGTGCAAGCAGCGACACATGCCCGGGCAGCAACTCGCCCGGCATCATGGCGGCGACATCCAGCACCTCTTCCGGCAGCAGCTGCGGGTCCTTTGCAGCCAGCGACGTGAACAACGCCGCGCAGACCTCTCGCCCCGACTCGGGCGCCATGGCGCCGAGGAATTCACGCAGATCACCCCAATCACCGGCAACCACGTGCCGGTGCAACCACTCTGCGATGACGTTCGGGTCTGGAATGGATGGATTGGGGTAGGCCCGGTTTCCCGCCGACTCGGCGCGGTTCGCGAGAATCGTCTCCGGGGTGCGCACGAACTCCATGTGGGTGAGCACCTGGATAATCCCGCTGACCCGCGCTTGTTCCTCCTGCACCTCTTTGGAAATGCCAAGCACCTCCTCCACGTTGATCCCCAGCGTGGTGAAGTATGCAGAAAGCTGTTCCCGCGTGCGAAGATCGCCCGCGGTGTAGTCCGCGCGGAGCGACTCCAGCTCATCCGGGGACAGCTGGACGGGAGTGGTGGAGTTTGTTGCGTCGGCCCCCTCTGCGGGCGCGGTGGCCGGTGGACTCGTCGGGGGGGCGGGAGTTGGGCCGGGTGGGGGTTCATCAACCGCCGCACCTGCGAAAGGCGCGCTGATCGAAATCAAGGCGATCAATCCAGGGACAACCACGCCCTTCCTCACAAGCCACACACGATTCATGAACCACCTCCCTGCACGGCTTCCTTGGACCCCGCCCCCCGGCTGTCGTTCGGCAGACCTTCCGTCCGACCCTTTCCCTGCTGGTTCCAGGGCCACCCGTCGAGCTTTGTTTTGCCGCCATAGAGGCTCGGGCTATTGGCCGGTGCGGGAGCGTCCTGAAGCTCCTGCAACGACCGGAGCTCAAAGTCGAGCATGACCTCCAGGTTCTTCTGATAATCCGGGCCGGCCGTGATGTGCTTCATCGCGGGCTCCGCGGACTCCGCAAGGACGCGCGCGTTCTGGCGGGCCCGATCGGAGACCAGCCGCCATTCCTCCTCCGGGCGCCCCGACAGACGCATCAGCCGCGCGCCGTAGTAGTAGGCGGACGCCAGCTCCTCCCGTACCCGTAGCCGCAGCAGCAGCGTGTCCTGCGAGTCAGACTTGAGCTCACCCAGCATTTCCTCCAGGCTGTTGACCCCCGAGCTGATACCGCCCGACCCGATTGTGGCACGGTCGCGCAGCCACCGGATGTTCTTGGCGGCGATCGAATCCGATTCACCCATGCTGGCCAGAGTCTCGTCCAGCTGCGACGCGACCTTTGCCCATGCCTCCTGGGCGGCCCGGTAGGCCTCGTCCTCTCGGGCCGTCGCCTGCTGGGCCCGCGCGATGGTTTGGGGCGTGCTGTCGCGCCGCTGGGCAACCCGCGCCTCGACCGCGTCGATGTTGGCAAGCGCCGCCGCCTGCTGCAGACCCTGCGCCACCATCTGCTGCGCATACGCCCGCGAAAGCAGCGCGGAGGTATCCGTGGTGCGAGACCATGCCCGCATCGGCCCCGCGAAGAGAAGAATGATCCCCACCCCCAGGAGAAGCCAGATCCCGATGAGAAACCGTGTCATAGTTGCTCCTCCACTGCACTCTCATGCAGGCAGCCGAACTCTTCCATTGATCAACCCGGACACGACCTGTGGCGGACGGTCCGCAGGACGCCCAAAGCGCAGCAACAGCGGTTGAACCGCGGCAAACAGCAGGGACCCCACCGCGACCGAACCAAGCCCAAGTGTCCGCTGATACGCGGCGATCGGCGATGCCGGCGTCGTCATGGAAAGGTGCGACGCTAGGGAGACCGGCACCGCCGAACGGTTGCAATCGATGTACTCGCCACCAAGCCGCATCGCCAGCGAGCGAAGGGACTCGGCATCCTGGCGGGACCGACGGTCCGAAACCCGGCTCGCCACAGACCGATCGCCGACGCCCAGCACAATGGACTGCGCAATGGACCTGGGCACTCTGGAAAGGAACGACGCCTTCGCGTCGCTATCCCCATCGCTGAGCACGAGAAGCGTGGTGGAGTGCGCCGCCCACGGACGCGCCCGCTCAAGTGCCGCGTTGACCCCGGCCACGAGGTCAGTGGACCCTGGCTTGAACGCCGTGGACAAGGACATCCCGTCGAGCATGTTGGCCACCACGTTCTTGTCCCACGTATCTGCAATCACAGGAATGCCGGAGGTGTAGAACGCAACGAGCGTGATCCGCGTATCCACCGATGTGTCGATCTCATCCAGGACTGGCCGAACGATCTTCGCCGCCCACTCCGCACGGGTCTGCTTGGGCAGGTCGGGACCCGCGTCCCGAATGCTCATGCTCGGCGATACATCCAGGCAGATCAGCACCTGCTTGGAGTAGCGTGCGGACGCCATGACCGGGCTCCCGTCTGTCGGCCTGTACGTCAAGAGGGCAATGGCACCCCACACCACCATCGGCAGACCTATGGCCCGTGCCAACGGCGTGAGGCGTGTCCACGCGGGTGGCCGCCCCCCACGGCCAAACGCAAGAAAGGCAACGGCGCGGATGCGGCGCGCGTGCAGCCATTCTCCCAGCAAGGCGAGCAGCAGCACCCCCACCGCGATGTACGACGCGATCACCATGGTGTGTACCTCAGTCCCAGCATGCTGAGGGTCGAGAGCCCGCACAAAACCAGCAGCACAACAGACACGACCCGAAAGTCATCCATCAGGCACGGCGCCAACACGACCGGGTCCGAGCGGGTCATCGAGTCGATCCTGCGGAACACGTGCAGTATCTCGCCCCGGTCACGGGCCACAAAGGCCCTGCCGCCCGTCATCGGAGCGATCTCGAACGCAGCCCGGGCACTGCTGGCGCTGCCCACGTGCAGGAAGAACATGGTAATGCGCGCGTCCTGCAGAATCTCGGTAACCTGCTGCACGGACTTATCGAGGTCATCGTTGCTCTCGCCGTCGGAAACGAGAATAACAATGCGGTCACCACCCTTGGCCTCAAGTGGCACCGTCTTCGCTGCAAACCGGAGAGCATCGGCGATTCGCGTCCCCTGCATGTGCTCGGGCTGCAACGCCGGATCGGCAAACGGCAGGGTACTGCGGATCGCCTGGAGGTCTCGAGTCAGCGGCACCAGCCGGATCTGCTCTGACCCAAAGAGCATGAGGCCCATCTCGTCCCCCTCGCGGGCTTTGGTGAACTCTTCAATTGCTTGACGCGCAATCGAGTACCGCGAAGGGCTTTCTTCTTCCATACTAAAGGAAACATCCAGCATGATCTGGATGTTCTTGACCGGGCGCGTGCGCCCCGGGCTCTGCATGGTCTGGGGCCCCGCCAAAAGCACGATAACACCCGCGAGTATGAGCGCTGGGAGCGCGAACGCAGCCACGAGCACGAACCGCAGAAACCGATCCTTGGCGTGCGCGAAGTGATCGAGGGGGAACGCCGTGCGTGCCCGTGGACGACCCCCACGCCACCACCAGAGCAGCACGAGCGGCACCACGAGGAAGCCAAGCACCCACCAATGGGCAAACGTCATGGGACTTCACTCCCGCGCGGCCCGTCGCCCGCGCCACCCGCTCCGCCCACGCACGCGCTGATCGCCCGCCGAACCTCACCTTCCAGGCCTGGTGCCGGCGCAGGATGGTGCAGCCACCGCTCAAGAATTCCCACCGCGTCGGTCGTGACCGGGTTGATCCTCAGCAACCTATACGCCTCGTACGGGGAATCGATGTGCGGGGCAACCCCGGTCCGTGCCATCATGCGCCGCAGCGCAAGCAGTTCAAGGCTGCCCCGTTCCTCCATCGTGAGCGGGCGTTCGTCCATCGCCCGCAGCAACGCTTCCAGCGGGTCGCGCTGCGGGGGCAGCTCCGTGGGCGAAGCGGTTGGAGCGCGCCCCCTCCGACCACCACGAACAGCAACCCACGCCAGCGGCAGCACCACCCACGCGCAGATAACAGCCGGGCCAACCCACGCGGGTGAAGGCCGAATGGGTTCCAACTCGACGGCGGACTCCTCAAGGTCGACATGGACGCCCGGCGGCAGCGCCGTCACCACGCGCAGGGGGATCGCCGGGATGCCCACGGCCTTGGTGCCGTCCGCACATTCCAGAAAGTCCCCAAGGTTGTACGTGCCCGTCATGATGCAGAATGCGCGCACCTCCACCCTTCCCGACGCCCCCTCCTCCGACACGCTGAGTATGAACGGCGCTGAACGTGATTCCATGGGGACACTCTGGAGCTTGCAGCCCGACCACGGGATCGAAACGGTGTACAACCCTCCCCGCTGGGTAGTGGGCGGATCGACCGCGGGAGGAACAGGCGTCGCCTGGGCGCCGAACGCCAGCGCGAGCGGCAAGATGGAAATCATCGAGCCCTCCTGGAAAAGCCCGTCCTGCTCGAGAGAAATGCACGCAGGGGTGCAAGGAATGGGCGGTGCGGCTCGATCCGGAGATAGTCGCACCCGTTCCGCAGGAACGCGGCGCGGATGGATTCATTCCGCGTCCACACAGTCCCGGAACGCGCGAGGAACGCCACGCCGGTCTCCGCTTCCCGCGCGGGCATGAAGCCCGCACGGATAGGCGACGCCTCGGCCGGATCGGTAAGGTGCAGCGCAAGCGTGTCGTGCTGAACCGCACACCGGCTCATCGCATCGATGGCGAGCGGGTCATGGAAGTCGCTCAGAACGACGACCATGCTGGTGGATGGTGCACGGGCCTGTACGCGCCGCAGCGCGGCCGCGATGTCCGTCCCACTCCCCCCCACCCTGCTCCCAAGGTGCCCCAGGGCGAGCCACAGGTCGCTGCTGCGAAGGCTGGGCTTGGACGCGAAGCCACCCTCACCAGCATCAATGACCGCCACGGGGCTCATGCGGTTGAGCGACGCAAGCCCCAGGACAGTCGCAAGCCACACCCCGGCGTCCAGCTTGCTGATCCGTGTGGACCCAGCCGCCATCGATGCCGAAGTGTCCACAACAAGGAACACGGGGAGCCGCTTGAGCGCCTCGTAGTCACGCGTGTACGGGTGACCACGGCGCGCAGTCTGCCGCCAATCGAGCCGCCGCACCGAGTCGCCCGCCTGATAGGGCCGTGACTCCGCATACTCAAGCCCGCTGGCAACCCTTGACGACGCGTCCGACCCGGGCGCAAGACCACTGGCGAGGCGCCGCGCCGTGATCACAAACTGGCCCCGCGCCACACCCTCGGGTGGACCCAGCGAATTGAGCGTCAACGCGTCCACAAAGCCCTCCCAAAAATACCGACACAGCCCCTCACGTAAGCTCCCCCAGCACCTCGCGCAGCACCTGATCGGCCGTTCGACCGCCCGCGACCGCCTCGTACCGCAGCCGCATCCGGTGAAGAAGCACGTCCTCCGCAAGCTCGAATAGGTCCTCCGGCGTCACAAAGTCCCTCCCATGGATCATCGCCCGCGCGCGGGCCGCGTGCGCCAGCGCAATGCCCGCTCGCGGGCTGCAACCAAGCTCGATGTCCGGGTGCCGGCGTGTCAGCGCCGTGAGCTCGACGCAGTCGCGGATGAACACATCGCTCACGTGCACGCTCTGCACAAGCTCCATCGCGCGGGTCAGCACCGCCGCCGACAGCCGCCGCCCCTCCGGGATGGCATCGAACGCAGACCGCGGAACCGCCCCGTCCCCGTTGCGTCGCAACCCCAGGTCCAGGCTCCGCCGGACCACCTGGTGTTCTTCCCGCTGCGTGGGGTAGTGCAGCCGGTGCCGCAGCATGAACCGATCGAGCTGCGCCTCAGGAAGCTCGAACGTCCCCGCCTGCTCCACCGGGTTCTGAGTCGCGATCACGACAAACGGGGTCGGCAGATCGAGCGTCGAGTCACCGATCGAAACCCGCCGCTCCTGCATCGCTTCCAGCAACGCCGACTGCACCTTGGGCGACGCCCGGTTGATCTCATCCGCGAGAAGGATGTTCGTGAAGATCGGGCCCCTGTGCACGCGCAGCGATCCGGTCCGGGCGTCCAGCACCTCCGCACCCACAATGTCCGCAGGCAGCAGGTCGATCGTGAATTGCACCCGCCCAAACCGAAGATCGATCGCCCGCGCAACCGCCTGAACAAGCAGCGTCTTCGCAAGGCCCGGCACACCCTCCAGAAGCAGATGCCCGCCCGTCAGCAGAGCAATAAGCGTCCGCTCGACGACCACGCCCTGCCCGACAATTGTGCCCGCCACCGCGGCCTGCACGGCCGCCGGCAACGATCGGGCGTCAACGGGGTCATCGCTCTTCATGAAGTGCTCCTGAGGGGACTGAACGCTCACGTGACTTCCTCTCTTTGAAGCGTGAATCATCTCACTTCGCCGCCCCTCCAGGGACGGCCCGTGGCGCCGAATACAACGAGGGCTCGGGGTGGGCCACGACGTGATCGACAACACCGAGCACGGCCGCAGTCGTGACGCCCGCCGCGCGGACAATTCCCTTTCCATCAATGACCACCGTGGGCAGCACCGAGTGCGCTGAGTACGCGTCAAACGTCTTGCCCTTCGCACCCACCCGCAGCGCACCGCCGCTCTGAACCGGCGCGCTGTCGAGCATCACCGGGAAGTCCCAGCCCTCCTTCTGCGCCTGCTCCTTGAGACGCGTCCAGTCCGAACCGCTGCTCGCCACCAGCACAAACGCTGCCCCCCGCTCACCCATCGCGCCACGAATCTTCCGTATCGCCGCAAGCCGCGTCGCGGACAGCGACGCGGGGCTCCCGGGAAGGTAAAACTGAACGACCGTCACGCCCCCGCCGGGGCGGATCGTGCAGGGCGTGCCCTGCCAGTCCGCGGGCTGCAGCGCGGGCGCAGGCTTCCCCTCGAGCGCACGCAATGAATCAGGACGAGACTCGCCACCCAGGTACATGTCCGCCGGGAATTCTTCGACCCTCCCGCCCGTCTCCCCGCCCTTCTTGAGCAGCTTCTCGACCAGCGTTTCCACGTACTCGGGCCGGATGCCCGCCCCGCGGACGATACCCTCCCGATCGATCACCACATACGTCGGGAACCAGCCGATGTGGTACTTGGCGTTGGTGTTGCCCGCAAGGTCCGGAGAATCGAGCGCGATCGGGAATGTCACGCTCCGCTCCCGCACGCTCCCCTTCGCCGCCTCCCAGTGGGTGCGCCCCGCCGGGCTCCCGTCGTGAATCCCGACCACCACGACGCCCTCTTTGCCATGCTTCTTGACCAGGTCCTGGTCGCGGCTGAGGCAGGGCCAGCAGTGCGGGCACCACGCCGCCCAAAAGTCGAGCACCACGATGCTGCCGCGCAAAGCACGCAATGACTGCGGAGCACCCAGCCAGTTCGCGTCAGGCACGACCAGCTCCGGCGCACGCGTTTCTTCAAGCCTCAGCAGCAGACTGGCCCCTTCGTCCTCCACATACCACGCCTCCGGATTGACCGGGGGCTCCGCCGCACGCGCCGAACCCGCCGGAAGCAGGGCCGCCGCAAGGAGCAAGCACAGCAGGGACCGCCAAGGGCCGGCTGGAACGAAATCACGCGTGCACGAAAGTCTCATGGGTGAATGCCCTCCGTCTGTACGGTTGGTGCGTCGGGTGAACCACCGCCGGTCACTGTGCGTTGCGCAAGCTCCAGGAAACGGTGCGCCCCGCAACGCGCGTTATGCTCGGCGTGTATCACCGCGTCCAGCCGCGCGACCGCGGCGGCAGCACCCGCGCCCATCCCAAGCCGGTACCTGCACATCGCATCAAAGGCCAGAACCCGGGGGCTCTCGCCCAGCTCGTTGTCCCACCGCTCCGACTGCGCCAGCGCGAGCGCGTCCGCCGCTTCCTTGTAATCGCCACGCTCGTACAACGCAACGCCAAAGTCCGCGCTCCGGCGCCAGTCCCGCGGATCCGCGTCATGCGCCCGCCGCGCAGCCCCCAGCGCCGCATCCGGACCATCGCCGCTCTGCGCCACGCCCGGAAGTGGCGCATCGCACTCGGCGCTCTCCCGGCGCATCTGCAGCGCCCGCTCGGTGATCATCGCCATCGCCGCGCACCTCTCCACCCCCGTCAACGCCCGGTTCCGCACCACATCCGCCCTGATGTCCCTCAGCATGTCCTTCCTCGCAAACCGCGGGCGCAGCGCCGCCGACATGCTCTCCCTCGCGCGGGCCGCCTGCTCCAGAGCGCCCGACCGCTCCTCCGGGCGCCTCGCATCCCACAGAAGTGTCCGCGAGCCGTCGCACGTCACGACCATCGAACCATCACCCGCAAACTGCGCAAACGTCGTCGCCGCGCCGTGCTTCTCGAGCGCCAGCAGCTCAGCGCCCGACTCGCTGTTCCACACCCGCACCGTCCGGTCCGCCGACGTGGACAGCAGCCGCGACCCTTCGCCGCTAATGGTCATCCGCGTGTCACTCGGGAAGGTCCCCGAAAGCGTGGACACCTGACGCCCCGCAGCGACATCCCACAACCGCACTACCCCCCCGCTCTCACGCACCAGCACCAGGGAAGCGTCCTCCGCGAGGTCGAGCACCTCGGGTGCAGGGTCCTGCAGCACCACCCGGCCCACGCGCGTCCGATCGCTCGTCCGCCAGACCGACACCGAGTGGTCATGACCAATGGCGGCGACGGACCCGCCGCCACGGCTGAAGTCCAAGGACTCAATGCCCCCGTCCCCGCAAGTCAGCGCAGGCTCAAGCCTCGCTCCGTCTTTGGCGCTCCACAGCCTGGCAGTACCATCCGCCGAGACCGTGCCGATCAGCCCGCCGTCATCGCTGAAACTCACCCCATTCACAGCGTTCTCGTGCCCTATGAGGCTGTACGCACGCTCCCCCTTCTCCCAGTCGTACACATCGGCCTTCCACCCAGACGAGGGCACCGCGACCAGCCGCCCATCCGGACTGAACGCCGCGGCGTGGTAACCCCCCGGGCCCACGGCATTCGCTGAAAGAAAAGACGACAGCGGCCTGAGCCGACGGACCACCCGCCCCGACCATGCGTCCAGCACCACCGCGTCCCCCGTGAACTGCCGGCTCTCATCGTCCCGCACGTGCACGAGCAGCGCGTCGCCGTCAGGCGTAAACGAAACCGACCACGGGGTCACGTTCGGCACGCCGAAGACCGCCAGCAGGTCCCCCGTCGCCAGGTCGCGCACGTCCACGTTCAAGCCGTCCACGACCACAAGCCGCGTGGCATCCGGTGATATTCCCCTGCTCTCCGATGTAACCCGACCATCAAACACCCACCGGTCCCCGCGGTCGCGCGCGTCCCACAGCCGCGCAGTGCCGTCCCACGACCCCGTCACAACAAACGCCGAGTCCGGTGAGAACGCCACACCCGTGACCGCCTTGTCATGACCCATGAGCATGCCGACCCGCTCGCCGCTGCCCGCGTCCAGCAGGAACGCCACCATCGACACCCCGACCGCGAGGGTCTTCCCGTCCGGAGAGGCCGCGAGCGACACAACGCCGCCATCGTGCTGGTGCTTCGACCATTCACGCCGAGACGCCGCCGTGTCCCACATCATCACCTGCCCATTGCCCGTGCCGCACGCCACATGAACACCGTCCGGCATGAATACAGCCGACGCAAGGCCACCCTCGTCCGTCTCGATCCTCGTCACGACCTTGCCCGTGGACACCTCCCGCACGATCAACAAGCCATCGCTTCCGACGGACAGAATGCTCCCGCCATCGGGCGCAACCGCGACAGCCGCCACGTCACCCGCATGCCCAGGGAGCACCCGCGGCTCACCGCTCACCGCGCCAGACGCGGGGGTGTCAAACACCCGGACCTCCCCGTCCGAACACCCAAGGACCACCGTCGCGTCGGACGCCCCCCATGCACAGGACGTCACCCCGTACGAAGCCCCTTCCACCACCGTCCCCGCCCCTTCACCAGTCGACGAGTTCCATAGGCGCACAGAACCATCGTCCGAAGCGGTCAGCAGCCGGGAAGCGTCCGCGCTGAACCGCACAAAGGTCACGTCGTCCGAATGGCGGTCGTTCAGCACCAGCCGCTCGCCCTGCACGCTCCAGATGCTCACCGCCGCGTCCGCCCCGCAGGTCGCAAGGAGCCGCCCGTCCGGGCTGATCGCAACGTCAAGCACCCCGGGGCGGTGCGCCGCATACGTATGGATGCTGGAGTCATCCCGTCCGGCCAGGTAGTGGTGCTCCCACCCGCGCAGCTCGTCCGGGCACGCCCGGAGCGACTCCCCCGCACGCTCCCGCTCGAACTTCTCGACCGCCATATCCGCCGCGTGAATGTTCGCCGCGTACGTCGCGAAGGTCGCGAGCCTCGTCGCGGCCTGCTGGTCGTCCCTCAGCCGCTCGGCGATCTCACGCTGCAGCTGCGCCTCCTTCAACGCCACGTTCCGTTCGTCCGATCGCTCCGCTATCTCCCTGTTCTTCTGCTCCAGCTCATTGCTCTTGGCCAACGCGTTGCGCCAGCCAAACACCGCGACCACCGCCGTGGCCGTGACCGCGAGCATGCCCACCGCCGCCATGCCGGCGACGGCACGGTGCCGGCGCACCACCTTGGACGCCCAGTACCACGCCGAGGGCGGCGCGGCGCTCACCGCCAAGCCCGACAGGTACCGCCGGATATCCGACGCGAGCGCGTTCGCCGTCGGGTACCGCCGCGATCGATCCTTGTCGATCGACTTCATCACAATCCAGTCCAGCTCGCCACGGATGAACCCCGCGAGCGTCTTCGGATCGCTCTTCCTCTGCTTCGCCACCCGCTCCACACCGCCCCCGGGCGGCTGTCCCGTCACCGGCGTGGAAGGCGCCCGCGTACGCGACGCCGCGCCGACCCCCATCTGCGCGAGCCGCGTGCTCGGCTTCGGTGGGTCCACCTCGCGGATGACCCGGATCACCTCCGCAAGCCCGGCATCCTTCAGCGTGTCCTCACCAAAGGGCGTCGATCCGGTGAGCAGTTCATAGAGCAGGATGCCCAGGGAATACACGTCCGTCCGCGTGTCGATGTCCGGAGAGTTGTTCACCTGCTCGGGGCTCATGTACTCCGGCGTCCCGATGAAAGCGCGGTGCGCGGTGAACAGGGTGCGCGTGGTAAGCCGTGACTGGGTCGCCTTCGCAATGCCAAAGTCGATGATCGTCGCGTGCGCCTTGCCGTCCCGCGTGGATACCAGAACGTTGCTCGGCTTGATGTCGCGGTGCATCACCCCCTTGGTGTGCGCGTGCTGCGCCGCCAGGCACACCTGCTCGAAAAGCCGCAGCCGCTCCCGGATGCTCAGCTGGTGCTCGTCGCAGTACTGCGTGATGGGCAGCCCCACCACCAGATCCATGACGAAGTAGGGCCGCCCGGCCTCGTCCGTCCCGGCGTCCAGGATCTTCGCGATGTGCGGATGATCCATCAGCGCTAACGCCTGACGCTCCGCCTCAAACCGCGCCATCACGTCGCGCCCCAGGTGATCCTCCCGCAGGATCTTGAGCGCAACCCGCCGCACCACCGGTCGCTGCTGCTCCGCGAGGTACACCGTTCCGAACCCGCCCTCACCGATCTGCTCCAGCACCTTGTAATTGCCCACCATCATCCCCGCCACCGCCGCGGAACCAGCCCCCCGCACCGTCTCCACCGCCGTGGGTTCCGCGATGAACCCGCCCGCGCGCTTCCGCGCTTCCAGCAGCCGCTCTACCTGGGCCCGCAGCGCCACGTCCCCGCGGCACTCCCGGTCCAGGAAAGTCCCCACCTGCTCGGGCGGAAGCTCCGCCGCGGACAGGTACAACGACTTGAGCGTTCCCTCCCCAGTCATTCAGGCCTCCACCAACCACTACGCCCTACCCCTCGTGCGCCGCCGACACCTCGGCAAACAGAAACGACCTTGCAAAGTCCCAGTCACGCAGCACGCTCCTCCGCGAAATGCCCAGCCCCTCCGCTGTCTGGTCCACCGTGAGCCCCAGGAAGAACCTGAGCCGGACGACATCCGCGGCGCGCCGGTCCACCTCCTGAAGGCGTACAAACGCGCCGTCCAGTGCCACCACATCCTGCCAGGTGCCGCACTCCACCAGCTCGGCCAAGCTCGTCGCATTCAATTCCATCCGCTGCCTCCCGCCCCCACGCTTCTGGGCGCGGCGGGCCCGGGCATAGTCGATCAACACGCGCCTCATCTCTTCGCCCGCCGCCGCCAGCAGCAGCACCCGCTCCCCGGGCACCTTGTCCTTCCGCCGCTGAATCCGTATGAAGGCCTCGTGCGCCAGCGCCGTGGTCTGCAGAGTGTGACCGGCACGCTCGCCCCTGAGGTGCGCATGAGCAAGCGCCCGCACCTCGTGATAGAACATCAGGAGGTCGTTGACGGGCTGCAGGTCTGCAGGAGGCGGGTCGGGAGGGACGTCCATGAACGCTGCACAGTACCACAAGAACTGGGTGGCGGCTACACCTTTACGACAAAACTAAGGTGGGGCCGGAGCCTGAGAAAACCGCTCCCGTCGAGGAACGCTGTCCAGAATCCACGCACGCCCCTCCGTCGTCCCGACCAGCACCTTGGACCCATCCTGAGAGAACCGCGCGGTGTGCACCCCGCCACGCTCCCCCGCCAGCGACAAGATCTGCCTCCCCGTGCCCGAGTCCCACAGCCGGGCTGTGCCATCAAGCGAGCACGTCACGATGCGGGACCCATCCCGCGAGAACATCCCGTTGTACACCACATGCTCATGCCCCACCAGTGTCAGGAGCCGGGCGCCGGTCGCGGCGTCCCATACGCGTGAGAGGTACTCCATCGAGCACGTCAGGATGCGTTTCCCTTCCGCATCAAACGAGGCGTAAATGACGCCGTGGTCGTGCGCGGTCGCCGTGCGGATCAGTGCGCCCGTCCCCGCGTCCCACACGCTGTAAGTCCCATCGCCCGACGCCGTCACAATCCGTCCACCCGCTGCGTCAAACTCGGCGCTGTTGACCGCGCCCGTGTGCCCCCGCAGCGCAAACACTTCGCCCCCCTTCCGTACGTCCCACACCCGCGCAGTCTGATCATCCGACGCCGTCACAATCCGCCCGCCGTCCGGGCTGTACGCGATGGAGTTCACGAAGTCCGTGTGCCCGGAGAGCGTGAGCGCCTCCCGCCCGTCCGTCACGCTCCACACGTGCACCACCCCCCCACAGCAAGCACCGGCAGCGAACACGCCGTCCGGTGAAATCGCCGCGCCATTCCCAACCCCATCCCCCCTGAACAGCACCCTTTCCTCTCCCGAGGCCACATCGATGAGCCGTATCCGCCCGTCCCCTACCTCCAAAAGTGTCTTCTCGTCGGGGCTGAGGCGCATTGCCTCCGACCCGTATTGGGGATGCGGAACGATGGATTGGTCGGGCGCGCGTGCCACCGGCCACACGCGCAGCGTGGTGTCGCCCCCCGAGACCACCCGCGTCCCATCGGGCGCGAACCGCGCAGTCCAGGGCGTCTCGATGTGCCCCGCAAGACGCGCAATCGCCGACCCGTCCGACGCGTCCCACAGCCGCACCGTGTTGTCGGTCGAGCACGTCACGATGGTCCGTCCGTCCGCGCTGAAACGCGCGACAAGCACCTCGTTGGTGTGCCCGGTCAGCGTGAACAGCACCGCCCCCGTGCCCGGGTCCCACACCTCAGGATCACCGCCCATCGGGATGCTGACGACCCTGGCACCGTCCGGGCTGAACACCGCCTGGCTCACCCGCGTCCTGCTCACATGGCGCGCCAATTCACCCCCGCGCACCACACTCCACACCCGCGTCGTCGCGTCGTCGCTCGCGGAAACGATCCGTGCACCGTCCGCGCTCCACTGCACGCTGTTCACACGATCCCCGTGGCCCGCCAGCGACACTGATTCCGCGCCCGTGCGGGTATCCCACACCCGCACCGCGTGGTCGTCGCCGCCCGTCACCACGCGGAGCCCATCAGGAGACGGCGACGCGTCCCAGATCACGCCCTCATGCCGCGCCAAGGTGAGGAAGCCGTTCCCGTCCTTGTCCCACAACCGCGCCGTGCCATCCCATGAACTCGTCAGGACACGCCCGTCCTGCACGAGGTAGAAGAGACGGTTGACAACGCCCGTGTGCCCCTCGAGCGTCCTGAGCAACTCGTGCGTCCCCGCGTCCCATTCCCAGACCCGCCCGTCGTTGGAAGCGGCGCTCAGCCTGGAACCGTCGGGGCTGAACGCAACCATACCCCAAGCCTTCCCCGGCGTAGCCAGCGTTGCCACTTCCCTGCCCGAGGGATACTCCCAGATGCGCACCTTGCCGTCGCCGGAACTTGATGCGATCCGCGCGCCGTCAGGACTGAACGCAAAGTTCTGGACATTCCGCCTCGGGTGCACCATCGCCAGCAGGCTCGTGTCCGAGGCCGCGTTCAGGTACCTCCATTCCCAGTTGCGACGCTCGGGCGGGCACGCATCAAGCCGCACGCGAAGCCGCGTCGCGTCGTTGAGCCGCAGCGCGCTGTACGCAGACTCGATATTCGCGATGTACCCGTCGTACTCAGCCGCAGCCCGCCGCGTGGTCGCGTCCGCTTCCGCCGCGTTCGCACGCGCAGACTGC
>CALLYM010000034.1 GCA_937858155.1 uncultured Phycisphaerales bacterium | reverse complement strand
CCCGCCGACCAGTCGGGCGCAACAGGCTCCGGGGCCGCGTCCCGAACGACCGCGACGGCGCCCAGCGTCACGCGCGACCTTTCCGCCTCCGACCGCGGACGCAGGGCCCCCGGTGAAGCGCCCGACCGCGGGCCCGGCTCGAGTGGCAAGCCGGCGAGCGGGAAGGCGGACGCTCCCGGCGGGGAAGCTGGCACGACCGATGCCTCAGCCCCACCGCAACCAGCCATCCGCGCGCCCGACGACGCCCCGCCGCGCATTATCCTTCACCGCGACGACCTGGTTTCTCAGTACTCCATGACCATCAAGGAGGTCGACGGCACGCTCTCCCGCGTCGCTCCCCAACGCCTCGAGATGGTCCTTATCGAGCCCCCCGTTCCCACCCAGCAGCAAGACCCGTTCGTCATCGCGCATGCTGTGAGGCTTGAGGCCAAACGCCGGGGCATCGCCCACGAGCGCCCCGAAGAGACCGAAGAGCCGACTGCCGACGGCACGCCCGCGCCAGACCCCGCCGCCGGAGCGGACGCCGAGGGAGAGGCCTCCGAGGAATGGGGCATCCGCGCCGTGCGAGGTGCGTTCGAGGTCATCCCCAAGGAGGATAAGGAGAAGCACGTCCTTCTGGATGATCTGGGCAACCCGAAGGCCTGGGAGCTTTGGTGGGTGCCCCTTGCCCCGCGCCACACCATCGAGGAAGTCCGCGACATGGGCCGCGCCCGCGCCGTGCTGGAGGCATCTTCCTATGGCGAGCCGTTCCGTATCGCGACCGACCTTGCCGCGTGCCGCATCCGCATGTTCGACGACCGGATCCGCAAAGAGGAGTTTCAGGCGACTATCCAGAGCCAGTTGCCCGCGTACGCCGAGGTAGACATCTCGACCGTGGGCGGCCTGACCGCCACCTGGCTGTTCGAGGTTTCCTGGGCGACCGGACCGGAGACCCGGCCGCGCGTGGAGGAAGGTGCCTCGGGCACCGACCTCGTGGGCGGCCGCCGTGTGGAGAATCTCCCCGGGCAGGGCGATACAAAGAACAACCCGCAGGCACCCGGCACAACCCCCAACACCACCCCCGCAACCACCCCTTCCGTCACACCCCCCGTGCGCACGCCCGCCGGCAGAGGTCCTTACCGCGTGCAGCCCGCAGTGCCGATCGTGCCCAAGGACAACCGCCGATGACGCAGCACACGCAAAGCCGCGCCTTCGCCTTGCCGCTCGTCCTCGCGGTGATCGTCATCGCCTCGATCCTGGTCGCCGCCGTGCTCACCCGCCACACCGGCCAGTCGGCGCTGACGCAGCGCTCCATCGACCGTTACAAGGAACACCACGCCTTCAAGGGCGTGGAGGAGGCCGTGTCGTCCTGGCTTACGCGCACCACGCGCATCACCGACGCCATCGACTACGACAACGACGGGCACGCCTTCGATATCGAGCTGCCCAGCGGCGAGAGGCTGAGTGTCTACTTCGAGGACGCTCAGGGCGAAGTCCTGGGGCGATTCTCCGGCCTCGCCGACACCGACCTGGACGATGCCGCCACAACCGTCGACAACCTCCGGCGGACCGCGCACAACGACGCCCCCCGCTTCCTCCGCACGGAAGGGCCCATGGCGATCAGCATCGCCTCCGCTGAGCCCCAGGTGCTCCGCGCGGCGTGCCTGACACTGCTTTCTCCGGTCAACGCCTCCGCGCTGGCCGATGAACTGGAAGCCATGCAGCACAACGGGGACGTCACCCCTGAATCGCTGAACGCCGCCCTGGATTCGGCGAATGTCCCTCAGGAGGACCGGGCCCGCGCCGCCCGCCTCCTGACGACCGAGCCGGTGCTCTTCCGAGTATGGGTGGACGCCTTGCCGAAGGGGTCCGATCAGCCCAGCGTCACCTACAAGGGCTTGTGCCTCGCGAGCGGCGGACGCGGAGGAGCGCGCACCGCGACGACCGTCACCCGAAACTCCGCGTTCCTCTCGTGGGAGCGCGTCGTCAACGACACCGACCCCCGTACCATGCCCCGCTGACCGCTCCCCGTCCCGCACCCAAGAGGCACGCCATGCTCGACCGCGCCGCGGCAACCAGGTGGACACGCATCGCCCAGGGCGGCGCTGTCGGTGCGCTGGCCCTTTCGGCCGCGGCGGTCATGGTCACTCTCCCCGGGCAGCGGGCCGAACTCCCGCCCGCGGTCGCCGTTATCCCGGTGGCCACGGTGCCCGGTGCCGGCGCCGCGCCGACACAGACGGAAAGGCCCGACGGCACATCCGCGGGCAAACGACTGGGCAAAATCTCGAACAAGCCCACGCCAGCCATCGTGCCGGAAGAACTTCCCAAGGGCGACGATCACCCGCCACCACCACCCGCGGCGGATATCACTTACCACGGCATCGTCACCATCGGCCCCAAAGCCATGGGGCTCATCAAGCACAACACCAAGCAGCGCTTTGTCAAGATCGGCGACAAGGTGGGCGACGAAAAGGTTGAGGAAATCACGCCCGACCACCTCCGCCTCGGAGCCACCCACATCATCAACCTCGCCGAGCGCGCGGGCGACGCAACCGCCCGCCTGCGCTCCACCAACCCGGGCCTCGCGCAGACCATCGCCCCGCGCCCCGAGACCGACCCGGCGTTCATCGCGGCCATGATCGCGGCGAAGAAGGCGAAGAACACCGGCACCGCACCCCCCTACGTCCCGCTGGAAGAGGTGCCCATGTGGCGGAAGATGCGCGCCCAGCTCATCCTCTCCGGCCAGTACGCCATGCAGGAGGAGCTGGACGAGATCGCGTACAAGCACATGCAGGAGAACCGGGACAGGCTCAAGGCCGACCCGGTGCTGACCTCCGAAGAGCAAGACGCCGAGAACGCGTTCAACGACAAGATGGGTCGCGGTGAGGGCGGGAAGGAGAAGAAGTGAGCGTCCGCGTCGCGTACGTCCAGCGTGCCGGGCGCGGGCTCGTCGTCAGGTCCGTGCGCCTCGTGGGGCAGACGGGCGACGTCTCCTGGCCCCAGAACGGCGCCGCCAGCCGCGACGACAGCGTCGACCAGAACCCCGCGATCTACAGCGATATCGCCGCCTGGCTCAAGAGCAACTTGCAGGGCGCCCGCTCCCGCGACTCGCTCGAGCTTGTCTGTTTGGACGCCGGCGGCTCCGTCTACTCGTGGCTCTCTGCCCCAAGCCAGGACCCCGCGCTCGTTGCGCTCCTGGCCCGCCAGGGCTCGTCCGCGCCCGATGAATCCACGACGCCGGTCACCACCCCGGTATCGTTCTACGCCCCCACACCCCTGGACTCGGCGGTGCAACCCCTGCCCGCGGACGCCGACCACCCTGTCGCCGCCGCCCCCGGCAAGAAGATTGAGGCGGCCCCAGCGGTCCGCACCGCGGCCTTGGCGGCGACGGACCTCCCGGCGCGGATGCTCGTGGACGCGCTCGACAGCGCGGGAGTGCGCGTGGGCGAGGTCGCGACCATCTGGCACGCCATGGCCCTCGCGTGGGACCGCGGTGCAGCGCAGCCCCTGAGCGGAGCGGACGTCGCCTCGAGCAGCCCTGTCACCGCGGTCGTCATGACCGACGACAACGCCCGCCTCCTCTGGTGCTGGTCGCACAAGGGGCAGCTCCTCGCGGGCGGGTCGGTACGGCTGCGGACTGTGCCCAGCGCACACGAGGGCGATCCCGCGCAGCCAGTGTGCACACGCAGCGACACCGCTCGAATCGTGACGGACTGGGTCTCCTGGTCCATGCAGCTGGGCCGCTCGCCCCAGCGCGTCGTATGCGTCCTGCCGGAGCACATGGGCGGGGACGACCCCGAGTCCCTGCGCCCGGGCGAAGTGGGTGAGGAGATCGCCCGCCTCTGGCCCGGCGCCAGTGTCGACGCCGCACTGCACGACGACCCGCTCGGCGCGACGCTCCGCCGCATTGTCACGCACCTGGAAGCAACACCCGCGACCACACAGGCGACGCCCGGCACCGCGCTCGTCGCGACGTCCACCCGCCCGGGAGGCGCGCACCGGTCCATGTACGTGTGGCTCGCGGCGTCCCTGGCGCTCGCGGGAGTCGTGCTGGGCGTGCTGGGCTGGCGGTTCCGTCAGAGCGCTGCCAAGGCCGACAACGCGGCCGACCTGTGGCGCGCCTCGTGGAAGGAGCCGCTCAAGCAGGCCGTGCCCGACCTCAAGCCCTTCCCCGGCATGGGAGAGCTCAAGACCCTGGAGAAGATGATCCAGGACCGCGAGTCGGCCGGCAAGCTCCCCGACAAGGTCGAGCGCGCGAAGCCGGTGATGAACGAGCTGGAGGGCATCACCCTCGTGCTCTCCACGCCCAAGCTCGAGCTCAAGAGCCTGAAGGTGCCCACCGACGCGCCGATCCAGGTTGTCGCCATCGCCAACTCCACCGCCGAGGCCGAGTCCGTGCTTGAGGCGTTCCGCAAGCTGGGCAACACCGAGTTGGAAGGGTGGTCCGCGTCCTACCGCCAGGTGCCTCAGAGCGACCGCGTCGAAGGCACCTACACCGCCCGCTGGAGCACGAAGGGGGTGCCACGGTGAGCCAGGCCGCTTCCCCCAATCCCCAGGCGCAGCTGGAAGACCTGCGGTCGTCGCTGGCCGCCCAGGCCTCGCGCGCCGAGCAGCGCAACCGCCCACGCGCCCTGATCATCACCGCCTGCATCGTGCTCGTGGTCGGCGCATGGTTCGCCTGGGACGGCTACAGCCGCAGCACCGACGCCGCGGAAAACGCCTCGACCCAGCAGCGGTACTCCGAAAACGTGCTCAAGGCCGCCGGGCGTTGGCAGGCCCTGCAGTCGCAGGACACCGTCCATGTGGTGGGACCCATGTCGAGCCTGTACTCGCGCATCGAGTCTCTGGGCGAGAACGCAGGCCTCAAGACCCGCGTCCCCATCCCCTCCACGCAGACCAAGCCCGAACGCAGCCTGGGATGGAACCAGGTCAAACCGACGTACAACATCAAGGACCCTGAGCTTTCGGCGGTGCTGAAGTGGGTGGACTTGGTCGTCGCCGACATCCCGGGCATGGAAGTCCACACGATCACCATCCGTCCGGAAGCTACGGAGTGGAATGTCAGCGTCGTCTTCTCCCGCTGGGAGAAGGCGGAGGGAGGAACATGAAGCGAGCCAGTCACATTCTCACCAGCCTCGCGCTGAGCGTTGCGCTCGCCGCCTGCGCGGGCGGGCATCGCGCCCAGACAGCCCCGACCGACACACGCGCCCAGACCACCGCCAAGGCCCGTGAGCTCGCGTCCCAGGGCGAGTCCGCAGCCAAGGGCGGCAACCTGGACAAAGCCATCGACCTCTACCGCATGAGCGTGGCGACAAACCCGGACTTCGGTGCCGCGTGGAACAACCTGGGCCTCCTCCTCTGGAAGCGCGCCAAGGACACGGACATCGTCCAGGCCGGCCAGGCCATACCAGCCATCCGCGGGACATACTTCTACGGAGACTTCTGTGCCGGTTTTGTCCGTAGTTTCCGTTTCACGAACGGCGCCCCAATCGAGCGACAAGACTGGCCGTTGCTCACCACTTCTCAGATCACAAGTTTTGGGCAAGATGGCCTTGGGGAACTCTATCTGACCACTCTGAAGGGGACGGTGTTTCGGATCGTGCAGCAATAGATTCCCCTACTTTTGCACGCGAGGACCTCCCCCTGGATTAGAACCCTTCCCGACCGTGCGTGACGATGCAACGCGCCAGCTGGTTTACGACGCGCGCTGATTTTGCTATAGTTCGCCAACCTGATCACTATGGGACTTGAGCCAAACTATATCGTAGTCGACGGGCAGACCTTCTCACAGGCAAAGCTCGCATTGGACAATCATGTCTACAAGAACTGCCAAATCGACGACTGCGATCTGTACTACAGCGGCGGGCAATATGAGCTGCTCGATACCCATATCACCAATTCACGCCTCATTCTGAACCACCCAGCGAAGGGTATCTACAATGCCCTGCAGATCTTCAAGATGAAATCCCCGGGCTCAAAGATCGTCTTCGAATAGAGGATGCGGGCGAGGCCTCTGTTACGAGCGACGAGACCCCGTCACTTCGTCACGGGAATATTCTCTGTCCGCTTCACGATTTCGATCGGCTGAAATACGGGATCGGACGAGCCTTTGGACGACTCCGCTTCGACCCGCTGGAGGAAAGGCGCCGGACCGGTGATCGGCGCATAGTTGAGGGTGACGTCGACGTCGAAAGTCTTGGTATCTTTCGGGGTCGGGAAGGTGAAGATCTCGGTGCGGGTCTCTTCCGGCTTCAACACGGTATCTTCGAGCACTTTCACGGCCTCGAAGTCGAAACTGGTTTTCTGCCCCTTCGCGTCCTGATAGACGCGGCCATAGACCCGCTTGTCCGCGAACACCGTTTTCAGATTTTTCCCTTTGATGTCCAGATCCAGCACGACGCTGGCCCAGGCCGGATGTGTCGTGGGGAGATTGTGCGGCACGAGGCTCTGGACCTTGACCGTCACCGTCGTCTTGTCGCCGTCCACTTTGGTCTGCACATCGAGCTTGGCCGCCTCCTGCCGCAACTTGCCGATGCGTCCGGGGAACGTATGGTTGGCGACCTTGCGCTTCTTCTCTCCGTTGGCCGACTCCCCGACCTGCTCCGGCATATGGCAACTCTGGCACTCCTTGCCGGACTTGACAGCTTGGCTCTGATCCCAGTTGCCCAGCAAATCGTTGGCCTTGCCCAGATTCGCCGCCGAGGGGACGGACTGGTGGCAATTCAGACAGAGGTCTGATTTCTGGAAGAGTCCCAACTCCATCGACTGGTGGGCGAGATTCTGGACGAAATCCTTGTAGGGACCATACAGGGTCTTGCTACCGAGTTCGTACTTCGGCTCGGGCGGTTGCTTGGTCCGGTCGACCTGCTTGATCAAGTGGCATTGCGCACAGGCCACGCCGTCCAGCGAGGGATCGCCAGACTTGGCCTGATCGACGAACAGCTGCGCGTGATCCGGGAATTCTCGGACATGCGGCGCATGGCAACGGAAACACAACGCCTTGTCCTTGCCGGCCGACGACGTGAGATACGCGTCGAGCGACGCCCGGAACGCGGGAGAGTGGATCGACTTGGAGAGCGGAGAGGTTTCCCACTCTTCGAACACCCGCTCGTGACAACGCTTGCACTTGCCGGAATTCGGGAAGGCTTTTTCGATGACCGCCTGCGACTTCGCATCTTGCGCATGGAGCACCGGCTCAACACCGAACCAGGCCAGCACGGCGCCCGCGACTCCGATGATGGCCGACAACCCCGCAATCGTCCGCTTCATGCGCCTGGAAGACTCCACGTCGCCGTCCTTCCCTACAAACTCTTTGCCCGATAGGTCAGAATCCGAGGCTGGGTATATTCCTCGATGATCTTCTTCGCTTCGTCCCGCTCTTTGTCGTTTGCGAGCGTCGCGAGATACTTGTCGCGCAACGCCGGCTCCGGCGTCGGGATTAAGGCATAATTCAATACGGCTTCCACCGTCGCTGGCGTCGTGCCTGCCGCCAACGCGATCGAGAAGGGCACCCGCCTGGTATTCCCGCCCTTGATGAACGGATCGGGAATCGGCCCGCGCAAAATCTTTTCGT
>CALLYM010000033.1 GCA_937858155.1 uncultured Phycisphaerales bacterium | reverse complement strand
CCCGGCCCCCGAGGCCGCCGGCACCGCCTACGCCGAACCCCCAACTGCCGGCACCGCCGTTACCCCCGCGCCCGCCAGCTCCGCCGGCGACGCCATCAGTCCCGGAAGCCCCGGCCGTCGGTCCGGACTGGCCCGCAGTTCCGTGACCCCCGGCACCACCGGCCCCGCCCGCACCACCGTTGCCGCGCAACGACAACAACCCGGTGTTACCACCATCGCCGCCGGCACCGCCCAGCCCACTCAAGTCCGACGCTGCGCCACCGGCACCGCCGTTACCCCCATTGCCGACAAACAACCCGCCCGCGCCACCAGCGCCACCGTCAACCCCCGCGGTTGCCGCGCCACCGCTGCCACCGTTCCCGAACCATCCCGCTGAACCGCCATTGCCACCGTTGTAGCCGTTACCGCCGTCACCGAATATGCCGCCGTCGCCACCCGCGCAGACCTGGCCACCCGAGCATGACTCCGCCGTCCACGAATAGCCGTTGCCAATCAGAATTCCGCCATCGGGATGCTCGGCCGTCCCATTCCCGAAAAGCCAAATCCTCTGTGTACCAACACCACTCGACGAATCCGCGGACGCTGACGGCCCGGCGACCGCGCCCCTGATTCCGTCGCGGCGCGCGAACCCCAACGCTGCCCACATCAGCGTTCCCGAGGCACCTAAACCGTCTGCGCCGTCGACCAACCGCTCCCCGGACCTCTGCAGCGCTGAGGCCGGCGTCGCCGCGGCCACAACCGAACCGGCCTCGACGGATGACTCGCCGGGCGGATCCACAAATGCGTCCCTGCGAGCTGCTGTGAGCGCCCCTGAATTAGCGGCAGATATCGAAGCCGACGCAGAGCTCTGCCCCGAACCGGTGCCCGACCTCGTTGCCGACTTCGACGCTCCCCGGCCGGGGGCACCCGCGACTCCGGAATCCGGCCCGCGTGATGACCTGGGATACGAGTCCGTTTGCGCGGATCGTGAATGCTCCGTTGGCGACTTCGCCCCACCCACGCGTGAAGAACCAGCCGATCCTGACGTATCAGCCGATGCAACCCCGGACAATCCGGCGATCACGCCGCCGATACCCAACACCGCCGCCAAGACACCGATCCGACCCACATATCTGGATGCCGATACCCCAGGCCGCAACTGCGCCACGATAGCCGCCGAAACCGGCCGCAACATGCGATCAGTCATGCGCCCGGACCCATAGCTGATCTTCCAAAGACGACGTCTTTCCACCGGGCACCCCAATCAGCAAATCAATGCAGCACGAACCAGGCGACTATTGGGCCTTCCGGCGCGTGGGCGCACCCTTCTAAGCGAAGGATCAAAGTTGTTGCTCAAAAGTACATTCTCACCGTTTCGTGGACAGCGGAACCGGTTGTTCCAACAAGGAATTCGCATCACGATTGTCAAGCCGAACAAGGGCGAGCCGCCGAAGGATGGCCCCTCAGCAACACCTGGCGAGGTTTGCAGCAACGGACCTGCCCCAGAACGACATTCGCGCGGAGAATCATTGCGGAGGTTATCCACAGACGCACGGTTGTCCACAGCTGCGCCTTCTTGAAACTATTTTTGTCGTTGGGGCGCAATACAATTCGGTCATGTTCGCCGCCGCCGTCGCCACCCTCACCCAGGGTGTCGACGCGCTCACGGACATTGACCCGTCCGGGTTGGGGATCGCCGAGCAGGTGCGGTTGCTCGACGGCATGGCGTTGCCGTGGCGTTTCCTTGAAGTCGCGTAAGACGCGCGCGTCCGCGACGTTCGTCAGCCACCCGGCGGTCACTTCGTTGAGATGCGCCAACGTTTCAAAAGTGCGGCCGTTGAGCAAGCTGGTTTCGACGAAGTGGAATTGACGTTCGACTTTGCCCTTGGACTGAATCGTCAAATGCACCGGATTTGAACCCTGCGAGTCAGACTTTTCGGATTACGCATCCCTTTCATCCTCTCTTTGGCCGTGAATTCACGCTGCTGACCTATCGCCTCAATTGGGGCGAGCAGCGCGTCTACTTCCACGACGACAACGGTCGGCTGGTCTGCGTGCCCGCGCAGTGGACCAGCGTTTTTCCAGCAGATCCGTTCGTCATCTGTGCCGCAGGGCGCTCGCCGTTCCGCCTGCAAGAATTGGTGGAGCTCGCCCAGTTGATTACGAGTGTGGAACAAGGAGGTGGCTCATGAACGTGCTGGGTTTGGCTACCCGAGTGACGTTCATGTGTAAAGGCAATTACGCCGCACATGTCAAGGCAATTATGCCGCATGCCGTTCGGCCGACAGGGCGGAGTGCTTCGTGCACTCCTCAAATATCCGCATGCGGTCTAATGTATGGCGGTGTTGGGCGGCGTTTACGTATTGACAACCTGGCGCATGACGGCATAATTACATTAACACACAACCTCCTTCGTCGAGGAGAAGGTCATGAACGAACGCACGGAAGCCAAGAGCGCCAGCTTACGCCAGCTCGGCGCGCTCAACGCCCATCCCGACGAGGTAGCCGACGCCTTGTTCCAGGACAACGACTTCTTCGATGCTCTCGATCTCGTGCAGGTCAAGTACGAGATGCTCAGACGCGTGCGTGTCGATGGTTGGTCCGTGACGGCCGCGGCCGGTGCTTATGGCTTTTCCCGCCTCGCGTTCTATCACGCTCAAAACGCTTTCACCCGGGCCGGCTTGCCCGGCTTGTTGCCCAAGCGTCCCGGTCCTCGTCGCTCCCACAAGCTCTCGGACGTCGTCGTCGATTTCCTGCTCGAACAACGGCGCGGCGATCCTGCACTCAGCGCTGCGGATCTCGCGAAGCGCCTGCGGCGGCGTTTTCACTTCAAAGTTCATCCGCGCAGCATCGAACGGGCGCTGGCACGCCGGCTAAAAAAAGGGCTCTAACGCCGGTTGTCCCCGAGCCCGATCCGGCTCATGAAGTGTGGCAGACACGTTACGAGCAACTACGTTCTCAGGTCTTGCAAACGCGCGAGTTCTCAGCTTCGTGCGGTTGTGGCCACGCTTTGCTGTCGCAGCGTGGCGTGACGGCCTGGATGAAAGCTTGGCCTGCGACTCCCACTTCAGCGGCGCCTGAGCGTGAAACGCCGTCGCAGGATGCCGCCCATCTGCCTTGGTCCATTCAGCAACAACTCGCCCAAATCCTCGTCGGCACCATCCTTGACCATGTTCAAGAGGAGATCGGCGTATGAGTCACGATTACCAGCAGAAGATTCAGCCCCATCATCTCAAGCGGCACGCCTACTTGTATGTCCGCCAGTCAACGCTGCGGCAGGTGTTCGAGAACACCGAGAGTACCAAGAGGCAATATGCCCTGCGGGATCGCGCTGTCGCTCTGGGATGGCCCCTCGAACAAATCATCGTCATCGACAGCGACCTCGGGCAATCGGGCGCCTCAGCGGCCGATCGCGAAGGCTTCCAACGCCTCGTGTCCG
>CALLYM010000032.1 GCA_937858155.1 uncultured Phycisphaerales bacterium | reverse complement strand
GGGGCTGGTTGTAGCCCTCCGCCTCCACGGTCCCGAGCAGCGGGGCCAGCAGGCCGTCGACCACGTCGTACATCTTCCACGGCGTCATCGGCGCGGGGCTGACCGTCGAGATCCACCCGGGCCGCGAGGTGCGACTGCCGTGGAACGCGCTCGTGCCGCCGACCGCTGGCTGCGGGCACGGGGGGCGAGGCAGTCGGCGCGTCGACCTCCGCATCAGCACACTCCCCACGACCTACGGCGAGCGTGTCGTCATCCGCCTCCTAGATACGAGCAGTTCTTCGGCTCTGCTCAACTTCGCCTCGCTGGGCATGCCGCCCGCGATTGAATCCCGATTCAAGCAGCAGGCTTCGCGCACCAGTGGCATCGTTCTAGTTACAGGCCCCACCGGCAGCGGCAAGACAACCACGCTTTACACCACGCTGGCGTGGGTCACGCAGGTGAACTCATCGGCATCGAGGGCCGGGGGGCGAGGGAACCGAGGGTGCGAGCTCAACATCATGACCATCGAGGACCCGGTGGAGTACGACCTCTCGACCGCGGGCCTCACGATCAGCCAGACCCAGCTTAACACCAAGAAGGGCGTGACGTTCGCCGCCGGGCTCCGCCACATCCTGCGGCAGGACCCGGATGTCATCATGGTGGGCGAGGTGCGTGACGAAGAGACCGCCCGCATCGCGGTGCAGTCCAGCCTCACCGGGCATTTAGTGCTCAGCACGCTCCACACCAACGACGCGCCCAGCGCGGTGGCCCGGTTGCTGGACCTCAAGATCGAGCCATTCCTCGCCGCCAGCAGCCTAAGTGCCGTGCTGGCCCAGCGCCTGGTGCGCAAGGTGCACGCGGCCTGTGCAGGGGCAGGGTGCGATGGCGACGGGGGGTGCAACACCACCGGCTACAAGGGGCGCACGGGTGTCTTCGAGCTGCTCGTGCTCGACGAACCCATGCGGGAGATGGTCACCCAGCACGCGACCGCCGGCAGCCTGCGCGAGTCCGCCCGTCGTGGCGGCATGCGATCGCTGCTGGAAGCAGGTCTGGCGATGGTCGAGGCCGGCGTAACCACGCGCGAGGAACTGGCGCGGGTAGTGGAGGGGGGACTGGACGAGGAGCTGCGCACGACAGCCGGGGGCTTGCAGCCAGGACAGGGGGAGCCTCCATGAAAGCAGCAGTGCCCCATCCCAATGCTCTGCGTGCACTTCAATCGCGACTGCGGTTCGTCACTGTCGCTTCAGCGGTCGTGATCGCTCCAATCGCTGTGTGGGCGTTCTGGCCTACGAGCGCGGTGAAGGTTGAGGCGGGGGAAGTGAGCGAAACCAATGTGGTGCCGCCGGAGTCCGCTCCTGTCCCGGCCGTTGCCAGCCTGCCCGCGTTAGACGTGGAAGCGTTCAACGCCCCGCTCTGGACGGTTGCCCAACCCCCGCCGCCCCCGGCCGCAGCGCCCTCCTCACCCCCGATGAAACTCCAGCTGCTCGGCATCGACACCACGATGGAGCAGGGCGATCCGGTCTACCGGGCCGTGCTGTACGACCCTGACCAGGACAAGGTCCTGGTGCTCCGCAGCGGTGAGAGTGTGGGTCCCCGCGTGGTCAAGAGCGTGGACAAGCATTCGGTCACGCTCGCGGTGGCTACCCCAGGCCCAGGCCGTCCCGCGGGTCAAGACCACGTCCTCTTGTTGCACCCAGAGGATGGACCCACAGCGCCCACCGGCGGGAGGACCCGCCCATGATCAGTTCCACCCCGCAAGCGGTAAATGAGCAGCCAGTCCAAGCACAAGCCATCGTGGAGATCAAGCCGCTGTCCGTTGTTGGGTCCTCAGCCGGCGAAACTTCCGACGCTGAACGCGGCGCGGAAGGATCAGCCCCGATGTACTGGGCCGTCACAACCGACGAGCAGGCCCTCAAGGCCGCGGAGCGCCTAGGCCGCGGCCTGGGAGCTGCCGGCGCGGTCCGCTCGCTGAGCCCGTCTGCTGTGCGGGCTATCGGTTTCGCGTTCGAGGGTGACCTGCCGATCGCCCAAGACGAACTTCACGCGGTCGGTGTTCTAATTCGCAACACCGTCGTGTTCTGCGCAACGGAGCGTCGGCACCTGGCAGAACTGCCCTCCCACCAGCTAACGCTCTCGCCCGACAAACTTCCTGACTTCGTACGTGCTGCCGCCGGGCCTGCGCTCCAGCCGATCCACTTCAACCTGCTCCAGGCAGAGTTTGAACCCCTCCCCTTGCGCTCCATTCGGTCGCGCGTGTGGAACCTGCTCACCCTGACGGCGTGCATCAGCATGCTGCTGACGGCCGCCGGCCTCTGGCGGCGTTCAAACGCTTGGGCAAGCGAATTGGGCGAACGGGCAATCGCGACAACTACAGCGGCAGAACAGATGTACCCGGGCGACCGGCTCGCCGCACAAGACGCCGTCCGCCGCGCAAAGCAGGAACTCGCGGACGCGGAAGCACTCCGCTCCCTTGCACCGGCCGAACCCATGAAAGACGCGCCGGCCGACTGCGCTGTCACGCTGGCCTCGCTGCTCGCCCGGTGGCCGCGCTCCACGGCGGGAGAAACCGAGTCGTTCCAGACCGAGGTCCTGTCGCTCACGGACAGCTCCATCTCCGCCACGGTGCTCACCAACGCCGATGCGCGCGGATTCCTGGACCAGCTCAAAGCCCCCGACGGCTGGACCATGCAGCAGCCCCGGTTGTCGCAGTCCCCGTCCGGCGTACGCCTCGCCGTGCAGATGACAAAGTCTGCGCCGCCGAAGTCCACAGCACCGGAAGGAGGCCCGCCGTGAACACCTGGCTCCTCCGTGCGATTGGTCTCTGCGTATGCGCGGGCGTGCTGATCGCCGCGGGCCGCTCTGCTGCCACCGCGCACGACCGTGTGCACGCTGCCCGTGCCACCCACGCAGAGACCGTGAGCGTTGCGCAGCGCCTCGCCGCAGCACGGCTTGCGGAGAATACCGCGGCGAACCCGTCCGGCGGCAGCCGGGACGCCATGGTGGCATGGGTCTCGTCGTCGCTCACCCGCGCGGGCATCCCTGTCGCCCGCATGACCAGTCTGTCACCCGGAGGCAGCGCGTCCACCGGCCCATCGGTGCGGCTCAGCGATGGCGCCACCGTGCGGCAGGTCCGGCGTTCTGCATCAATGTCGCTCGACCAGGTCAGCCTGCCGGAACTGGGCGGGTTCCTCCAGGCGTGGAGGGCACAGCAGCCCTCGTGGCGCGTCTCGTCGCTTCAGGCAACACCCATACCGCTCCGCGCCGGAGACCTCCCCGCTGGGAAGGCCCTTCCGGGCAACGTCCTTGCAAGGCCCCTGTCCGTCCACGTCACCCTGGAAACAACGAGCATCGAGCGCGAAGCAAACCCGTAAGGCCCGGTCCCGCTGTATGATGATTCACCGAATGACACCTCTCCGCGCCATGATGTTGCTCGTCGCCGGTGTGGCGTTAGCGGCGGGCGGCTGCGCCTCTGCGCGGTCCAAAGGTCCGTACACAGCAGCCTCGGACGTTCCCCGCGATCCGCGCCGTGCCGATCAGCTGAACTCCCGCGCGGCCAATGTCATGGACTCGGACCCCGTGCACGCCGAGGATCTTCTCCGCGAGGCGCTGGCAGCGGACCTATATAACGGGTCCGCGCACAACAACCTCGGGGTGCTGTTTCTGGCCAAGGGTGATCTGTACGGCGCGGCATCGGAATTCGAATGGGCGCGAAAGCTCCTTCCGGGCAGCCCCGACCCTCGGGTCAACCTCGCGCTGACGCTGGAAACAGCGGGGCGAACGGACGACGCACTCGCCGAGTACCGGCAGGCGCTTGAAGTGCGGCCCGGCAACATCCCCGCCGTGCAGGCGCTGACACGCCTCGAGGTCACGTCAAACCGCCGCAGCGAGAAAACACCTGCTCGGCTGCGCACGATCGCGCTGGAGGGCGAGACGCCGCAGTGGCGTGATTGGGCGCAGTTCGAGCTGAGCAAAGCTCGCGATCCGAATGGGCCCTGAAGTGGATCGTGCCGATTGCAGTTTGCATAATGCTCGGGATGTAGCCTCTTCGTAGCATGGGCGCTGCACATACGTTTACGGCACACAGGTCCCTTACGGCCACCGCGCCCCATACTGAACGGCGGCCACGTGTGCCCGCCGCACCAGATTGGGATGGGACTTTCGAACACCCGCCGGAGGCCAATGGTGTTGTGTTAGCTCGCGTGTTGCACCAGTTCGCGGTGTTCCCAACCTGTGCGGCCGCGGTATGGGTGGCACAATGCCATCACTTATCCACCAAAGCGGTGTTTGCTGTCCAGATATGTGTTTGGAGGGCACGTCAGAAACACTTCTGAGTCTTTACGTCGTCAATGCGATCGATTCTGCACAGAAACGCGGCGCGCAACACTCACTTTCAATAATTCTGTGTGAGTGTACCGACACGATTCTGCGACAAAAAAAAACTTATCCACCGAACAGCAGGCGCGTATCTGCTGCAACATGGTTGGAGTTGCGTGTAGGCACCGTGTCGGTTGTAATACGTGTCAGCCTTTGCAAGTGGCTCGCCCGAGGATCATAATGAAGAGCGCAACGATGCACACACACACCCGCTCCGCACTCAGCACTATTGGCATGCTCCGGGTCATCAACGCGTGGTCCGTCGCGCCGGGCGGCCTCGCCCAAGACAATACCGGGGCCAACCTCGCAGCCTTAATGCCGGCGTGGGAACACGCCTTTGGAACGCAGTAGACCTCGAAGTGCGGCCCGCCTGCGAGCGGTCGGTGCCCGTGCTAGCCATGTCCCACACCGCTCGCAGTCCCATCGGGCCGGCATCCGCCTGACCCGACTGTCGTGAGGGTCTGGTGCCCCACAGTACCTAGAAGGAATTCGCAATGTCTACGCTCTGCCCACATAACCGGGCTCCGCTGTCGCTCGCTCTCACTTGCGCTCTCCTCGCCGGTGCGCCCGCCGTGCTTTCGGGGTGTGACATGTTCCGCACCACACGCATGGGGTACGGCAGCGGGAGCACGAAGGACCAGGTCCGCCAAGGCGAGGTTGTGCAAGTCGCAGTGTTTAAAGTGCGCGATCCGGACACGCGGGAGGTCGCGCCGCTTGTCGCAGCGTCGGGCGTGGCGCTGGCGAGCGCTGCGCTCGAGAAGGTCGTCGGATTTGCTTCTGACGAACTGCAGAAGCACATGGAGAAAATCGCCCTCCTGCACGAGGCAACCTACGAGGGCACCGCGATCGTCAAGGACTACAACCCCATGGCGACGTACGAGGTCCACATCGTGCGGTGGGTCAAAACTGCCCCGGGGAATGCCACACCGTTCGCGTGCATGCGTCACATCTACCTGCTGGAGCCCCAGGGGCTCGACAACAAGACGGTGGCCGTGATCGTCCGCGCGGTGGACAAGTCAGAGCTCGGCGACGAAAAGTCCGAACTGACCCGGGCTGCCGCTCGGCTGGAAAAGGTTGACGAGCCCTTCGGGATCGACACCACCCTCTCGTTCTTTACCGCAGCGGCCAACGGGGAGAGCGGGGCGGGCGGGGGCGCGGGAGCGGGAAGCAGCAAGCAGCCCGCGCAGCCAAAGCCAGCGAAGGATGAGGCCGGTAAGAAGCCGGAGCAGCCAAAACCTGCGGACGAGAGCAACGGCAAGCAGCCCGAGCAGCCCAACGAAAACATGGACCGCAAGCAACTGGGCGCGCCCATCAAGCACAGCCTCCTGTCGCCGCTAGGAGGTTCCGCCTCCGTCGCGGAAATGAAGCTCCTCAAGAAGGACAGCGAAGGCAATGTCACCTCGACAACACCGTCGGTTGGCGCGGACGCGCTGGGCTTTTTTGTGACAGACCGCAGCACGCCCCTCCTGGAAATCCACCTCAGCGTGTCCGAGAAGGACCCCAGCCGTGCCGCCGAGCGCAACCGGGAAGTCCAGAAGAACCTCAAGGAGCTCACACCCCAGCTTATCGACTACCTCAAAGATCGGGCGGGGCTCAAGAAGGAAGCAGCGGGGAGCGGGCAAGGGGGTGGTACATGATGAGGAATGCACTTCTCGCCTTAGGGCTGCTTGTGATGCAGGCCGGTTGCAACCGCTTCGCGAAGCCCGCACCCACACCCGCACCCTCGCCCTCAAGCCCAACCACCGGCTATCAGTTCCGGGAGCCGTCGGAAGAATGGGAGAAGGTTCTGCAATCACAGGACAGCTTCCTCTGGAGCGGCGTGGATCTGTCCCACGCCGAAGTAGCCACCGTCGACCCCTCAACAGCCACGCACGACTGGGTAACCGACGCGGGCGGCCCTGCTACGACGGTCGAAGAGCGGACCACGCTCACCGCCGTACCTATCGAGGCGTTCTTCTTTGGCAACCCAGAGACGGTGTGCGCCCCCGACGACCGGTCGAAGGTCATTGACACGCGGCTCCCTCCGTGGAACGGTAATTGCCGGCTCATTATCACGCTAGCAAATGGCCGGAAAGCGGTTGGGACTGGTTGGCTCATGGGGCCGCGCCTCGTGGTCACCGCCGGGCACTGCGTCCACAGAGGGCGCGGAGGTGGGTACTTCCCTCAAGTTGAGGTCGTCCCCGGCGCGGACGGTGTGACGCAGCCGTTCGGCAGCCAAGTGAGTAAGAAACTGGTCGCGTCCAAAGCATGGCGCGAGCAGGGCGACATCGAGGAGGACTTTGGCGCGATCATTCTGGACAAACCATTCGACTTTGCGCTCGACCAACACCGCGTCGTGGTGGAGGCCGACGACGTTCTGAAGGCCGGAGACATCAGCGTCGCCGGGTACCCGGCGGACAAGGGCGACGCGGGGCAATGGACGCATGCCGAGCCGCTGGAGGAAGCTCAAGCAAAGCGACTGTGGTACAGCGTCGACACGTACGGCGGCCAGAGCGGGAGCGCGGTCATGCACAACGGGGCCGTAGTAGGCATCCACAATTATGGCGGATGCCCCAACTGCTGCACTCGCGTGACGACTGAAGTCGAGGAGCAACTGCGCGCGTGGCTCGAGGAAAGCAACAAGTAGCTGTAACAGGTTCCAATGGTGAGCTGCGTCTGCTACAACGACGGTCAGTTCCCGGACACACTCGACGTCGACAGCCTGCTGTCCATCTTCAGCGGCGGGCCCTGTAGTACCTCATCTGGCCCACCGCCCCGGAGGTGACGACTAGCTTGCTTGCTTTGGCCTACACCCACTCCTCTGCCGCCCGCAGCGCGTGCCGCAGCGCCGCCGCGGGTTGGGCTGCGTCTTGATGAGTGCTTCCTTGGTCGCACTCACCGACGAGCTCACTCAGTGCGCGGGCCGCGTGTTCCGCCGCCTCCGCGCAGCCGGTGGGCGAGCCCAGTTCGGCGTCCCACACCCAGCGTTGGAGCGCAGCGGCAAAGGCCGCCACGCGTCGGCGGACTTCAGGGTCGTTCAGGTTGGGCTTTATCAACTCATCACCATCCCGCGTCACGGGGGGACTATTTGACGCGACGCCAGTATCGGCGGCAGGCCGTGTGCTTTCCACAATCCTGGTGCGGTGCAGCCGTCAATCGGCAAAAAACATCGCATTTTTGTAACCGGAGTTACCCCGCATCACACTCTCCCGACGCACGGAAAAACACGTAAAGGCCAGTGAATGACGGTATTGACAGCTCGGCATCCCATTGGATGGTTGCTTGAGAATCGGACACCTAATCTGCAAGCCCCAGTTGCTCAACGACTTGGTCGAGCGAGTCCTTCGCGTCTACCGTGATCAGCGGAGGTTCCTGACCCGTGGGAGGCGCGGCGACCGTCACCGAGATCAGGCCCGCCGTCGCGAGTTCCGTAGCCCGTCCGGCGCGAAGAGCCGCCCACAGCCGCTGCGCAGGCATGCTATAGCTTATGTCGGGACCGCAAATCACAAAGTACTGCCCGACCGGCAGGCGTATGTCGTCGAAGTGCCTGGTGGTCCGATTCCACTGGCCCTGCACCTTGCCAGCACTATTCGCGGCGTACGTGTAGCATACGGAACCATCCGCAGCCACCAGATTTATCCGGCGGGGAAGATCCCACGAGGGCGGCAATCCGCACAAGGCGAGACGCTCAACTTCCAGTCGCAGCACCTCTCCGGTGGGAACTGAAATCTCTGGAAATGTCGGCCCTGCGCCGTCCTGCTGAGCCATAGACGCTGGTATCTCGATCCACTTGCTTGCCACGCCTTCTGACGCGATCATGCTTGACGCGATCGCTTTGGGCACGCCGTGGGCGAACAGCGTGCCATCGGACTGCATCGGATCGCCGCTAAGCAGCAGGCCCACGATTGAAATGCTCAGGTGGCGTCGGACGGGTGCTCCTTCTTCACCGCCTCTGCACGCAAGCGTGACCACCGGCTTCGAGGTAATTGTGATCTCATTCTCGGTGCCGCTGCCGTCGAGATCGATTTTCGTTGCGTCCTGGAGGAATGCGGTACGCATCTGCTCAACCCACCCATTCATCACCGCTTGCTGATCTCCAGGCACTATGGCGTACGCCTTCGGCCGCACCAAGAATCCCGGGACCGTAACAGAAGCATCACCACTCGCATCCGTAACCGCAACAGGCGTGTTAGTTACGCTGCTCATGAGTGGTGTCCAGACCGCAACGCGGACACCAGCAACGGCTCTGCCGGCTGGATTGCGGACATGGATCACCACGTTCTCGGCCGGCGGGTCGTCTGGCCGATAGCCCGCGGCGCTCGCGCCGAATCCAGCCAGGGCAACCGCTGTCAGAATTTTCCGCCAATCCATGCACCCTCCAATCAGTGCTTGAACTCGGACGCAAACACTTATGGTGAACTCCCGCGGAGAGACCAGAACGTCAGGGTTTTGTGTTGTAAAGCACCTACAAATCCCGTGCGGCAAATCGAAAACGCCGCCGAGGGTCTCTCGGCGGCGTTTCGTGTAAACCTGCGGCTCAGCTGCTTTCGCAACCAAACCTCGAATA
>CALLYM010000031.1 GCA_937858155.1 uncultured Phycisphaerales bacterium | reverse complement strand
CCACGGCCACCCACACGCGCGGCGTCACGCGTTCGCGCAGAAACAGCCAGGACAGCAGCGCCACCGCCGCCGGAATGGCCGCCATGATGACCCCGGCCGACACGGCCGTGGTGAGCTTGACGCCCGAGATCATGAACACGGTGAACAGGAAATTGCCCAGAAAGGATTCCAGGAACACCAGCCCGCGGGTTTGGCGGGTCAGCGGCGGCTCGTCGGCGGGCTTGCGCAGCCAGTGCGCCATGGCCACGCCGCCAATGCCAAAGCGCAGCCAGGCCAGCAGGAAGACCGGAAACACCAGCGCCAGCGGCTTGGTCAGCGCCACGTAGCTGCCCACCAGGCTCATGGACAGCGCCAGGCAGCCATAGGCGGCGAGCGGAGGGTGGGCGCGGGGTGGGGCGGTCACGTGGCGGATGTTCGGGTGGGTCAGGCTGCGCGGAATATATAGCGGGCGGGGCGCTCGCCGGACGCGCGCCGGCGGAGGTCTGGCGAAGGCCTTGCAGTTTTATCGCATTGCAAAATATCAATCTGCAATTCAAAACAATTCCATGTTGCACCGCCGCATTGATTTCTCGATATGAGATATAAATTTTCAAATCACGGAAATTGAATTGCAAGACATTGATTTTCAATGACAAAATATTTGTCTTGTATAAGACATAAGAATTTCGACAGGTCTTATACAAGAGTATGATTTACCCCAACGGCCCGCACGGCACCCGGCGCGCAGGTCGCCCTCACAACCCATGGCAACCTCACCTTTGGAGCTTTCAATGCCGAACACCAACGAGCAACTCAGCCGCGAGCAGCAAATCGCCGCCCTGGAAAAAGACTGGGCCAACAACGCCCGCTGGAAGGGCGTCAAGCGCGGCTACAGCGCCGCCGACGTGGTGCGCCTGCGCGGCAGCATGCCGATCGAGCACACCCTGGCCAAGCGCGGCGCCGAAAAGCTCTGGGGCCTGATCCACGGCGAGTCCAAGAAGGGCTACGTCAACGCCTTCGGCGCCATCAGCGCCGGCCAGGCCATGCAGCAGGCCAAGGCCGGCCTGGAGGCGGTGTACCTGTCGGGCTGGCAGGTGGCTGCCGACGGCAACACCAGCGAAACCATGTACCCCGACCAGTCGCTGTACGCGTATGACTCGGTGCCCACCATGGTGCGCCGCATCAACAACACCTTCAAGCGCGCCGACGAGATTCAGTGGAGCCGCGGCGTGGGCCCTGGCGACAAGGGTTTCATCGACTACTTCCTGCCCATCGTGGCCGACGCCGAGGCCGGCTTTGGCGGCGTGCTCAACGCCTTCGAGCTGATGAAGAACATGATCGCCGCGGGTGCGTCGGGCGTGCACTTCGAGGATCAACTGGCCGCCGTCAAGAAGTGCGGCCACATGGGCGGCAAGGTGCTGGTGCCCACGCAAGAGGCGATTGAAAAACTCATCTCCGCGCGCTTTGCCGCCGACGTGATGGGCGTGCCCACCATCGTGCTGGCGCGCACCGACGCCGAGGCTGCCAACCTGATCACCAGCAACCACGACGCCAACGACCAGCGCTTTCTCACCGGCGAGCGCACGCAAGAGGGCTTCTACCGCGTCAAGAACGGCCTGGAGCAGGCCATCAGCCGCGGCGTGGCCTACGCGCCGTACGCCGACCTGGTGTGGTGCGAGACCGGCGTGCCCGACATCGGCTTTGCCCGCGAGTTCGCCCAGGCCGTGCTGGCCGCCTGCCCCGGCAAGCTGCTGAGCTACAACTGCTCGCCGTCCTTCAACTGGAAGAAGAACCTCAACGACAAGCAGATTGCCAGCTTCCAGGACGATCTGTCGGCGCTGGGCTACAAGTTCCAGTTCATCACGCTGGCCGGCATCCACAGCAACTGGTACAACACCTTCAAGTTCGCCCACGCCTATGCGCGTGGCGAAGGCATGAAGCACTACGTCGAGATGGTGCAGGAGCCCGAATTCGCCGCCCGCGAGCAGGGCTACACCTTCGTGTCGCACCAGCAAGAAGTGGGCGCGGGCTACTTCGACGACGTGACCACCGTGATCCAGGGTGGCTCCTCCAGCGTGAAGGCGCTGACCGGCTCGACCGAGGAAGAGCAGTTCCACTGATCGACTGAAGAAGAAGGCCGGCTGCGAGGCCGGCGAGGAGATGAAAGCCACGGGATGCCGTGGCTTTCTTGTTTGTGAGTGGCCCGATCGGGCTTGGCATGGGCAAACCGGCAACGCATGAAAAATGCGAAAAATTCAATCAGATGCCGAAAACCGGTGAATTTGATGAATATGATGCCGTAATTGATCGATGTCATGGTCATTCCTGATGCGCTGGCGATGATGGGCCCATCGATTGCATTCGCCCATTCAAGGACCTTTCATGACCCTCGGCCTGTCCCTGCTGCGCGCGCTCAAGAACCACGGCGCGCGCGAAATCTTCGGCATTCCCGGCGACTTCATCCTGCCGCTGTTCAAGCAGATCGAGGAAAGCGCCATCCTGCCCCTGGTCACCCTCAGCCACGAGCCCGGCCTGGGCTTTGCGGCCGACGCCGCCGCGCGCATGCATGGCGGCATCGGCGTGGTGGCCGTCACCTATGGCGCCGGCGCGCTCAACACCGTCAACGCCGTGGCCAGCGCCTATGCCGAGCGCGTGCCCCTGGTGGTGCTGGCCGGCTGCCCGGGCGAGGTCGAGGCGCATTCGGGCCTGCTGCTGCACCACCAGGTGCGCCACATCGACTCGCAGTGGCGCATCTATGGCGAGATCACCTGCGACCAGGTGCGCCTGACCAATCCTGACACCGCGCCGCAGGACATCGCCCGCGTGCTGCGCAACTGCCGCGAGCTGTCGCAGCCTGTGTTGATCGAGGTGCCGCGCGACATGACGCTGGCGCCCATGGCCGAGGTGCCGGTGCTTGAGCCCAGCGCGTTCAGCCAGGGCGCCGTCGACGAATGCGCCGACGAGTGGATGGCGCGCATCCAGGCGGCCCGGCGCCCGGTGCTGGTGCTGGACGTGGAGGTGCGCCGCTTCGGCATCGAGGCCCGCGTGGCCGAACTGGCGCGCCGCCTGGGCCTGCCGGTGCTCACCACCTTCATGGGGCGCGGCCTGTTGACCGACGCTGGCATGGGCGAGGGCGTGCTCAAGGGCGTGCAACTGCACGGCACCTACCTGGGCGTGGCGGGCGACGCGGCCACCACGGCGCTGCTGGACGGGTCGGACCTGCCGGTGATGCTGGGCGCCATCCTGTCGGACAACAACTTCGGCGTCAGCGCGCAGCGCATGGACTTTCGCCGCGCGCTGATTGCCGCGCACCGCGAGGCGCGCGTGGGCCATCACCTGTACCCCAACATCCCGCTGGCCGCGCTGGTGGAGGCCCTGCTGGAGCGCGCCCCCATCGCGCCGGCGCGCGCGGCGTATGCGCCACCGCCCAGCCCCGACTATCCGCGCAGCTTGGTGGCCGACGACACCCCGGTGCGCGCGGGCGACCTGAGCCGCGCGCTCAACGACTGCATTGCGCGGCACGGCGCGATCAACGTGGTGTCGGACATCGGCGACTGCCTGTTTGCCGCGCTGGAGCTGATGCCCACGCCCCTGGTGGCGCCGGGCTACTACGCCACCATGGGCTTTGGCGTGCCCGCCGGCATCGGCGCGCAGGTGGCCACCGGCCAGCGCAGCCTGATCCTGGTGGGCGACGGCGCGTTTCAGATGACGGGCTGGGAGCTGGGCAACTGCCCGCGCCTGGGGCTGGACCCGATTTGCATTGTGCTCAACAACCAGACCTGGGAGATGATCCGCGCGTTTCAGACCGAGTCGCGCTGCGCCGCCCTGGGCGACTGGCGCTTGGCCGACTGTGCCGATGCCCTGGGCGGGCGCGGCCACCGCGTGCACACCCGCCACCAGTTCAAGGCCGCGCTGGACTTCATGGGCCGGCACCGTTCTCAGACCCTGGGTGGGCAGCCCGATGTGACGGACGAAGAGACAATCCTGCGAGAGTTGGCCGAGTTCTCCGGCGAGGCGTATCTCGGGCACAAGAACCTGATCGATCTCACCGGCACGTTCCGAGTCGGGCTGGAGGACCGCTTTCTTGACAGCGGCACACTCCAGGCCGAAGACCACAGCAGTGACCTGACTGACCTGTTCGACGTGAACGCACATGTACTGGGAAACAGCAGGGCGCCGCTGGATGTCTTCGCGCGACGCGAAGAGCAGTTCCTCGACCAGGACTTCGCAGGCTCCGTCACGAGCACGACCTTCGAAGCGGGCGTGGCCGTGTCGGTCCAGTCTGAGCGTGCCCCCACCACGCTCCGGCTGTTCCGCCTTGAGACGACGCAGAACGACCCACTGGGCCTGTTCAACTACAGCCAGGACCAGGACTCCTTCCTCCTGCACTCCAATATCTCGGTAACGAAGCACAACCGGTTGGAGTTGGAGTACTCGTTCGATGCCATCACGGAACGTCAGGGTGATGGGTACTCGAACACCTACGACCGGCACAACCTGCAGCTTACCGATGTCTACAACTTCGGGAAGCTGCGTGATAGCGAGCTACGCTCGTACGCGCGATACTTCGAGGAGACCGGGAGGTTCCCGCAACGCAGCCTGCGATGGGACGAACAACTCTCGCTCATCCATTCTAAACGGCTTGAAACCCGGTACAACACGAGCGTCGAGCACAGGACGCTGGGTGAGGTTGAGCAGGACCAGCAGGAGGCCTCGGCCACTATCCAGCACCGCCTATTCGAGAGCCTGGTCAGCACCGGCACGGTTGGAGCACGGCGCTTCTCCGACACAGACGACTTCTCAAGCAGCGAGTGGTACGTGCATGGTGACGCCACCTACACCAAGCACGTTCCGCTGGGCCGGCTTGACGCCGCGTTGGGCGGGTCGTTCACCGCGCAGGACAACTCCGAACGGGGCCTGGTGACGCGGGTTTCGGGCGAGTCGCAAGTGTTCCACGATCCGTTACCGATCACCCTCGACCGCAGACACATCGTCCCCGGCTCGGTGGAAGTGCGCGGGGCAGGCGGTTTCCCTCTTTACCAAGACGGGGTGCAGTACACGGTCCAGTACTTCCAGGACCGCGCGGAGATCAGGGTCGCCATCGGCTCGGGCATCAGCGACGGGGACACGCTGCTGGTAAGCTACGACGTGGGCCCAGAGCCCGCGAACACCGTGGACACGACCGGGCTCTCGGCTTCCATCCGGTACACGCTCAATGAGGGGTGGCTCAGGGGCCTCTCTGCCTACTCCCTTTACAGACGTACCGACCATTCCGTGAGCACGGTGGACCCGGCGGTCCTCGTGTTCGACGACGCTTCCACATGGACCTACGGCCTCGAATTTCGGCGCGGCGGCTGGCATGGTCGGGCGGAGCGGGAGCACCATGAGAGCACCGTGTCACCCTCCCGCACGACACGCCTAGAAGGGTCGTACGACATGCAGTTCGGGAGCGGATCGACATTCGGTGTGGACGGCTCGTACGAGTCCATCCGGTTCGAGAATCCGTCCAATACCCTGGACTTTGCGCGGCTTTCCTTTCGTTACAACGGGAAATTGTCTGCAAGCACAGAGGTGCTTCTGCGCCTGGACCTGCGGGACGAGCACGACGACCTCCGTGGGGAATCACAAGGAGTGGACTCCCTTGTCACTCTCAACTGGCGAAAGCGGCAGACGACTGCGTACGTGACCGTCCGCGATACTCTGTTGCAGTCCGACGCGTCCGATCGGTCCGAACTCTTCGTGGAAGTTGGGTTAAGGCGTGAATTCTGATTCGCTCATTCGGGAATGAGGTGCACGAGGAATGTGGCCAGCTTGGAACAGCATCATCGTGATCGGCCTGGGGACGGTGCTTGCCGGGTGTTCGTCCTCTCCCGGCGTCGTCTTTGAGACGCCCATTGGGGAGCACTCCTGGCCCCCCCCGCCTGATAAGGCGCGTGTCCGGTACGTCGGGCAGGTGCGGAGCGCGGCGGACCTCAAGCCCGGAGGAAACGCGGGCGCGGCGCTCGGCACGCTGCTACTTGGCAAAGAGGAAGCGCCCGGCATGGTGAGCCCCATGGGCGTGTGCACGGACGGCGCGGACAGGGTGTTTATCGCGGACAGCAACGCGCAGGTGGTGCACGTCTTCAACCTCCGCACGCGTGCGTATGAGCAATGGTCTCCCAAGGACCCCGCGCCTCGCTTCGCACAGCCCGTTGCGGTCTCGTTCGACGAGGCGCGGGGCCGCCTCCTTGTGTCCGACTCCGCAGCAGGTGTCGTCTTCGCCTTCGACGCCCGCGGTGTGTGCACGGGTGTGCTCGGTGCGGGTGTGCTGCGCCGCCCGTGCGGTCTGGTTGCAAGAGCGGACGGCATCGTGGTCGCCGACGTTGGATCACACCAGGTGGTGATCCTCTCTCCCGACGGACGGGAGGAATCGCGGCTTGGCTCACGCGGGCGAGACCCAGGCACCTTCAACTTCCCGACGTATGTCGCCTTCGACCATGCGGGGCGGTTGTATGTCTCCGACTCGCTCAACTTCCGGGTCCAGGTATTCGCGCCCGATATGTCCTTCGTGCGCAGCATCGGGAGCAAGGGCGATATGCCCGGGTCATTCGGGCAGCCCAAAGGGATTGCGCTCGACCCAGAGGACCACTTGTATGTTGTGGACGCGAACTTTGAGGCTGTCCAGGTGTTCAGCACGGAAGGACAGTTGCTTATGACCTTCGGCGGAGAAGGAAAGGGCGTCGGAGAATTCTGGCTGCCTGCGGGTATATTCGCGGATGCGGACGGGCGGTTATGGGTTGCGGACTCGTACAACCGGCGGGTGCAGGTCTTTCAGTACGTGAAAGAGGAGCAAGCGGCGGCGAGCCCTTCAGGAGGCAGCCAATGACAATTCGGGAGTCCCAAAGGTTGGCCGGGATGAGTGTGGCAATCGCACTCGCGGCCGCGGCGAGCGCGCAGCCCACAAGCGTCGTGGGCGGCCCGCACAACCTTTCGGCGGGCGGCACAGGGCCGGTGCGCGCCGCAAGCGAAACTGAAGTGTGCATTTTCTGCCATGCTCCGCACAACACCTCACCCATCCAGCCCCTGTGGAATCGGGCCCTGCCGCCCGACGGCTATTCGATCTACACAAGCCGGGCGTTGGACGCGAACCCCGGGCAGCCAACCGGGGCTTCGAAAATGTGCCTGTCATGCCACGACGGAACGATTGCGCTGGGAGCGGTCGTATCGCGAGGGGCACCCATCGCCATGGCAGGCGGCGTCACGACCATGCAGAACGGGCACGGACGGATCGGGACGGACCTGCGGGACGACCATCCGGTGTCGTTCACGTACGATGCCGCGCTATCAGCCCGCGAGCCGAAGCTTCGAAGCCCCGCGGCCCTGCCCGCCGAAATCAAACTGGACGCAAACCAGGAACTGCAGTGCACGACGTGCCACGACGCCCACAATGACTCGAATGGTGCCTTCCTCGTAGCGCCAAACGCCGCGTCGCAGATTTGCACTTCGTGCCATATGGTCGGCACCACAACGGTTGCCGGGCACGCTGCCTGCGACGCATGCCACCAGCCACATACCGCGCCGAGCGGGCCCTACTTGCTGCGAGGCGCAAACGCAACGCAGACGTGCCAGCGGTGCCATGATGGCTCCGTGCCGGACGCTCCGAACCTGCGGGCAGACCTGGGCAAACCCTGGCACCATGACACGAGAAGCCCCGTTGACCCGCCCGACCCTCAGACTGAACACACCGGCTGCACGTCGTGCCACGACCCTCACACGATGGGGCGCGGGGCGGGCACGGCTCCGTCAACACACGCCAACTTCGGCCGGATCGCGGGTATGAATGCGTCGGGTGCGCCGGTGGCGGCTGCGCTCACCGAGGCGGAAGTGTGCTTCCGGTGCCACGCCGATGGCAATTCGCAGCAGCCGCGCGTGGCGAGGCGGATCGTGCAGAACAACACGCGCCTGGAATTCGCGTTGAACGCCACTTCTTCTCACCCTGTGCTCGGCCCGGGGCACAACAGCAATGTACCAAGTCTGATGGCCCCCTGGGCCGTTTCCAGTGTGCTGTACTGCAGCGATTGCCACGCTTCCGAGAGTGGAGCATCCGCGGGTGGCAGCGGCCCGAGTGGCACACATGGATCGGTCAATAGCCCCATACTGATTGCGCGGTACGAAACCGCGGACAACTCGTCGGAGAGTGCATCGGCGTACGCGCTGTGCTATCGGTGCCATGATCGGGCCAGCATCCTCGACGATCGGTCGTTCAAGGGGCACAACAAGCACATCGTGGGCCTTCGAACCCCGTGCTCGGCGTGCCACGATTCGCACGGAATCGCGCCGTCGCAGGGCAACTCGGTCAACAACACCAACCTCATCAACTTCGCGACGGGCATCGTGCAGCCAAACAGCGCGGGGAAGCTGGAATTCCGCGACACGGGCACCTACCGGGGGCAGTGCTCCCTGAAGTGTCACGGCACAGAACACGCAGGGACGGCGTACCCCTAAGACCGCGCCATGCACTGCTCGGCGGAAGCTACTTCGCGGGACGGTCGTACGACTCTGGCTTGTGGCAGCCGGGTGCGCATGAGCCGCCGGTGGGCGTCTTGACAAAGTTCAGCGGCAAGTTCCACTGTCCGAACGTGACGCTGTCGGCCACCATGGAGTCGTTCCGCGAGGCGTGGACGTTGTGGCACGCGACGCACGCTCGTCCATGGTCCTTGACGTGCAGCGCATGGAGGTTGCGTGTGCCGCTGCGGAAGCCGGTTTCCTCTCCCGAATCTGTCGGGGTGAGCATGCTTCGCTGGTGGCACTTGAAGCACAGGGGGTACGCACTCTCGGTGTACTTCTGATAAAAGGTCTTGTCGTACTGCTCGACAAGCAGGTCGGGGTGCGTTCCGCCGTGCACCTGGTGGCATGCGCCGCACTCGCCCGTGTTGACAGCGCCGTGCTTGTGGAATTCTGGAACAGCGACCTCGTTCGCTGCAGGGATGGTGCGTTTCTCATCCACAACGATGGCCTTGTTATGGCAGACCAGGCACGACGCAGCAGGGTCCTGGGCCAGCAGCTTTGGATGATCACTCGCGTGCCCGGTATGGCAATTGATGCACGACTTGGCGTCGGTGGTGGCGCCGTGCGGGACGGTGGCGGCGGCAATGGACTTGGCGACTTCTACATGGCACGTCGTGCAGAGCTCTTGGGGCGGCTTCTTGAGCACACGATCATTGTCGGATGCATGGGGCGAGTGGCAGTCAAGACAACTGCCCTGCGCCGGCTTGTGCGGGTGCTTCATGGTCGCGATGGACTTGGCGACGTCCTCATGACAGGACTGGCAGAGTTCGTTGGCGGGCTTTAGGAGAAGCCTCGCGTGATCGGCTACATGGGGCTTGTGGCACTGTGTGCAGTCCTTTGCGGCGGGCTCATGCGCGTGTGAGCCCTTCATGGCGTCCTTGTGGCAGTCGAGGCAGAGCTGGCTCATGGAAGGGCTCTTAAGAAGTGCGTGGGACTCGGCACCGTGTGGGTCGTGGCAGCCGGCGCACTGCCCCTTTGCGAAGGGTTCGTGAACCACTGGGCCCGAGGTGGTGGTCTTGTCGATGTGACAAAATGAGCAGAGCTCAATGCCCGGGCGTTTGAGATCAAAGGTGTGCAGGGACGGCTCTTTGTACTCGTGACATACGTCGCAGGCGGATACAGCGGTGGGCCCGTGCAGGACCTTGTGATCCATCTGCACGGCGTGACAGCCAGAGGTCGTGCAGGTTGCCACCCTGCCCGTCGGCTTCCGGGCAGGATCCACGATCTGTGGCTGCGCAGTAACACCGCGCAAGAGCACGGCGAAACCGAGGAAGGACGCCACGAGGTGGAGGCGCCCGAGGTTCACGTGCCCTCCCGCTTCTTGCGGGCAGCGAGGATGGCGTCCCTCGCCTCTTCCAGCAGCTGCTGCGTGCGCTTGGGGTTGTGCACGCCCCACGAGCCGTCGACACGCACGGTGGTAAGCAGGGCCCGCGCCGCGGCGATTGCCGCGGGGTCAGCGCCCTCCTTGTCAGCGGCATTGGTGCTCGCTTCGACCTGGTCGTACATCGTCCTGGTCGACTTCTGCCAAAGGGGGATCATGCGTGCGCCGAAGCCCTGCTGGTGGCATCGATCGCAGGACGCGGCGTCCGCCGCGAGCACCATCGCGCCGCTGTCCGGGTTCGCATCAACGGGTCGCGGGCGGGTGTGGCAGCCGGTGCAGTCCACGTGAGCGACGAACATGGGATTCGCCGGCTCCTTGTTGTCGGGCGTGATGGCAGTGGAAGCGTGCGCCGCCGCGACGTTGAAGTAGTTCCCGCGCTGAACCTTGTGCTGGTCGACGTGGCAGCGGCTGCACTCGAAGTTCTCAAGTGACGCCGTTTGCACCTTGAGCCCGTGACGTATGGAGCCGTGGCAGGAGGAGCATTCGACCTTGTGGTCACCCAGGGTGTGGACTCTGTGCATTTCCCGGCTGTCGGTAACCTTCTCGATACCGAAGGTGTGGCACTCAAGGCAGCGGCCATCGTCGATCTCCGGCGGTGTGCCTGTCACACCGGCGTGGCAGGACTCGCACTTTGCCCCAAACGAGAGGAATTGCTGATGGTCGAACTTCATGCCCCCGAACTCGATCGACCGCTTCGGGGCGTCGTGGCATGCGGTGCAGTTGGCTGGGGGCACTTTCTCCCCGTGCTCGTCCTTGTGCGCGCCCTCGTTTCGTCGTACCACGAGGTGAATCGAGGCGGTCTGGGCGCGTTCGGGCACACCGGCGACCTGGGGCGCGAGTTCGGTGAGGTGGCAGGTAACGCAGGTGGTGGTGTTGACCTCGAAGTGGGTGTTTCCTTTCACGTGGGAATGGCACGTGGTGCAGGTGATCTCCACCCCCAGGTGCTTTTCGCCAAGGTGCTTCGAATGATCGAACTTGAACACACCCGTGTCAATCTTCTTTGACTTGAGGGTGTCGGTGGTGTGACACCCCGAACGTGTGCAGGACATGACACTGACAGATGCGGATGGCTTGTTGGATGTCCGGTTGAGGACGTCGTCAACGACCTGACCAAGACCATTGAGCTTGGCCGCCACAAAGTTGTCAGCGCCCGGTTCGATATGGCACTGGACACACTGGATTCCCTTGTGTGCGCTGGTCTTCCATGACGCGTAATAGGGCTCCATGATGTGGCAGGAGTTGCAGAAGGACGCTGTAGACGTCACTTCGACACTCGCGATGCTCAGAAGGACAAAAAGGATTCCACCGCCCAGTATCCACTTTCCCCAGCGACGGAAACGGAGCCGGTCGCGTAGCTTTGAGCCAAGGTTCTTCACAGGAGGACCTGCCCTTCCGAGAGGTACGCGGGGCTCCCGTGCAACACGGTTGTCAGCATCGATGGGCGGCAGGAGAGTCGGTCCATATCTCCGAGGCTGCACATGCCATGCCAATCAGAGGATGCTTGAGTCCCTAATAATCCGTACACCATCCTCTCGTGCTTGGGAATTGCACAAAGCCCGTCTTCCTGACTCTGAGAAACGCCCGGTGCGGAGCCCCGGCGGGTGCGTGCAGAACACCGGGCACCGCGTTTGCAATGGCAAGCACGAACGGAGCACATTCTTCGACAAAGGACCCACCATGAAACGGTTGCTTGCGCTGTCATCCACCATTGCCCTCCTCTGCGTTGCAGCTACGCAGCCCGGCGCAAGGCCGGAAAAGCAGCCCAGCGTGCCGGCGGGGCACCCCTCGATCCCGATGCCCGAAGTGGCAAAGAACTGGCCAAAGGCAAAGCCGGAGGACGTAAAGTCCGTGGATGCGATTATTCAGGCGTTTTATGAAGCGCCGGCGGGCGAGGCGGGGAAGGCCCGCGATTGGGATCGTTACATGTCGCTGTTCGTGCCGGACGCGCGGCTCGACGACCTCATGATCTCGTGGGCCAGCGAAGGCGGCGGCGTCGGTGACGGCGGAGAGCTGCTGGTCGAGCTTGAGGTCGGGGTGGTCCTTCACTGCGGCTTCCAGGTCGGTCAGGTCGACCTGCTTGCCGGCGACGACGTCGGCCAGGGCCGTCAGTGCCGGGCCGAGGACCGCGACACCCTCCCGCTCCTTGGCTCCGAAGGAGATCTGGCTCTGGCTGCTGGACAGGAACGCCTGGCCCAGCACCACGGCGGGGATCAGCATGACCACGGTCAGGGCGATCAGCCGGGCCTTGAGGCGCAGCCGGCGCACCAGCGCCACGACCGGAGCAAGCAGCATGGACCCGACGGACTTGCGGGGCATGTTCCCCTCGACCGCGACCTGGCTCACCGCATGACTTCCCTTCGTCCACGACACGCGGGCGCGCCCGCAGCCGTACCGATGCTTCACGGATCAACATCGGCAGCCAGGAAACGCAACTGAGGATTTGCGCCGGATCATGCGGTTTGGGGCCGAACGACCCGTCGGGGGCTGGTCGGACCGGCGCCGGCGGGTTAGCGTCGCCGGGGTGAGACGGCTGCCCCACGAGAACGTCGCGACGGTCCTGGTGGATCCGCGCGTGCTGGTGGACCTGGAGCTGGACCTGATGCGTCAGGACCTGCGCCTGTGGCCGGTCAGTACTGCCCCCATCTGCACCGACGGGGCCCGCACCGCGTTCCAGATCAGGCGGATGCTGTTGATGCGCCACCGGGGCGAGTGGGACCTCGCCGAGGACTGGGTCCCGGTGTGGATCGGCTTCGGGCCGAGGTGGAGGCTGGCGTTGGCCTCGCGGAGGGCCGTCCGGACGCCCTCCTCGATCACCGGGTGGTAGAAGGGAAGGTCGAGCATCGCCGGCACGGTCAGCATCTGCTGGTGCGCCCAGGCGAGGAGGTGCGCGAG
>CALLYM010000030.1 GCA_937858155.1 uncultured Phycisphaerales bacterium | reverse complement strand
GGTGGAGCAGGGGCCGCCGCTAAAGACGCTGAGGAAGTCGCCGATGTCGGCGGTGTCGGGGAAGAGGCCGTCGGTGTTGAAGTCCAGCGAATCGCAGCAGGAGTCGTTCACGGTGAGCACGGCGGCGTTGGTGGTGAGGCTTCCGCAGGCGTTGGAAACTACGCAGTCGTAGGTGCCGGCGTCCCCCGCGCCCGGGCTGGCAATGACGAAGGTCGCGGAGTTGGCGGTCGGGTTTGACGCGTACGTCACGGGCACGCCGCCCTTGCGCCACTGGTACGCGAACGGCCCTGCGCCCTGGCCGGCCGCGGTGAGCGATGCGGCGGTGCCGGCGCACCCCGTGGTATCTGCGGGGTGCTGCCCGATGGCGATCGCTTCGCCCCCGAAGCGGTAGCGGGCTGCCCGGGCGGTTGACACGCCGCCCGATGTGGTAAACAGGCCGACCGTCACGGCATCGCCCACGGGCGTCACGCCGACGGCGTTTACATCGCTGTTGACGCCCGAGCCCATCGCGAACCACTCGTTGGTGGAGGGCCGGTACCGGGCGATGCGGGAGGCGCCGACGCCTCCTGCGCTGGTGAAGGTGCCGCCCATGACGACGTCGCCGTTGGGGAGGAGGGCCATGTCGTCGACGCTCGGCGAGCCGGCGCTGCTGACTCCAACACCCAGCGCGGACCATACGCCCGTGGTGGGGTTGTAGCGTGCGACGCGGTTGACCGCGACGCCGCCGGCCGTGGTAAAGCTGCCGCCGGCGAGCACGTCACCATCTGGCAGCACCAGCACGCTGCTCACTGTGCTGTTGGCGCCGGAGCCCAGGGCGGACCAGGCACCGGTCGTCGGGTTGTAGCGGGCGATGCGGACCGCCCCGCTCGAGCCGCCGGCGTTGAAGAAGATGCCTCCCACGATGACCGTGCCGTCGGGCGCGAGCGCAAGGTCGTTGACCACGTCGCCCGAGCTGGTGAACAGCGAGTTGGTGGAAGACCACACGCCGGTGTTGAGGTTGTACTTAGCGATGTGGTGTACGTTGATGCCCGCGACCTGGGTGATGGTGCCACCGACAATAACCTCGCCGTTAGGGAGCGGCAGGATCGTGGTGACTTGTCCGCCGCCGGTGAGCCCTGCGCCCAGCGGGGCGTATGTGTCCGTCTGCGCGTCGTACCGGGCAATGCGGGCAACGGGCACGCCGCCGATCATGGAGATATTGCCGCCGACGAGCATGTCGCCGTCCGGGAGCGCGGCGAGGGCCAAGATGTTGCTGGTGCTGGTCGCGCCGCTGCCCACCGGGGACCATGTGCTGGTCGCGCTGGAGTACCGGGCGATGCGCTGCACTGCCACGCCCCCGGCGGTTGTAAAACTGCCGCCGACGATGACGTCGCTGTTGGGCATCACCAACAGGCAACGGGCGGTGTTGCCGGCGATGCCGGGCGAACCGATGGTGCCCGCGCCGGTGAGCCACGTCGCGGAACACTGGGCGTGCACCGCGCCCGCGGTCGCAGACGTGGCGAGGCAGGCAAAGAGGAGACGGGTGGCGGTGCTGATTCGTTCGGCGTGTTGCATGGGGCGCCCTTTGAGGTGATTCAGGAGTGTCGCACGTTACCCGGCGGCAATAGCGTTTGTCAAGGTTCGCTCGGGCGAACTCGGGGTCCATCGGGTTCACTTCCGGCACCAGCTTAGCGGACGTTACTATGCCCCATGCCCAAGTTCCTCAGGCCTTTCATCTTCATTCCCTGCCTCGCCTCGATCATGTTCATGGTCGGTTGTGCTTCGCGTAGCCACACCGCTGCGAGCCCCTCGCTTGTTCGAGCGCAACCCACCGACGCCCCCGCGAAGGTGGACCGTTACCTCTCGCCCGAGGCGGGCGCCAGGTGCGTGGAGGAGTTTGTCGCGCCTTACCGGGTGAACGGGAAAGTCCTGCAATTCCCCGGCGTCGCCAACACGATGGAACGCACGATCGTGAGCCAGGTCATCGCGACAAATTCACCAGCTGTCGCGGCGGCCTCCGAAGCCGACAACGCGTCCACTGAACTCGATTCTCTCTGGGACTTCCGCCAGGTCCTTGGAGGTGACTTTTCACCTGCAAACTGCCCCCACATTCAGGAATTCATACGTGTCGCGTTCCTGGATGCCAAGCGGGTGAACACCGCCGTCAAGAAAGAGTTCATGCGGCCCCGGCCCGGCGAGGCCGACCCCGATCACCCCAAGATGAACCCGTCTTTCCCCAGCGGTCATTCCAGCACGGCCGGCCTGCGGTATCGGCTGCTGACCGAGGTGACCAGCGCATCGCCCGAGCGTGAACTCGCGTTGTGCAGGCACGCCTGGTTCATGTGCTTTGAGCGGCTTGGCGTCAACGCGCACTACGCGAGCGATATCGCCGCGGGCTTTGTGCTGGGAGAAGTGGTTGCGGATGAGGTGCTGAGGGAAACCCGCGAGCACCCCGACGGCGATGCCGCTAAGGCGCTGGCCGCGGCAAAGGCCGAGTGGGGGCGGCTGCAGGAACACGCGCACTAGCCCGCTCACGCACGCCGGAAGTATGGCCCGGGGATCGTCCCCATGGTGTGGAGGCCGGGCGCCGCTTCCATGACGCGCGGGATGGCGTTCAGCACGATCGCGCTGGTCGCGACGTCGCCGTGGACGCCGCCAGGGATCACCAGGTCGAGCGGCGGCTCACCCTCGATGGTGACGCGGTCGAACGGGTCTCGCTGGCCGATAGCGGCCTGGAATTCCAGGTGCACCACGACCCGTTCATCAAAGTATCCGCGTGCCACCTGGCGCACGCCGGCGATGCGCCCGCGTGGGATCGGCCCCAGGCCGCAGGTCAGGTCCCGGTCGGCCTTGACCGGCGAGAGGTCCTCGTCCCAGCGTTCGATGGTGAGGTTGAGGTAGTGCGCGATGAAGTGCAGGCTCTCTCCCAGCCCGACGTGGCGGAGCGTGCCTTCGCGGACTTTGGCGGCAAAGCCGGCATCGTCCAGCCCCGCGCCGATCTTCTTCTGGAACGGGATGCGGCGCACCGACGCGTCCTGGATGCGGTAGCAGGCGACGCCCTTGACGCTCTTGCAGACGCTCGTCGCGAACGCGGGTAGCGCGTCCATGACGAAGCCGGGGTTGACGCCTGTGCCCAGGAGCCTGCCGCCGTGGCGCTTGGCCAGCTCGTCAAACTCTTCCGCGAGGGCCACGTGCCGGAGCCAGGGGTAGATGAGTTCCTCGCAGGTGCTGACGATCGGCTTGCCCTTTTTGAGCAGGGCACGGAAGGTGTCGGCGCAGGCGCGGAGGTCGCTGGAGGTCGCGACGATGACGGCGTCGATGGTGTCCCAGTCGGTGATGTGGTCGAGCGACGCGAGGACGCGGAGTTTGGGGTCGGCGTGCGGGACGAGGGAACTTACTGCCTGCCCGGCCATCTTCGGGTCGGTATCCACGGCGCACACGAGGTGCCCGCTCTCGCGGTCGTGCATGTCGTTCAGGATGCGGACGCCGAGGGGACCGAGGCCGACGTGGAGGATGCGCTTCATGAGGGGCGAGCGTAGGACGCCAGCACGAGATTGCGTCGTATGAATTCGTTGACGCGGGAGTGTCCGCCCCCGGGCAGGTCGGTGTTGTTACTCGCTTTGCAGCACGCGGTCGATTCTCCCATCAACAGACGCCAGCAGTTCCCGCGCCCGGGACGAATCCACCTCCTTGCGGTGTGCCACGACCGCCGTTTTCACCTCACCATCGCAGCGGTCAAGCAGGGCAAAGGCGTCTTCGCGGGTGAGGCTTGTTAGTTGTTGGACGATGCGGGCGGCGCGGTCGCGGAGTTTGGCGTTGGTGGCCTTCACGTCCACCATGAGGTTGTCGTAGACCTTGCCCAGACGGATCATGAGCGTGGTCGAGATGATGTTGAGGGCCATCTTGGTCGCGCTGCCGGCCTTCATGCGGGTGGAGCCCGTGATGACCTCGGGTCCGGTCTTGAGCGTCAGGAGGTGGTCGACACTGTCGGGCTTGTCGACCGATGAGCAGGTGACGAGCGCGGTGAGCGGCGGGGCTTTGGTATGGGCAGACTTGCAGAAGTCCATCGCGCCCAGCACGTAGGGCGTCGTGCCGCCCGCGGCAATGCCGATGACTGTGTCGTTGGACGTCAGGTTGAGGGCCTTCAATGCTTCGTGCGCACCGGCGGCGTCGTCCTCGGCACCTTCGCTGCTCTTGCGGAGCGCACCGTCTCCCCCCGCGATGATGCCGACGACGCGCGTGGGCGGGACCTGGAACGTGGGCGGGGCTTCGCTCGCATCAAGCACACCCAGACGCCCGCTGGTGCCCGCGCCAAGGTATATCAGCCTTCCGCCCGCGAGGAACCCGGGCTCCGCGGCCTCGATGAACTTCGTGAGGCGGGGCCCTGCGCGCTTGACCGCGGCGACGACGTCACGGTCTTCGGCGGTGATGATCTCGACCAGTTCGGCGGTGGACCGCGTGTGGAGGTCGCGCGTCCTGGGGTTGCGCTTTTCGGTGTCGATGTGGGCCCGGTTGGGGGGCATGGGGTCCGCGTGCTTCATGGTGCAGCGTATCGTCGCTTTGAGCGTTGCGGGCATTGGGGGCTGCGACGCTCAGTGCGCTCCGGGGCCGGCGAGGGCTTTGGTGAGTTCCCCCACCACTGCCTTGGCATCGCCGAAGATCATGCGGGTCTTGTCGAGGAAGTAGAGTTCGTTGTCGATGCCCGCGAAGCCAGGGTTCTTGCTGCGTTTGACGGCGTACACCGTGCGGGCCTTGTCGGCGTCGATGATGGGCATGCCGTAGATCGGGCTGGTTTTCTCGTGGCGTGCCGCGGGATTCACCACGTCGTTGGCGCCGAGCACCAGGCAGACGTCGCACTGGCCCATGTCGGGGTTGATCTCGTCCATCTCGACGAGGTCGGTGTAGGGGACTTCGGCCTCAGCGAGCAGTACGTTCATGTGCCCGGGCATGCGTCCCGCGACGGGGTGGATCGCGAACTTGACGGTGACGCCGCGTTTTTTCAGTTGGTCGTACAGCTCGCGGACTTTGTGCTGGGCCTGGGCGACGGCCATGCCGTACCCGGGCACGATGACGACCAGGGATGCCTGGGCCATGACCTGCGCGGCGTCTTCAGGGGCCTCGGGCTTGTACTGCTTCTGCTCGCCACCGGGGGCGGCGGCCTGCACCTGCCCGAACGCACCGAACAGCACGTTGGTGAACGAGCGGTTCATGGCCTTGCACATGATGATGGCGAGGATGAGGCCCGAAGAGCCGTCCAGCGCGCCCGCGATGATGAGGAGCTTGTTGTCGAGCACGAAGCCCATCGCCACGGCCGAGAGCCCCGCGTACGAGTTCAGGATCGCGATGACCGTGGGCATGTCCGCGCCGCCGATGGGCAGCACCAGCATCGGCCCAAAGATCAGCGACAGCACGATGACCCCGCCGAAGTAGTACGGCGCCAGGGGAGCCGTCGGGTTCATCACGATCATCACCGCCAGCACCACGGCCCCGATGGCCGCGATGCCGTTCACCAGGTTCTGCCCGGGGTAGACCCACGGACGCTGCGGGATCCACTTGACTTCCTGCAGCTTGCCCGCGGCGATGATGCTGCCCGTGAACGTCAGGTAGCCCAGCACGATCTCGATCAGAAGCGCCGAGACGCGGAACGGCGTCATCTCCGCGTGCAGGTTCGCGTCCAGGTACCAGTGGAAGAACTCCGCCGTGCCCACCAGCCCCGCGGCCAGCCCGCCGAAGGCGTGCGACACCGCCGTCCGCTGCGGGACCGCCGTGATCGGGACATTGGCCAGTTTCATGCCCGGCCAGATGGACAGGAGGATCGGGGCCAGCACCCACAGGTGCTGCGTGACCTCGCCCTTGGCCCAGGTGGCCAAGATGGCGGCGGTCATGCCCCACACGCCCGCGAACACGCCCTTGCGGGCCGTCTTGGGATCGCTCATCCAGTGGAGCGAGAAGATGAACAGGGCCATCGCCAGCACATAGGCCAGCTCGACCACGTACTTCAGCATGTTGCTGCTGCGGAGGTCGTCCAGCGCCGACGCGATAAGGAAGGTGGTATTCATTAGGCCTTACCTCCTTCCGTCTTGAACATCTTGAGCATTCGGTCGGTGATCATGAAGCCCGAGATGATGTTCGTCATCGAGGCGAACACCGCGACCGAGCCCATGATCCGCACCGACAGCGGAGTCTCAGGAGACGCCGCGCCCGCCACCATGATCGAGCCGACGACGGCGATCGCGGAGATGGCGTTGGTGAGCGACATCAGCGGGGTGTGCAGCAGGCGCGACACGCGCCGGATGGCGCCGATGCCGATGAAGGTCGCCAGCATGAACACCGTGGCCATCGAGATGTAATACAGGCCCGTCGAGGCGTCGGGGGCCGAAGCGCCCGTCGCCTCCTGGCTCGCCAGGGCCGGCGCGCTGGCGAAGGCCAGGGCCGAGGCCGCGCCGAGGCAGCGGGCGGGTGTGAGTGAGGATCGCATCGAATCTCCTTTCAACTCGGGCGAGCATGGGCTCTGGCCCATCGCCCGGGCGGTGGGGCGGGTGGCTACGCGCGGGCCGCGGCTTCCTTGGTCTTGGCGTGCGTGATCTGCTTCTCGTGGGTGATGAGCGCGCCCGCGAGGATGTCGTCCTTGAGGTCGAACTGGAACTTCTTGTCCTTCCAGAACGCCATCAGGAAGTTGAGCAGGTTGCGCGACCACAGCAGGCTGGCGTGCGTCGGCATCGTCGCCGGCAGGTTGACCGGCGCGCAGATCGTCACGCCGTTCTCGACCACCGTGCGCCCGGGCTGCGACAGCTCGCAGTTGCCGCCGCCGTCGGCCGCCAGGTCCATGATTACCGAGCCCGGCTTCATCTTGCGG
>CALLYM010000029.1 GCA_937858155.1 uncultured Phycisphaerales bacterium | reverse complement strand
CCCGCCGCCACGCTCGAAGAAAGGCTCGCGCCCGTGCTGGCCACCGTGCGCGCCGCCAAGCAAGACGGCGGCGTGGCGCCGTGGTCGATGCTGCTCACCAGGATCGCGTCCAGCAGCCTTCCCGTGCGCTCGTCCGGAAGTGTGCCCGTCAGAATAAGGTACACCGCGGCACCGAACGACACCGTTCCCATCAGGTCCGCGATGTTCCGCCCGCGCACCGCCACCACGTTGGGCTCGATCTTGGTCACCCCGGTGGTCCACACCGCTTTGATCTCCGCGTCGCTCATCAGCGCCTTGCTCCCGCTGCGCTTGAGCACGCCGACGACCGCGCTGGGCAATTCACCAAACGAATCCACGACCGTCGCGCCCGCGCTCCGCAGTGCCTCAACCTTGCCCGCGTGCGTCCCCTTATTCCCCTCGATGATCGCCCCCGCGTGGCTGAACCGAGTCCCAGCCTTTGCCGCCTTGCCACCTATGTACGCCACGACGGGCTTGGTAATCTGCCCGCTCCGCACAAGCTCCGCGACGTCCTCCTCCTGCGAGGAACCGATCTCTCCGAATACCACGATCGCCTCTGTCTTGGGATCGCGTTGGAACTCCAACGCAACGTCGGGGATGCGCATTCCAAGGACCGCGTCCCCGCCCACGTGGACGATCGTGCTGATGCGAACGCCCGCCTGCCCCAGGTAGTACCCCGTGGACGACGACATGCCGCCCGAGCGAGAGATGATCCCCACGCCGGCGGGGCTCCCCACCTTGAACCAGGCCCTGGCAGACTCGGCTCTCCCGCCGATCATCCCAACCACCGCACGACCAGGGCTGATGACCCCCAGCGTGTTGGGACCGATGAACTGCGCACCGCACTTCTTCGCCTCCGCGGCAATCTCCATCGCGTCCCACACGGGGACGCGATCGGCGACGATCACGACAAGTCTTATCCCAGCGCGGATCGCATCGAGCGCCGCAGACTTCACCTGCGGCGCCGGCACAAAGAGCACCGACACATCGATTGCGCCCAGCGCTGCCACCGCTTCTGCGCATGACTCGAACACCGGCAGCCCCAGCACGCTCGCTCCCCCCTTGCCCGGCGCCGTGCCACCCACCACGTTGGTGCCGTAATCGAGCATCAGCCGCGCCCGGGCCTGACCCTCGCGCCCGGTGATGCCCTGCACCAGCACCCGCTTGCTCTCATCAATGAGGATCGACATGGGTGGAAAGGTTAGGTATTCACGCCGTGCGATGCGGGCTCGTTCATCCTTGGGACGCGCAGAAAAAAACCCCGGCACCCGCCGGGGTTTGAAACTTCCAACGCTGACGGCTCTCAGTGGCCGCTGCCCTTGGTGATCTGCATGCCGTAGAACGACCGCCACACGAAGAACATGGACACCAGCAGGAAGATGCCCGACAGCACGTGGGCAAAGGCCTGGCCCTTCATGCCGAACACGTCCTCCTTCGCCGCCACGCTGATCGCAAGCTCGACCGCCAGCAGGCCGAACAGTGTGCAGAACTTGATGACGGGGTTCATGGCGACCGAGGACGTGTCCTTGAAGGGATCGCCCACCGTATCGCCCACCACGGTCGCCGCGTGCAGGTCGCTGCCCTTACCACGCCCGGACTTCTTGTAGACGGGGTCGGTCTCGACAATCTTCTTGGCGTTGTCCCACGCACCGCCCGCGTTGGCCATGAAGATGGCCTGGAACAGACCGAACAGCGCGGTCGAGATCAGGAAGCCGATGAAGAAGTACGAGTCGTAGAACGCGAACGCGAGCGTCGCGAAGAACACGCCGAGGAAGATGTTGAACATGCCCGCCTGCGCGTACCGCGTGCAGATGTCCACGACCTTCTTGCTATCCTCGACGCTGGCCTTGGTCGCGCCCTCCAGGCGGATATTGGCCTTGATGAACTCCACCGCGCGGTACGCGCCGGTGGAAACCGCCTGTGTCGACGAGCCCGTGAACCAGTAGATGATGCAGCCGCCCGCGATCAGGCCCAGCAGGAAGGGCGGGTGCATGAGGCCCAGCTTGTCCATGTTCTCCGTAAGCCCGTGCGTCAGGCCGATGATGAGGGCGAAGATCATGGTCGTGGCACCCACCACCGCCGTGCCGATGAGCACGGGCTTGGCGGTCGCCTTGAATGTGTTGCCAGCGCCGTCGTTCTCCTCCAGGAATTCCTTGCCCTTCTCGAAGTCGGGCTCGAAGCCGAACTGCTGCTGAACCTCCTGGCGGATATTGGGGATCGTCTCGATCGTCGACAGTTCGAACACGCTCTGCGCGTTGTCGGTCACCGGCCCGTAGGAGTCCACCGCGATTGTCACGGGCCCCATGCCCAGGAAGCCGAACGCGACGAGCCCGAACGCGAACACCGCCGGGGCAACCATGAGTGTTCCGAGCCCCAGGGTCGACATGTAGTACGCGACGCCCATGAGGATCATGATCGCCATGCCGAGCCAGTAGGCAGAGAAGTTGCCGGCCACCAGGCCCGACAGGATGTTGAGGCTCGCGCCGCCCTGCTCGCTGCTGGTCACGACCTCCTTCACGTGCCGGCTGTGCACGCTGGTGAATATCTTGACCATTTCCGGGATGAGCGCTCCGGCGAGGGTGCCGCACGTGATGATCGTCGAAAGCTTCCACCAGAGAGTCTCGTCGCCGTTGATGTTGGGGATCAGCATCTTGCTCGCGACATAGGTCAGGACAATGGACACGGCGCTGGTGATGAAGACCAGCGCGGTGAGCGGGGACTCGAAGTTCATCTTGCTCGCGGAGCCGTACTTGCCCTTCGCGATCATCTGGTTCAGGAAGTACGAGCCCGCGCTCGCGACCACCATGATGATGCGCATCACGAAGATCCAGACCAGCATCTGCACCTGGACGGTGCCCTTGGCCGCCTCGGCCGCCGCGATCTGAGCCTCGGTCGCGAACGAATGGCCGGCCGCCAGCGCCGTGCCCGGCATGGCCACGCCCGCGGGCAGGTAGATGCCGGGCAGGATGGCCAGCATGATGAACGAGATGAGCGCCACACCCGTGACGCCGTAAGTCTCGAAGCCGTCGGCGGAGGGGCCCACGCTGTCGCCCGCGTTGTCGCCCACACAGTCGGCGATCACGCCGGGGTTCCTCGCATCATCCTCCTTGATCTTGAACACGATCTTCATCAGGTCGCTGCCAATATCCGCGATCTTGGTGAAGATACCGCCCGCGATGCGCAGGGCCGCCGCGCCCAGGGATTCGCCGATCGCGAAACCGATGAAGCACTTGCCCGCCACCGCGCTGGGCAGGAACAGCAGGATGACCAGCATGATGAGCAGCTCGACGCTGATGAGCGCCATGCCGATGCTCATGCCCGCCTTCAACGGCACGTCGTAGCAGGGCCAGGGCTTGCCACGCAGGCTCGCGAACGCCGCCCGCGAGTTCGCGAACGTGTTCACGCGGATGCCGAACCAGGCCACGCCGTACGACCCGGCGATGCCGATCAGGGAAAAGATGATGATGAGCGCCATGTCGCCCCACGCCACGTTGACGAGGAACTTGAAGTACGCCACCATCGCCGCGGCGACGAACGCCCAGAGGATCATCAGGAACTTGCCCTGACGCAGCAGGTACGCCTTGCAGGTCTCATAGATGAGCTCGCTGATGTCCAGCATGCTCTTGTGCACCGGCATGTTCTTGAGCTGCATGTAGATCATCATGCCAAAGCCCAGGCCCAGCATGCACACGATCAGGCCGATCATGAGCAGTTTGTTGCCGCTCATCCCGCCCAGGAATTCCGCCTTCACCGCGTTGTTGGTGAGGTCGGGCAGAACGATGTTCACTTCGCCGCCCGCCTTGTGCCCGCCCTCAGCCGCCCGGGCAACCCCGGCCGTGCACGAAAGCCCCAGCACCGCGACCATCAGCGAAACCCACAGCGACCCCGGCTGAGCGAGCATCCCCGCGCACCGGCTGACGATTGACTTCATAGCTTGCATGCACACGACTCCTGGCTCAGGACCACCTTCACTTGCCGACAACCGCCCCGGGGGGTGGAACCACCACACGGGCCGGCCCTCCTGCTGGCCGCCCTGCTCCGCAGGACACCTTACTCCAACACACCCCCGCGCCGCCCATCGCAACCCTTATACCAGTTGCGACGATACAACAAGGGCGGGCCCGCTCGATTCACAAAAGGGGTCCGCCCTGGATTCGTTCAGCGATCGTCGCGCATCCCGCCGTCGCGACCACCAGGGCCACCGGGGCCCTTGCCACCCTTGAGAGCCGCCTTGCCCTTGGGCACGAACAACCCGTCCGCCTTCAGCTGGCGGACCTGGCTCTTCCGGGCATCGCGACGCGCACGCTCCGAGGGCTTCTCGTAGAACTCCTTGCGGCGCACGTCCTTGGTGAGGCCTTCCTTCTCGCACAGTTTCTTGAACCGGCGCATCAGGCCTTCAACCGACTCACCGCTCCGAGCCTTCACGCGAATCGCCATGCAAGTCCTCTTCTTCTCTGTAAACAGAACAGTTGGTGTACCAAATTCTTCGCAAACCGGCTCGCTGAAACGGGTGGAACCGGGGGGGACAAGTAAAGCGACCTCGGGCACGTCTTTCAAGTGCTTGACACCCCCCAAACGATAGGATTTTGATAGGATCATGCCCACACTACCGATCCTACGCTGTGGGCACCCAACCGCGCAAGAAGCGCTGCCACGCAGGAATGGAGTCCACCATGAAGTTGCTCGTCCTTTCGCTGATCTCTACTGCAGCACTCGCCCTCTCTGGGTGCAGCAAGCCCCAGATTGCCACGCAGGGTTCTCGGGGTATTGAGGCGAAGTATTCACTGGGACGGCTTAGCGCCACCCTCCCCCCCGAGGCGTCCGTCCCTGCAACGATCGCTGCCGCCGATCAGACGGCCCGCGCCCGCGGCTACACAGTCGTCTCGTCGTACAGCACGGACGAACGGGGTAACCTCGTCTGCCGCCCTCCCCGCAGCGACAGCTTCCCTCGCGTCACCATATGGGCCAACCGCGTGAGCGCCGGCACTGAGACCACGCTCGAACTGCAGCCATTCGGCGATCAGGAACTGTGCCGATCGTTGCTGGACGGAATACTCCAGCGCCTTGGCCTCTGACGCTACAGCGCCCTCCCCATCCAGAGCGTGCACGAGACCGGATCGTCGTTGTAACGCTGGATGTCAACAAACCCGAGCGACCGGTACAGCGTCACTGCCGCGAGAAAGTCCGGCTCGGTATCGAGCTTCATCATCTTGTAGCCCGCGGTCCGCGCATACTCCAGGAGTGCCGCTGCAAGCGCACGCCCGGCGCCGAGCCCTCTCGCGCGCGGCTGCACGTACATACGCTTCATTTCACAGATTGGGGTTGGGTCGCGGTCTCGTACGCCCGACGGATCAAGCGGCCGCAGCGCCACAACACCCACCGCGTCCGCGCCGAGGATGGCCAGGAGTATGCACCCGCGCGGCTCTGCGTACTTCCCCGGGAGTTCTGCAAGCTCCGCGTCGAACCCCTGGTGGCGCAGGCTGAGCTGGGCGGACGCGGGAAGGGTCGACGCATACTCGCGGAACAACGACGCGGCGACGCCCCAGTGCGCTGCGTTCTCCGCCCGCACGATCGTCACGCCGCTCTGCTGTGCTTGCTCCTGCACACCCTGATCTTTGGCCGCAAGTTAGGCCGCGACCCCGCGAGACTCCATCGCCTCAGACAATTGGGCCGGGGGCATGATCAGGGCTACCGACTCGACCTCCACGCCCTGCACCACCTCGTTGTAGCCGAGCACCGCCACCCCGGGGACCTGCTGCTCGAGCAATTGCCGGACCACCGCCCGCACCTGCGGGGATGCAACAACGACGGGGAGGAGCCCCCGACTGGTCACGGGTTCCAAACCCTGCGCGACATGCGACGCGATCAGGTTCGCGATCCGGCTGGGCATGGTGACGGTCGTGCCCGCCGCGCCACGATCGATGAACCCGGAGATAATCTCTTCCAGAGTGGGGTCGAGCGTGACGCACGTCAACTTGGGCGCGCCCCCGCCCTCGCTCAACGCATACTGCTGGCAGATCGTGCGGCGCAGGGCGTTGCGCACGTACTCGGTCAGCACTTCCACATCCTTGGTCTTGGTGCCCCACTCAGCGATCGTCTCGAGGATCGTCTCCAAGTCCCGGATGGGCACCCGCTCCCTCAACAACGCCTGGAGCACCTTCTGGAGCTCGACCGGCTTGAGGATCGCGGGGATCGTGTCCTCGATGATCTTGGGCGACTTCTGCTTGAGCTGCTCGAGCAGGTTGCTCACTTCATCGCGCGTCAGCAGCTCGTCGGCGTGCTTACGAACGACCTCGGTCAGGTGCGTCCCTACCACGCTCGTCGGGTCCACTACGGTGTAGTTCAGCATTTCCGCACGCGGCTTCATCGCCGGCTCGATCCACCACGCGTCGAGCCCAAACGCCGGCTCCTTCCCCTTCTCTCCCTCGATCGGCGCGGAGGCCAGTCCGGAGTCCATCGCCAGGAACCGCCCGGGCTTCACCACTCCCGACGCGACCGAGTTCCCCCGAACCTTGATGCGGTACTCCGTGCTCGGGAGCTGCATGTTGTCCCTGATGCGCACTGGGGGCATCACGAGCCCCATTTCCACCGCCAGTTGGCGCCGGATGGCAGATATGCGGTCCAACAGGTCGCCGCCCTGCGTGGTATCCACCAGCGGAACGATGGCGTAGCCCACCTCCAGTTCAAGCGTGTCCACCTTCAGCAGGTTCTCAATCGGCGGGGGCTCGGGCTTGGTGAGTTTCTCCTCGGTGGCGGTCACCGCGGCCTGTTCTTCGCCCTTCTGCGTGCGGCGCATCGCCCAGGCAACGCCCCCGATGGCCGTCGCGGTCACCACCAAGGGCACGGTGGGCAAAGGCGTAAACGCGAGCAACGCCAAAAAGCCGGCGGTAATGAAGAGGCCCTTGGGTTGGCTCGACATCTGGTCCGCCAGCTGGGTGCCGAGCTGCTGCTTGCTGCCCGATCGTGTGACGATAAGCGCAGAAGCAATGGAAATCACGAACGCGGGGATCTGCGCCGTGAGCCCGTCACCGATCGTGAGCTTCGTGAAGACCTCCGCGGTCTGCCCCGCGGGCCACCCGCGGGCGATCATCCCGACGCCGAATCCGCCCAGCACGTTGATCCCGGTGATGATGAGGCCGGCGATGGCGTCACCCCGCACAAACTTGGACGCACCGTCCATTGCACCGAAGAAGTCAGCCTCCTGCGCGATCTTCTCACGCCGGCGCCTCGCCTCATGCTCGTCGATCAGACCTGCGTTGAGGTCGCTGTCGATCGCCATCTGCTTGCCCGGCATGGCGTCCAGCGTAAACCTGGCCGCAACCTCCGAAATACGCGTCGCACCCTTGGTAATAACGACGAACTGCACGATCACCAGGATCAGGAAGATCACGATACCGACAAAGAGGTTCGCCCCGGCCACAAACTGCCCGAACGCCATGATCACATGCCCCGCGACCGATGCCGCCTCGTCCGGGCTCGCCGCGTCCGCCGTCAGGATCAGCCTTGTCGAGGCTATGTTGAGCACCAGCCGGAAAAGCGTCGTGGCCAGCAGCAGGCTGGGAAACACCGAGAACTCCAGCGGGTCGTTCATGTAGATGGTTGTCAGGAGCACCACCATGCTCACCGCGATGTTGAGGCAGATAAGCACATCCATCATCACCGCCGGCATGGGCACGATCAGCACCGCCAGCATGGCGATGAACGACACCGGCACGATGTACGAACGGTACTCCGCGAGCATGTGCATCCACGCGGGAAGGTTGGAAGGTCGCGCACCGATCCGCACGACGGGTACGCCGGGATCCTTCACGGGGACCGATCGCTTGCGGGGGGCTTTGACTGCGGGGGGTGCCATGTTTTATGCAGGGTCCTTCGGGCCGTGCGTCGCCACCGCGGGCTACGCCGCAGCCTCCTTCTCAAGCCGGTACACGTACGCAAGGATCTCCGCGATCGCCTGGTAGAACTCGGGACGAACCTCCTGACCTACCTCAACCTCGGCGTGGAGCGCGCGGGCGAGCGGCGGACGCTCGACCATCGGGACGCCGTGCAGCGCCCCAACCTGCCTGATCCGCATCGCCATGAAGTCCACACCCTTCGCGACCACACGCGGAGCGTGCATCGTTTCCGCGTCGTACTCGATCGCAACCGAGTAGTGCGTCGGGTTCGTCACAATCACGTCGGCCCTGGGTACGGCGGCGTTGATCTGCTGCAGCGCGATCTGCCGCATCATCCGCATGCGTCGCCCCTTGATCTGCGGATCGCCCTCCATGCTGCGGCGCTCATCCATCACTTCCTGGCGTGTCATTTTGAGGTCCTGCGTGTGCTGCCACCGCTGGTACAGGTAGTCCACAATCCCGATCGCCAGCACCAGGAGCAGCAGCAACAGCGACAGGCCGCGCAGGCCGTAATACCAGAACAGGAGCCAGCG
>CALLYM010000028.1 GCA_937858155.1 uncultured Phycisphaerales bacterium | reverse complement strand
GGATCGATCTCGTTGAACGCGGGCGCCTCGATGCCCCCGGAAACCGCGGCGTAGAGCGAGTGATCCGGGCGCACGCGATACGACGCGGCGAGTCGCGGGCTGGCCCGCTTCATCGTCTCGCTGGCGTTCAGGCTCGGGTCGAGGAAGTCTTCCGAGATGAAGTGGACGAAGTCCCAACGCGCCCCGGCGGTCAGCTCGAGGCGGGCGGTGGGATTGACCGTGGCCTCGGTGAACAGGCCGAAGGTGTTGATGCCTTCCCGCTTGTTGGCAAAGATGTCGCTGCTTCGTTGTCCGGTCGGCGTGAGGTTGTAGAAGAGAACGGAACCGTCCTGGTAGGCATCGTCGAAGCCGGTGGTCCAACGCGCCGCGGGCGGCACCGGGTGGATTCAGTTGGGTGGTTCCGCGGTCAGCAGCGCCCTCACCGGAAACCTGATATGGTGCCTTGCGCACGGTTCCGGGGCGGACGTATTCGCAGGAGGGAGTTTCGACCACTTCGGAGCGGTGAGTGCGCCGTTCATTGCGCGCTGGGATGGAGCGGCCTGGTCGTCCGTTGGGACGGACTTTTCGGGTACCGTCACTTCGTTGCAGGTGATGCCCAACGGAGACTTGGTCGCGGCCGGTGTATTTTCACAGAACCTGGGCGGCTCGGGGATGGCCCATATCGCGCGCTGGAATGGTTCTGCCTGGGCCGGCCTGGGGGGCGGCATCGGAAACGGCACTGTGTACGCGCTGGCGTTGCTGCCCAACGGCGACCTGGTGGCGGCAGGATCGTTCACGCTGGCCGGGTCTCCCGCCGTTCCGGTTGTCAACGCGGCCCGGTGGAACGGCGCGGCATGGTCCGCGCTCGGGACGCAACTGGATATCGCGGGGAATGACGATTATGTTGCGGATGTGGCCGCGTTCCCGGATGGACGCCTCGCAGCGGTCCTGAACAAATACCCGGCGAACCCGCCGTACGACTCTCGCCTGTACGTGTGGAATGGCACGTCGTGGAACATCGTTGCGACGCTTTTGGGGCAGGCGGGGCTGGGGGTTGCGCCGATTCACGCCATCACGACAATGCCGGACAACAGCCTGGTGGCGGCCGGTTACTTTGCGAGCATCGAAGGGGTGGCAGCGAGCTCTGTGGCGCGGTGGGATGGCGCGTGGCATCGCATGGGTGCGTCGGGTCTGCAAGGCGGGGTGGCGTTGCATACAAGCGTCGCCGATTCAGGCGATCTCCTGCTCGGCGGCGGGTTTGTATCCGCGGACGGGGATGTCTCGGCGTTCTTCGCGGCGTGGGGTGTTCCCGCGGGGTGCGGTGGGTGCGACGGCATCGACTTCAACGGCGACACGCTGTTCCCGGACACGCAGGACATCGCCGACTTCCTGGCGGTCTTCGCGGGCGCGCCGTGCCCGACCGGGGCCTGCGGCGACGTGGACTTCAACAACGACAATCTGTTCCCGGACACGGAAGACATCGCGGCGCTGCTGCGGGTATTTGCGGGTGGGCAGTGCTGAGCGGGTTCAGGACCGGTACGGCCCTTCGGCTTACGATGGGCGGCCCCGGCCGTCTGACGTGCATTCGGCGCGGTGGGCGGCACGGCGTCACCACGTCAAGGAAGATTCATGAAGGTTCGGCGCATTCTGGTCACGGGCGGAGCGGGGTTCCTGGGGTCGCACATCTGCGACAGGCTGGTGGCCCAGGGGCACGACGTCATCTGCCTGGACAACCTGTTCACGAGCCAGAAGCAGAACATCGCGCACCTGCTGGGAAAGCCCAACTTCGAGTTCATCCGGCACGACGTGACGGACCCGATCCTGCTGGAGGTGGACGAGATCTACAACATGGCCTGCCCAGCGGCGCCCGGGCACTACCAGTACAACCCTATCAAGACGATGAAGACCAGCGTCATGGGCGCGGTCAACATGCTGGGACTGGCGAAGCGCTGCAACGCGAAGATCCTGCAGGCGAGCACCAGCGAGGTGTACGGCGACCCGGAGGTGCACCCGCAACCCGAGAGCTACCGCGGCAACGTCAACCCCATCGGCCCACGGGCGTGCTACGACGAAGGCAAACGCGCGGCGGAAACGTTGTTCTTTGACTACAACCGCATGCACAGGCTGAAGATCAAGGTGGTGCGGATCTTCAACACGTACGGCCCGCGGATGCACCCCTTCGACGGGCGCGTGGTGACGAACTTCATCCGCCAGGCGCTGCGCGGCGAGGACATCACGATCTTCGGCGAGGGGAACCAGACGCGGAGCTTCTGCTACTGCGACGACCTGGTGGAGGTCATCATCCGCATGATGAACGGGCCGGACGACTTCACCGGGCCGGTGAACATCGGCAACGAGGGGGAGTTCACGATCAAGCAGCTGGCGGAGATGGTCGTGGAACTCACGGGCGGCAAGAGCAAGCTGGTGTACCGCCCCTTGCCGCAGGACGACCCGACGCAGCGCAAGCCCGACATCACGCTGGCACGCGGGAAACTTGGGTGGGAGCCCAAAGTACCGCTGCGGGATGGGCTCGTGAAGACGATCGAATCGATGAAGAAACTCAACTTCGAGGACTACAGACCACCAACGCCCAATTACTGAACGAATGTTCGCCGTCAGATTCTCGCCGCGGTGCCGCCGGAGATGTGCGAGGCGGGGCTGATCTGGAGCCAGCGCTGGAGGAGCGGTGCGAGGGGGGCAAGGACGGTCATCGCTGCGCCGGTATAGATGCAGGAGGCGAGGCGCGTCCACAGCTCGTGGCCTGCGCTCCAGGCCAGGGAATCAAACACACTCGCGCGGACGGTGAAGATCGCGACGACGCAGACCTGCGCGACGAGGCTGCCGACGAGCGCGAGGAAGCCGTAGGCGAAAGGGCTGCGCTTGTACATCAAGGTGCGGATGGAGACAATCATGAACGCGCCGGCGGTGAGCGAGAGGGCGTAGGGGCCCAGGACGCGTGCGTCGGCGCCGTTCTGCGTGGGGAGCATGAAGGTCGCGTCCACGAGCAGGCCCATGATCCACGCGAGCCAGTAGACCTTGCCGGGCGGGGCAGAGGCCGCGATCATGGTGAGCGCGCAGAAAACGAAGGACGGTGCGATGCCGGTGTGGCCCAGGGCCAGTGCCTTGCGCAGGGAAAGCTCCAGCCCGAGGGCCGCCCACGCGAGCAGCAGGAAGACGGCCCACCTCATGGGTTCCCTTCCTTGCCGGTGGCGGACGCCTGGCGGGCGCTGCCGGGCGCGACGCGGAGCACGGCCTCTGCGACCTTGGAGAGGTCCGGTACGGTGGGGCGCACCACGACGCACTTGCGGAGGGGCTGCTTGGGGCTCTGGTCGATGGACTGCACGGTGCCGATAACGAGCATCTGCGCGGACGCGGGCCAACGCGTGGGGTCGCTCAGGCGGACTTCGTCACCCACCTTGGGTTCGAGCGGTTTGCCGGACTGGGCGTCGCGCTTGTCTTCAAGGTCGCCCCGAAGCAGGCCGCCGCCGATGGGCGCGAGGCGGCAGCGCATGGTGCTGGGGGTGGAGAGGATGACGGCCTCAAAGTCCTCTGCTTTGTCGGCCGTGATGGGGAGCACCGTGCAGGTGCGCGGGGTGACGCTGGCGACGCGGCCCAGCACCTGGACAAAGTCGGTCGTCACGGTGTCGCCGATCTGCACGCCGTCGCGTGAGCCGGCGCGGAGGATGATCGCCTGTCCGGCAAGGTCGCTCGATGCGCCGACGACCTGGGTGGGCAGGTAATCGACGTTCGCGTGCGTGGAGGGGACGACGACCCGGAGCTGGGCGAGCTGCTCGCGCAGGCGCTGGTTCTCCTGCGTCTGCGCGAAGACCTGCGTGCGGAGTTGCTGGTTCTCCTGCTCCAGGCTTGCGTAGTGCTCGTCGGCGGGCCTTGGGGGAGATGCCGGGGCCACCCAACGCACAAGGTGCGTGACGGGACCGCTCACGGGCGCGACCAGGGTTTGCGTCAGCCCGCCCAGGGCGGTGACCCAGCCCTGCCAGCGCATGGGAACAAACAGCGCCATGACCACCGTGCCCACGAGGACGGCGGGGAGTGCCCTGCTTCCTGAACTGAAACCCACATGGAGCGCCAACGGACCTCCTGTCCTTCCTCACTCCGTTTGAACGCGGCTTAGCTGACGTCCTGCTCCAGGTGGCTCTTGAGCAGGTCGAAGTTCTCGAGGTACAGGCAGGTGCCACGGGCGACGCAGGAAAGCGGATCGTCCGCGAGGCGGCAGGGGAGGCCTGTCGCCTTCTGGACGACCAGCGGCAGGTTGCGGAGCAGGCTGCCGCCGCCGGCCATGCAGATGCCGTTCTCGACGAGGTCGGCTGCGAGTTCGGGCTCTGCGCGTTCGAGCGTGCGGGTGACTGCTTCGCTGATGGCGGTGACGGGCTCCATGAGGGCGGCGCGGATTTCTTCGCTGGAGACCTCGGTCTTGCGGGGCAGGCCGCTGATCATGTCGCGGCCGCGGACCTCCATCGTGGATTCCTGGGGCAGGGGCGCGGCGGAGCCGATTTCGATCTTGATGCGCTCGGCGGTCTGCTCGCCGATCATCATGTTGTACGTGCGCTTCATGTGGGCGATGATCGCCTCGTCCATGTCGTCGCCAGCGACGCGGACCGATTCGCATGTGGCGATGTCGCCCAGGGAGAGGATCGCGACTTCGGTCGTGCCGCCTCCGATGTCCACGATCATGCTCGCGGTGGGTTCGGCGTAGGGCAGGCCTGCGCCGATGGCGGCGGCCATGGGCTCTTCGATGAGGTAGCACATGCGTGCGCCGGCGCGGGCGGCGCTGTTGAAGACGGCGTGCTTCTCGACCGCGGTGATGCCGCTGGGCACGCTGATGACGACGCGGGGGCCGAAGATTTTGCTCTTGCCGTTGACCTTCTGGATGAAGTACTTGAGCATCGCCTCGGTGATCTCAAAGTCGGAGATCACGCCGTCCTTGAGCGGGCGGATGGCGGTGATGGTGCCGGGCGTTTTGCCGAGCATTTCCTTGGCGACCCAGCCGACGGCTTCGCCGTTGTTGAGGACCTTGTTGGTGCCCTTCCAGACGGCGACGACGCTGGGCTCGTTGAGCACGATGCCCTGACCGCGCACCGCCACCAGCGTGTTGCACGTGCCCAGGTCGATCCCCATATCGACGCTGAAGAGGCCTTTCACTTTGTCCAGGAGCACCGCAGCCTCGACCTTCCGCCGGTTCCACCGGCCCTAGCAGCCTTGCTTTCCAAAACACCACTGGCACGAACCGCGCGCACGGGGCTGACCGTTGCGACGCGACCGCCCGCTCCACGCCCCGCCTGTGCGATGGGGTGGTTCGGGTCCTTGCCGACACGTACAGCATAGTGCCAACGCGCGGATTCTGCCAGTTGCGAGGTGGTTTGGGTTGAATTGCAGTGGGCTGCAAGTGACAGGTTGTTGGGCAAGTGGTCAGAGTGGGAATGTGGCCAAATGGTCAAAGTGGGAAATGGTCAAATGGTCAAAGACGGACAGGAGGGTGGAGTTACGCGGCGCGGGTGGCGGGGTGGGAGCACTTTGGGGGAGAGCGTGGGGGGTGTGGGGAGTGTGAGGCGGCGAAGGTGGCGAGAAGGGTGGCGGCGGGGCGGAGGGGTGTGGTGGAGGGCGCGCGGGCTGAAGGTGATGCGGGCGGGGTGATTGGAGTTGGGCTGAAGTGGGGCGCGGCGGGGGGCGCGGCGGATTGGCGCG